>JAFDZQ010000090.1 GCA_018266895.1 Bacteroidota bacterium
CATGCAGAGACTGATCAGAGTGAAGCTGAGAATTCTGTGAGAAACAAACCTGTTGATTTACAATATGTTTTAGTTCGTTAATAAATATTCAACATTTTGGACGGATGTGCGTCCGCCTGAAAATTAAAAATATTTTCAGATTGAATTAATACAAGAATAGAATTATTTTACAATACATGAATCAATATGAATCTCTTCAGTCAGATGAAAGTGAAAATGTATTAATTTCCGGACAAGAAATAAGTAAAAGAACAGACAGATCCGGATTTCTCTTAAATATCATCCTTTTTATTTTCACATTTTTTACTACAGTTATTGCGGGAGTTTTCTGGGCAAATAAAGATCCGTATCAGCTGAATAACTTTTCTTACGGAATAACATATTCTGTCCTGATACTTCTTGTAATTTCAACTCATGAATTCGGACATTATTTTGCGGCAAAGTATCACAAAGTCCCTGTGACTCTTCCTTATTACATTCCGTTTCCGTTTATATTTCTGAATCCGTTCGGAACAATGGGCGCTGTTATAAGAATGAAATCACAGTATTACAGCAGAAAGGCATTGCTGGACATCGGCGCCGCAGGTCCTATAGCGGGGTGGGTTACTTCTCTTATAATTCTTATAATCGGTTTTACGACTCTTCCTCCCGTTAACTATCTTTATAAAATTCATCCGGAATATGCAGTATCGGGAATTCCCCTGAGCGGTTTTACTTTCGGTTACAGTCTGATCTTTCTTTTCCTTGAAAAGATTTTTGCTTCGGGAGCAAATGTTTTTATGCCGCCGATGAATGAAGTTTATCATTATCCGTTTCTTTGCGTCGGATGGTTCGGACTGCTTATTACTTCCCTCAATATGATTCCCATCGGACAGCTTGACGGAGGTCATATATCCTACGCTATGTTCGGACGCAGACACAAATTCGTGGCATATTTTTTCTTTTCACTGCTTTTGATCTTCGGAATGGCAGGACTCCTTCCTTTTGCTGGCATAAATATCAATATAGGATCAGTCAACTGGCTTGTCTGGGCGCTGCTTATATTTTTTGTAATTAAGATTAAGCACCCTCCGACTTATTCCGAATCAGAGGAACCTCTCGGAACAGGAAGAATGATGACCGGATGGTTCACATTTCTGATTTTTATAGTTTCATTTTGTCCGGTTCCTGTGTTTGAAGTTTAAAAACTTTTTCTTGTTTTAACTATCTAAAATTTACATTTCATTATCTTTGAAAAATAAATCAACACCGGTTGTAATTTTTCTTACAATATTCATTGATCTGCTCGGATTCGGCATAATCATTCCTCTGCTTCCTTCTTTTTCCGTAAATGTACTTCATATCAATGAATTCACGATAGGTCTGATTGCAGGTATTTACTCTCTGATGCAGTTTGTATTCACGCCGGTCTGGGGATTTTTATCAGACAGATACGGAAGAAAACCCATACTGGTAATGAGTCTTAGCGGAAGCGTAGTTTCTAATCTTCTTCTTTCATTTGTCTTTTCAGGAATTATTCCTTCGGCTTTGATTCTCGTTCTGGCAAGAGCTTTCGCAGGAATTTTCGCAGCAAATATTTCTGCTGCACAGGCGGTGATATCAGATGTAACGTCCCATGAAGACAGAACAAAAGGGATCGGAATGATAAGCGCTGCCTTTGCTCTCGGATTTGTATTCGGACCTTCCATAGGAGGAGTGCTTTCGCAGAATTTCGGATATTCTTTTCCTGTATTTATTTCTGCAGCCCTTTCGCTTATGGCTGCTTTACTTTGTATCTTTGTTTTCAAAGAAACTCTCTCAAAGGAAATCCAGCTGAAAAACAGACTGAATAAAGGAAGCTTCAATCCTCTTAACATAAAAATATTTCTGAATGCGCTGACAAACAGAAATTACGGAAAATATATCATCATATTTTTTGTGGCTGTATTTTCCTTCTCCAATATTTTCGGAACATTCCAGCTCTTTGCAGAAAGAAAAGACGGTCTCGGTATGAATCAGGCGGAGATTGGCTATATATTTTCTTTCATGGGACTGACAGGAGCACTGGTACAGGTGTTTATTCTTAAGGTAATCAATAAAAAAATCGGCGAACAAAACACTCTTATACTTGGATGCTTCATTGCGATATTCGGATTGGGTCTCATAGGTTATTCTACAAGCCTGATTTTTCTTCTCTTCGTCATCGTAATTCTCTCGCTTGGGAACGGACTGAACAATACAGTAGCAATCAGCATGCTTTCACAGTCTATCGGTAAAGAAGAACAGGGAACAATTCTCGGTATTAATCAATCACTTGGCTCTCTTGCAAGATTTATGGGACCTGTCTGGGGAGGATTTGTTTATCAGTTTATGGGATATAAGTATCCGTTTATAACAGGAGGAGTGTTTATGTCATTAATTACCGTCTACAGTTATTTTGTCATTAAAAAAAGAAATTAGGTCAGTCGGTTCAGTGTTTTATTCCGATGACACCGAACATTCTTCCGGATCTGACTCCGTCTCTTCTGTATGAATGAAGCAGTTCTTTTTCAGTAAATGTGCACAGATCCGAAACCTCTATGTTTTCTTTTTTCAAACCGGAATTTATGAGCTGGTTAAAATTATCTTTCTTTAAATCGACAAAGTATTTTCCGTTTCTCTTAATGCTTACTTCACTGCTGAACAGTTTCCCGACCTCAGGTCCGACTTCATATCTTTCCTGCGATATTCCGGGTCCGATATATGCATAAATTTCCGAAGGGTCGGCGGAAAAACGGGATTTGAGCTTTTCGACTGTTGCTGTGACAATTTTACCGAAAGTGCCTTTCCATCCGGAGTGAATTCCGGCAATTATTTTTTTAACGGGATAATATAAAAACACAGGTATGCAGTCTGCAACGCTTACAGCAAGATAATTATTTTTAATGTCGGTGTAAACAGCATCACATCCTTCAAAATGAGAAGGCGCCGGCGAGTAATTTATTGTCGTGGAATGGATCTGTTTCTGATAAGTAACATTGCTTTCATTTATTCCCAGGTTTTCAAAAAATATTCTGCGGTTAATTTTTACATTCTCAATGTCATCACCTACGGAAGCGCTGAGGTTCATGCAAAACGGTTCCGGCGAAACTCCTCCCTGCTTGGTGCTGAATCCGAATACAAGCTCGGGAAATTTTCCGAACAAACCGGAATGAATTATCACGGGTTTTGACAAGGGTAATGAATAGTAAAAGTAAATTTATGCAATGATACTGTATCAAAGCTGCAGAGTAATGAAATCAGAAATTCAGTTCAAGTCCGACAGAAAGTTTGTTGTTTATATTATTCCTGATTTCATCATTACCGCTTCCCGTGCTCTTTACACCGTCTGTAAATGTCTCCGCGTACTTTGCTGAAATTTCAGTGAAAGGAAAAGGTTTGTATTTTACGACTGCATAAAGTCGTCTTCCTTTTCCGTACAGAGCGACATTCGACATTACTCCTTTTATGTCATTTTCAAATTCATAAATCCTGCTGTCATAATCATCTGTATCAAAAACAATGTATCTCATATCAAGCGAAAGTCCGGCAAATGGAATTATTCTTATATCCGAAAAGAAAAGCATTCCTTTGTTGTCTCCGCCAAAATTCTCGTAGTCGACATTTACATATTCGAAGCGGCTTCTTACTCTTACTCTTTCCGTAACCTGATAGATCAATCCTGCGCGGACATTAATCTGATTTCTGTCGTCAATTCTTTTTACATCCCTTCCGTAATTGTCCTTTACGGTCCTTGATTCTTCCTTGCTTTCATTTTTATATTTGAGACTCACGACAAGTCCTTTCGCCGCTTTCCATTCTATATTTGTGAGAAAATCATTTCCGGAAGTCGGAACGGGATTGAAATAAGTTCTGTAAGGAAATTCATACTGATCAAAATAACTGTTGATACTCAGACCCTTTAAAGGTTTCATGGAAATCCCCGCATAGAAACCTCTTTCGTTTTTTGTCTCTCCGTTTCTTTCACCGAATCCGAATGAATGGACCGGCGCAAAATCTATTGGATAATTTCTGTAAAGCAGCAGTATGTCAGCAAATCTGAAGAACGTCATCTGCATTGAACTTATGGCTGCAATGGAATTTGACTGGGACCGGGCAATCTCTCCGTAAAAATTCAGGTTTTTGTAAATGAAATCATAATCAAATCCGATCATATCTGCTTTTGTTCCCGAAAAATTGTAAAGGATTTTTACGGAATCATCTGATAAAGGCTTGGAAAAAGTGCTTGTCCAGTAAGTGGAACCCAGCTTCAGGCTTCCTTTTTCATAAGTGAGTCTTCCGCCAAAAAGTTTTTCCTTTGCGGAATTCTTTCTTCTGATCTCGGAAGAAGTTCTGTGATAACCGTCAACATAAAAACTGGAGATCTCATCGTTTGTTGTGTCAACGGTTGCATCATAATAATTATCCGAATAAAACACATTCAGATTGAAATCACTGAATGCAAATTTTGCAGCGCCGCCTCTGAAAAACTGAACTTCATTCACCGAAGAATATCCGTCAACACCTTTCCCTTTTTTCTTCAAAGGAGAAACGGCGTCAATACCTTTTGAAAAAGAAAGTGAGGACCACATTGAAAGTCCCTGCGCAAAATTAAGAGTGTAATCACCCGCTACGGCTTCTTTTATAAATTTATAATCTTTTAATTCCAGATATCCGGAAACAAAATCAGCAAGGTTTTTTTCTCCCGCATCTTTTTCCACGGTCAGATTTGCTTCCAGCTTGTAGTCAAGTTTAAGAAGTTTCGAATTGATCTGATTATAAATTTTTGGTCTGGACCCTTCGTATTTTCCCGTGAGATATCCGGTCTTCGGCTGTAGTTCCTGTATAAACCGGGAACGAAGTCTGTTTTTAAAAGACAGAAACCTGCCCGGATCTGAAACAGAAAACTTATTTCCGGTTTCATCTATAATAATGTCCTTCGAAGACTGTCTCACTACCAGATAAATCTTGATCTTGTCATAAAGATCTTCAGTCATGCCTTCGACATTAAGTAAAGCGCGCTTTGATTTAAACACTTTATTTTTTTGCCTGTAATCTATGATCTTCTTTGCAATGATCGAATTAAGGAAAGGAATGTCATTAAGTTCATCCAGAGTTACTTTGTTAAGATCATAAGGATTTCTTTTGAGGTTGTCCAAGAGATCAAACAGTTTTGAATCCTCGTTTTCATCTTTTGAATCCTCCATTAATATTTCTTCCTGTAAATTATCCCTCAGATCAGTAGTGTCCGCGGATGATTTGGAGGTATCGGTCTGGGAAAATAAATCGGTGTTGTGCAAAACCAGTATCAGAAACAGTATGTAAATATATTTTTTCATAATTTTCTTATATGTCAAATATACGAATATTGAATTTAGATTAAAATAATCTTAAGAAGGGTAGATTATCCTGAATGAAGAATGCGTTATTTAAGTTAAGAAACAAAATCAGAAATACATTAAGGTATCACCCTGATCTTTTCCACTGCAAATATTTCCTTTGTTGAAATTTTTTGAGCAAATACTATCAGATCGGTTTTTCTCTTATTTATTGTTTCCGGCAGAGAATAGTTATGAACATAGCTTTTTGTCTGTCCTGAGCTTATGGAAAAACTCTGTCCGTCGGGAGGAGTTATCAGATCTCTCAGCGTATTTTCAAACTTTGTCTCTCCGTTCGGAGCTGCATACAGAATTCCGTTTTCAGCAACTGCAATATGATAAACAAGATCAGATACTGTCTGTCCGGAAATCTGTCTGATATTAATACCGATCAATCCGTTTCCTGAGACTGTATCATAAGTATTTGCAATTCTTATAGCGAATGTTCTGAGTGATCCGAGCTTTTCATTTATCTTTACGGTATATGCAGATGCGGAAAATGAGCCGAGTGAAGTTCCGAGAAGAAATGTCCTTGGATTTACAGCAGCCGCATTGTAGAAATTCATCCTTGCTGAATTATCGGCAGTGTTGTAGAGATAAAACGGGTCTCCGGCAAACAATGTTGTATGAACTCTGAGAATGACGACTGAATTATCATTTGAAGTAATGCCGTTCAGATCGTTTATGTCATCAAGATACCGGTTGGGTTCAACGCAGGGTATGCAGCTTGTATTTGTGAATATTTCCACGAGAGATTTATTTGTTGCGCTGACAGGCTGCAGCAGCGGTGAAAACAAAAACTGTGCTGACCAGTCGGATGTATCGGCAGAATTAATTCCTTTCACTCTCCAGAAATAAAACCCTCCGTCATTCAGAATTGCAGCCGCCGGTAAAAACTGTGAAGCTGAAAGACCTGAAGTGTCGAGAATAATATTCGTAAAATCCGGACTCCCCGAAATCTGAAGACGGTATCTCAAAGCGGCATCGGACCAGTCAAACAACGGCTGAAGTGTAGAAACGGCGGAATTGTTTGCGGGGGAAATCAGATTCGGAATATTTAAAGCAGGTGAAGTATTGACTGCAGGATTATCATTGCTTTCGCAGGAATAAAACATCATTCCGGAAAATAATAACAGTACGGCAAATAAAATTTTTGTGTTCATATTCTTTAAATCTCCTTATTAATAATTAAAATGAACTCTGAACTCCGAATCTGAATCCTTCAAAAGGTTTTACAAATCTGCAAATTCCGTTTGAACATCTTAATCCTCCGCGCTCCGATCCGTAAGAAACCAGCGCCGTGCTTGATTCATTGATTTTATATGAAGCTTCAGTCAGCCACCAGAATTTTTTCCCGGTAGGTTCTTCCCCGTCATCGGTAAACTCAGTGTTCAGCGTCAGATTAATATTCGGCGACCTGGAAAATGTAAGCGAAAGGAAATGATTCATATAAGTCTTTTCACCGATCCTTATAGAATTATTCGCCCATTGCTGCTCCGCGATAAAAGTAAGAGTATTCCTGCTGCTTAAAGAATATTTTACTTCTACCGGTATTGTTGTCGTGGAAATTCTTTCCGATGAAAGAGGATTTATCTGATTGTAAAGAAGACTGCTCTGTCTTGCAAATGCAGCTTTGAAATAAACCTTATCGGATGCATAATATTCTCCTTCCGTGTATAATTCCCAGAAAGGTGAAAAAGGATCATCAAGAGAAGGAATAAAACTGTTGTCACGTTCAATTCTTTTGTAAGAGGTTCCTGAAGTGGGATCCGTATCTTCATACTGATAATGCCTTGATGCAACGCTGCCGTTAATATTGAAACTAAGTTTTTCATTTGGAGAATAAACCAGTTCGATCTGACCTCCTACTTCATCATTGAAGTCCACAACATGCGGATTTCTTGTAATCAGAGTTGATGTATGTTCTTTCAGGGCTGTAGGCGGATTCTGATATGGCAGCATTCTGGTAGGTCTTGTATTGCTTCTGTTGTCCGGTAGAGTAATATCGTATCTGTAATTTTTATAGTCAAATGTCAGTCCGAATTTATCAAAGGAGTACGATACGGATGAATAGAAACCGTCTCCTTTTGCAGTTACCGGATTCTGAAAAATTTCGTTCGGAGTAACAAGGGAAGTTTTATGTGAATAAGCGGCATAAAACTGAAAGTCGGACAGATTGAAATTCAGATTGATCTCAGGAAGATCGGTTTTGACAATTGTGTTGATATTTTCTTCCGGGAGTTCGCCTTTTGAATAAACATAACTTAATCCGAGTGTCAGATATTTAACCGGACTGATTTCGGCGTAAGCATTTCTTATTTTATATTTTTCTGTTCGTTCGGGGGAAATATAATCACTGTAATTTATATCGCCTCCGAGAATCTGAGTCTTTAAAAGGACGGGATTTTTTTTCCCGAATTTTTTCTCGTATGCTATCCTGATGCCGTCAATACCGGTATCATAGCCCAGCGGTCTGTCCTCAAAAACATTCAGCGATAAACCCCTGGAAAGAATTTCCCAGTAATCGCCGGCTCGCAACGATAATCCTGTTTCATGTTTGTATTCAACAAATCTTTTTCTTACACCCTTGAAATTAAGACCATACTCTATCGGATCGCTTATTTCAAGTCTCATTCCGAAAGTAACTCCGTTAACGGTCAGACGGGCGTCCGTAAGATTTTCAAAATACTCTTTAGGCGATTTAATGTTTCCCGTATATTCATAACCGCTTCCGTATCTGAAAACATTGCTTACTGCGGCATCAGCATTCAGATTTAATTGTGAAAAAGCAAACCGGCAGGAAATAAAAAACACAGCGAAAGCAAAAAAAAATATTTTCATAAGTAATGTAAATTTAATCAGTAAAAGAAAAAATTAAACTGAAGCAATGTTCTTCATTCTTCGGCAGGCATAACACTTTTAATTTCAGATTCAATTTTAATCTCATCACCGGTGACGTATCCCAGATGTTTTGAAATTATTTTTCTGTCTTTTGAAATAAGAAGAGAATAAGGAATTCCAAGACCGCTGTATGATTCGAATACTGATTTATCCGGATCCAGCACCACAGGAAAAGTATAACCGTTCGCTTTGATAAATGACTTCACTTTTGAGATTGATTTCTGATTATCCTGATTTACTGCAAGATAAGTAAACCCATTATCTTTGTATTTTTCATAAACGGGATACATCTTTTTCATTTCTTCCTTGCAGGGCGAGCACCAGGTTGCCCAGAAAGATATCATTACAGGTCCCTTTTCAAGCAGTTTGCTGAGTTTAATCTCATTGCCTTCAAGATCCTGAAGAGTAAAATCACTGTAAGTCTGACCGTAAGATTTCAGAGAAAAAAAAGATAATAATACGATACAGATAAAAACCTTTTTCATTGAAAAAAATTTTTAGTTATTAAAAAAAGAAAACCCTTTAACTTTTTTGGGGAGCCTTATGATTTCATAAAAAGAATCACTATGGCGGTAATGACCAGGTTTGCTATGCCCAGCGGAAGCATATATTTCCAGCCTAAATTCATAAGCTGATCATATCTGAATCTCGGCACAGTCCATCTTACCCAGATAAAAAACAGTACTAGCAAAGTAACCTTGGCTGCAAACGTCAGGATCTGAATAATGCTGACAAGCATTGGAGGTAATCCGATATTCTGGAGATAAGGAAACTGCCATCCGCCCAGATACAAGGTTGTTATCATTGAAGAAGATACGATTACATTTGCATACTCTGCAAGAAAGAACAGAGCGAATTTCATTGAAGAATATTCGGTATGATACCCTCCCACAAGTTCCTGTTCGGCTTCAGGCAGATCAAACGGAGTTCTGTTCGTTTCTGCAAAAGCTGATATGAGAAAAATGATAAATCCTACCGGCTGCAGAATAATATTCCATTTCCACCCTGCCTGGTTTTTGACTATTGTATCGAGTTGCAGCGATCCGTTCATGAGAATAATCGCAAGAACGGCAAGACCCATTGAGAGTTCGTAACTTATCATCTGCGCTGAAGATCTTAATCCTCCGAGCAGCGAGTACTTATTGTTGGAAGACCATCCGCTGAGAGTAACTCCGTAAACACCCAGGGAAGTCATGGCAAGAAAATAAAGAATTCCGATATTCACATCTGCAATCTGAAGTTTTATGACTTTGTCTCCTATGGTAATTGTATCACCGAAAGGAATCACGGCAAAAGTCGAAAGCGCTACTACGATGGAAATTGAAGGTGCAAGAGAATGAATAAATCTGTTGGCATTTGCTGGAACAATATCTTCTTTGAGGAGCAGTTTCACTGCATCAACAAGGGGCTGAAGCAGACCCGCAGGTCCGACCCTGTTCGGACCGATCCTGTTTTGTATAAAAGCTGAGACTCTTCTTTCGGCATAAACCGAATAAGCAACAGCAGTCAGAAGCACACCCTGAACAACGGCGATTTTCGAAACAATGATAATAAGATTAACTAAGGAATCCGACATAGAAATATTAGACTTTATTAAAATACAAAATCCGAAAAATATTATTAAAATTAAATACTATTAACAGTAAATTACCTGTATGACTTCACATCCGTCCAAAACATTCAGAAATGTAATTATAAAAATTTGAATTAAAATGTAAGCTATTTTGAACAACCCCACCCTGACCGCCTTCGGTTTACCTCACTGAAGCGGACGAAGCAAGCCCTCCCCTTTGAAAGAGAGTGTCTCAAAACTGAAGAAATCAACACAAAGGCACAGCAAAAACAAGCAAAATTTAAAATCCTCTGTATCTCTGGGTCTCTGTGTTAAAATAATTTACGGTTTTGAGACAGACTCGAAAAAGGTTGTACCAATTCAGTACTAAATAATTATAGAAATAAATATTTTTTCACTACCATCCAAAACAATTTTGAAATGAAAAATAATCTTTATTTAAATCACATAATTAGATTTATTTTTAATTTGAAAAAAAGAACCCGCCTACGAAAAATTGACGTTAAAAATTCTCGAAGCAATTGCGATAAGCAAAAATTTCTGTTCGAGCCGAAGGCGAGTTTAATTTTTGCCGCAATTGCGTAGAGAATTTAGGCAATTTTTCGTCAGCCAGCCTCGCCGGTATGCCTCGCCCGCTTTCAGCGAGGTAAACCAAAGGCGGGCTAGGCGGGCGGGAGATTTTTCTTTTGCAAAGCTTGGGGCTGTCCCAAAAGTATAGAT
>JAFDZQ010000091.1:0-11968 GCA_018266895.1 Bacteroidota bacterium
GACACAAAGAAAATGATGCTGATCAAGTAATTCTGTTTTAAATATTTTTTATAAAACCCTTTGATAGAAAGTATCAAAGGGTTTTTTTTTGAATATAAATATTTTTTCAAAAACAGTATTTTGAAATTTAAAATTTAATCTTACACATATATGTCAAAACTATCCCTGCAAAATTTAATTGATGAGAATAAAATTAAAGATAAAAATATTCTTGTAAGAGTTGATTTCAATATTCCCGTAGATGCCAACGGTGTTATTACGGATGACAAAAGAATAATGGAATCTCTTCCAACCATTAAAGCAATTATATCAAATGGCGGCAAGTGTATCCTCATGAGTCATCTCGGTAGACCAAAGGGAGAAAAGAATATGAAATATTCTCTTTCGGTTGTGGCAGAATATTTATCAAATGTACTGGATAAACCTGTATTGTTCTCTGATGACTGCATCGGTGAAGATAATAAGGAAGTTATAAATAATATGAAACCCGGTGATGTAATTTTACTTGAGAATCTGAGATTTTATAAAGAGGAAGAAAACAATGATCCGGAATTTGCAAAAAAACTTGCAGCTTACGGAGATATTTTTGTCAATGACGCTTTCGGAACTGCTCACCGGGCACATGCTTCCACGGAAGGTGTTACACATTTCATAAAGACCTGTGCTGCAGGATATCTTATGGAAAAAGAATTGAAATATCTTACGGCGGCTGTTGCAGATCCCAAAAGACCTTTATGCGCGATACTCGGAGGTTCGAAAATTTCGGGTAAGATAGATGTACTGGATAATCTTTTAAACATAGCCGATACAATACTTATAGGCGGTGGAATGATGTTTACTTTTTATAAAGCCCTGGGTTATAATATCGGAAAATCAATTCTTGAAGAAGATAAAGTCGGTCTTGCAAAGGAAATTCTTGAGAAAGTAAAATCATCTAAGACTAAATTCGAACTTCCTGAAGATGTGCTTATGGCTGATAAATTTGATAAAACTGCTCAGACAAAAGAAATGTTCGCTGACAGAATTACACCGGACTTCAATGACTGGATCGGTGTGGATATCGGACCGAAAACCATTCATAAATACAAACAGGAAATTATTAAGTCAAACACAATAGTATGGAACGGGCCGATGGGAGTTTTTGAAATAGATATTTTTGCTACAGGAACAATTGAAATTGCAAAATCTCTTGCTGAAGCAACGGCTAAAGGAGCTGTAACTGTAATAGGAGGAGGGGATTCTGCAAGCGCAGTGGCTAAGGCAGGTCTTGAAAATAAAGTATCTCATGTCTCTACAGGCGGAGGAGCTTCTCTTGAATTTCTAGAAGGAAAGAAACTGCCCGGAGTGGAAGCTCTGACGGAATTGTAAAAATTTGTCTGAAAAATAAAAACAGCTCCGTATACCAGAGCTGTTTTTATTTTAAACAAAATTATTCATAAATTTTTACTTGTCTACTACTGCTGCCATAAATTCACCTTCGCAAACTACTTCGCCTCCTATAAAATTTTTGTAAGCCTTTCCTCCGATTTTGCAAATTCCCCTTTTGTAAGACAGAAGGAACATTTCAAATATCAGTTGGTCTCCGGGAGTAACTGTTTTTCTGAATTTTACTTTTTCAATGGATGCAAAGTAAGCCATTTTAGTAGCGGGATCTTCCAGCAGATTTATTACAAGTATAAATCCGCACTGCGCCATGGCTTCAACAATCAGGACTCCCGGCATCACTCTTTTATTGGGAAAATGTCCGTTAAAAAAAGGTTCGTTGAAAGTTACATTCTTTAATCCTACAATCCGGACACCCTGTTCAAGTTCAATAATTCTGTCAACAAGTAAAAAAGGATACCTGTGCGGCATAATGTCCATGATGGCTTCAATGTCAAAAATGCAGTTTTCGGATTTCATTATCTGAAATTTCTTTTCAATCTTTTTCTGCAAATAAAGTTTTCTGAGCATTTTTGTGAATTCGACATTTGATTTGTGACCCGGTCTTGCTGCAAGTATCTGGCCCTTGACCGGAGCTCCGATCAATGCCAGATCTCCAATGAGATCGAGTAATTTATGTCTGGCAGGTTCATTTTTGAATCGCAGTTCTTTATTGTTGAGAGTTGCTCCGGAACCTAATATAACGCTTTCTCCGATCCCTAATCTGCTTTTAAGAATTTCGAGCTCCTCTTTGTTTGCCTCTTTGTCCACGATAACAATTGCATTGTTAAGATCTCCTCCCTTTATAAGCCCCTGCTCTATAAGGAATTCTATTTCGCTCAGAAAACAAAATGTCCTGGAAGGAGCAAATTCCTTTTCAAATTCCTTATGAAGATTAAACAATCCCGTATGCTGAACGCCAAGTGCAGGATTATTGTAATCTACCATTACTGAGATTCTGAAATCATCTTTTAATGGCAGTGCTACTATATCAACATTATTAACATCATCATGATAATGAACAGTGTCTTCAATAATTAAATAATCTCTTTTTGCATTCTGTTCTATTATTTCAGCAGCTTTCAGTGTCTCTACATAATCCTTTGCGCTTCCGTCCATAATAGGCGGTTCGTTTGAATCAATCTCAACTACTATATTGTCTATTTCGCATCCCATGATGCTTGCAAGAACATGTTCGACAGTATGCACTTCGGCATTGTCTTTAGCGATTGTAGTTCCCCTTGAAATATCAGTTACATGGTCTATATCGGCTGGTATCTCAGGCGATCCGGGCAGGTCTGTTCTTTTAAATACAATTCCGCTGTTCTCTGGTGCGGGCTTAAATGTCATGTTCGATTTATTTCCGGTATGAAGACCGACTCCGGAAAGTGTTACGGGATTCTTTATCGTTCTTTGTTTTTCGAGCATTGTCAGAATTGTTTTTATTTAGATGACTTTATTTCCAGATCCTTTACTCTGTTTTCAAGTTTGTTCAGATTTCTTATTGCAATATCCGTCAGCAAACTTTCCCTCTGAGGTCTTGCCCTGTAACCTATGTAGACACCGGGCTTGTCAATTGATTTTGAAACTCCGACAGAAGCTCCGATAATTACATCATCACAGATATTTAAATGACCCACAAGTCCGGACTGTCCGCCGATCATGCAGCGTTTGCCGATTTTAGTCGAACCTGCTATCCCCACCTGAGCCGCTATTACGGTATCTTCGCCGATTTCAACATTATGCGCAACCTGTATCTGATTGTCTAATTTTACTCCTTTTCTTATTACTGTATGCCCTATTGTAGCTCTGTCAATAGAACAGTTTGAACCGATCTCCACATTATCTTCTATGACAACAATTCCGGTCTGAGGAATCTTTTTGAATTGTCCTTTTTCATCTTTCGCAAATCCGAATCCGTCAGAACCTATTACAGTACCTGAATGTATGATAACATTGTTTCCGATAATACATCCCTTGTAAATAGTTACATTCGAATTTATTATACAGTTGGATCCGATCTTAACATCATTATAAATTGTGCTATTCGGAAATATTTTTGTGTTATTTCCCAAAATGCATTTATTTCCCACCGATACGAAATGCCCGATATAAATATTTTCCGGAATCTCTGTCTCTTTGCCGATATAACAGTTTACCGAAATCTCATAAGATTCAATATCTTCCTCAGTTTCAAAGATTTCCAGGAGTTTTAAAAAAGAAAGATACGGATCCTCAACTCTCAGGATTGAAATGTCATCTCTTTTTTCTTTCACAAGAAACTCTTCCGAAACGATTACAGCACCGGCTTTGGTGGTGTTGAAGAATTTTGCATACAACGGGTTTGAAATAAAAGTTATTTCTTCCTTTTTAGCGGATTCTATCTTTCCGACTCCGGAAATTTCAATGTTTTCATCTCCTTCAAGCTCTCCGTTTATCAAGTCTGCAACTTCACGAAGTTTCATTGTTTTCCCTCGATTTCATTTATTACTTTTAAAGTGAGATCATAATTTTCGTTTACATACAGCAGTAATATGTCACTGCTTCTGTCAAATACATAATCAAAATTTCCGTTCTTTGCAACCGTTTCAATCGCTTTGAATATTCTGTCCTGAACCGGTTTCATAAATTCTGTCTGTTTGAGGAAATATTCGCCTGACTCTCCGAACTTCTGAATTTTAAAATTAGTGACTGAAGCTTCAAGCTCTTCTATTTTCTTTTCCGTCTGCTGTTTCAGCTGCTCTGTCAGTATAAGCTTCTTCTTTTCGAAATCTTCCTTCATTAACTTCAGACTGTCCTGAAGGACTTTCAGATCCGTCTGCCATTGTGAAACTAAATTGTCAAGTCTCATCTTGGCATCTCTTGAATCCTGCATTGACTCAAGTATCCTTTTGGAATCTATGTATCCCACTTTAGTCTGTGAAAATGATTCAGCTGTGATGAGCACTGAAAACAAGATTACGATAAAGAATATAAGCGGAAATTTGAACTTAATCATTTTTAATATTTAAATTTAAATTGCCTGCCAGAAATTACCGGCAGGCAGATTTATCGAACAGAAAAATTTTTTCTACTTTAATTTATCAAGAACTTTGAAGGTAATGTCAAATTCCTTGTCACCGTACAGTAAAGTTCCGTCCGCCTTGTCAAATACAAAATTAATTTTCATTGATTTTGCTATCTCTTCAATTGTCTTTGTGATCTTTTCCTTTACGGGCTTAAAAAGCTCGGATTGCCTTGCTATCAATACATTCTGTATAGTTTGTTTGTAAAGAGTCAGGTTTTCATCTAATGCCTGAACTTCTTTCTGAAGCTCACTGATTTCATCCTGTAAGGCTTTCATTTCTGATTCAGATTTTATTAATCCGGATTCTACTCTTTTTTGCGCATCATCGTATCTTGATTTGAAAATGTCCGCTTTACTCTTAATCTCTGTTTCTTTTGTCTGAATAGTGTCAAGATATAATTTTTGCAGACCTTCCAGTTCTGCCTGAACTTTCTGAGCTTCCGGCAGTTGCTTTAAAATGGTTTCGCTGTCTACAAATCCGAGTTTTACCTGTGACATACTGTCTGTAACACCGAACGAGCAAACTGCTGCGATTATGATAAATATGAATTTCAAATAGCTGGTTTTCAAAAAATGATCTCCTTTTTATTAGTTTATTGTTTTATTGTTTGTTAAAATCCTCTGCCGAACTGAAAGTGAAACTGC
The DNA here is from genome assembly GCA_018266895.1 of Bacteroidota bacterium. Lineage (GTDB taxonomy): Bacteria > Bacteroidota > Ignavibacteria > Tepidaquicellales > Tepidaquicellaceae > JAEUSI01. Next base: position 5,135 of record JAFDZQ010000091.1, read on the forward strand.
CATTTGGGAGATTCACCGCTTACAATTTTTCTGTCAAAGCCGTATCCAAAATCAAAACCGACAAGTCCTACTGCAGGAAGTACCAGCCTGGTTCCGAATCCTACAGATCTTCTGAGGTCAAACGGATCGGTCTTGTTAATGTCTGCCCAGACATTTCCCGCTTCTGCAAATGCTAAAATAAAAATCGGAAGCGGATCCTGTGAAAGTGAATATCTTAATTCCAGTCCGTATTTTGCTGCGACTCTTCCGCCGATAGGATTGCCTGTCAGACTTAAAGGTCCTACGCTTCTGTCTTCATAACCTCTCAGCGATATTGTGTTATAGGTAAGTCCGTTTCCTCCCATGTAAAAAGTCTCATTCGGCGGGAGATATTTATCCTTTGCGAATGAATTCACAAATGAGAACTGGAAATTTGAATAAAGAACGAGTTTTCTGGTGAGAGTCAAAGGTGTATATGCTTCTGCGGAAAAAATGTTTTTAATGAAATCAACTGAACCCGGTAAAAACGGACCGCCGGATAATTCCGTTGAATTTGAAACTTTTGTACCGCCTGTAGGAAATACAGGTTCAAATACGGATGATCTAGAAATTATCTGTTTTATGCTGAACTGATTCCTGACACCTTCCTGATAAATTTCATCTCCGTTTATTACATCAGTTCTCTGAAATTTTACAGTCCAGTCTCCCCTGAAATAATCATCGGGGAATTTAAATCTTTTTCCGATATTTACCGAAGCACCTGTTTCCTTCAGTTCAAGATTGGAATAATTCTGTCTTGTGTCAAATATATTGAATCCGAGCTGAGTCGGAGTATTGTAAAGCCATGGTTCCTGAAATCCGATGTCAAAGGTTCTGTATGTCCCTCCGGTTCCGAATGACCAGTTAAATGTCAGTATCTGTCCCGCACCGCCTGAAAACGGAGCTGAAATGTCAAAATTGTTGAATGTCAGACCCAGCGCTCCGGTAACTCCGAAACTGCCGCTGTAACCTATGGAAGCGTTAAACTGATCTGAAGACTTTTCCTCAACAATGTATTTTATGTTAACTGTACTGTCATTGGATAATGTTATATCCTGCGTAAGTTTTTCCGGATTAAAATAATTCAGAGCTGCAAGCTGCTGCATGCTTCTTTTGATATTGCTTTTGTTGAAAAAATCACCCGGTATGGTGTATACTTCTCTTCTTAATACTTTATCCTGTGTCTTATCGTTTCCTTCAAAACCAACAAGACCGAATTTAAACTGACTGCCTTCACTGATTTTAATGTTGAGATCTATTTTATTATTTCCTGCCGGAACTTCATTGATTTCAGAATTGAATGAAAGATATCCGTTGTCCAGATAAATTGAACTTATATCAGTTTCGGATTCATTTCCGTAAATGTTCTGCTTAAGCTTTATTGTATTGTAAACATCGCCTTTCTTCAATCCGATTCTTGATGCAAGGAATTTGCTGTCATAAAGCTTGTTACCTTCGAATTTAATATTGTTAACATAATATTTTTTTCCTTCATCAACCTTAATTTTTACATTAACATCTTCTTTGGAAGGAAGAATCAAGAGTTTGTCTTCTACAACTACGGCGTCTTTGTAACCCTTTTCCCTGTAAAGATTTTCAATGAGTTTCTTGTCTCCTTCAAACTTCTGTTTGTCAAAAGTAGATCCCTGCCAGAATTTCCACCATACATTTTCTTTAGTATCTTCAAGAGCGCTTTTCAGATCATCAGATGAAATGTTCCTGTTACCCTCGAAAATAATTTTGTTAACGGATAACTTTTTGCCTTCATTGATTTTCACCCTTATCCTTGCTTCATTACCCGAAGAAACCAGTTTGTCAACTTTTACTTCTGCAAGCCCGTAACCCTCATCGGCATAATGCTTTTTGAGATTATACTCTATATCTTTAAGTTTCTGATCGGATATCACTTCGCCGTTAACAACGTTTACATATTCCTTCAGATCGTCATTTGATAATTCATCATTGCCCGATATCTCCACTTTTTCGACTCTCGGGAGTTCCTCCACTTCAATAACAAGATAGGCATCGTTACCGAATTTTTTTTCAAGATATATTTTAACATCCGAAAAAATCCCGATATTCCATAATCTTTCAATAGCTTCTTTTGTCTGATCGGAAGGTATTGCTATTTCCTGACCGATTTTAAGTCCCGAATATGAAATTATCGTATTTGTTTCATAGCTTTTATTGCCTCTCGTACTGATACTTGCGATCCTGTAAGTTGTGGGACCGTCATTCTGAGAGAATGTTATTCCGGATACGAAGGAAATAAAAATTATCAGAATAAGGGATAACTTAAGATCTGCTTTTTTAAACATCATTTAATTTTATTTTTCGTTGTTAATTGTTCGCTGACCAGTCCGAACCTTCTTTCTCTTTTCTGATATTCCGAAATGGCTTTGTAATACTGAGCTCTTTTAAAATCGGGCCAGTAATTATTGTCAATATAAATTTCACTGTAAGCAAGCTGCCATAATAAAAAATTACTGATTCTGAATTCACCGCCTGTTCTGATCAGAAGATCCGGATCGGGAATATCCCTTGTGACAAGATATTTTGAAAAGACTTTTTCATTTATACTTTCTAAATCAATTTTGGATTCATTTTGTTCCTTCATGATTTTTTTAACTGCATTTACGATGTCCCATCGTCCGCTGTAGCTAAGAGCCAGATTTAATGTCATAAGCTTATTGTCCTTTGTAGTCTTCATTGCGTCATTTAGTTCTTTCAAGACCACGGCAGGTAAATTTTCAAGATCTCCTGTAGCTATCAGTTTTACATCATTCTGATTTAAACGGCCGGTTTCATCCCTGATCGATCTGATCAAAAGCTTCATGAGTAGCGTTACTTCAGTTCTCGGACGTTTCCAGTTTTCAGTCGAAAATGTATAAAGAGTTAAATACTTAACTCCAAGCTGACCGGAGGCTTCAACAATATCTCTTGCGGAATTTACGCCTTCATTATGACCGAAGACCCTGGACAGGTTTTTGGATTTCGCCCATCTGCCGTTTCCATCCATGATTATGGCGATATGCTGCGGTATTTCTCCGCATGCTTTTAACTCATTTTGCTTTATCTTATCGCGGGGTGAAGGTTCTATCAATTTTTATTAAATTCTTTGTTAATGAAAATAAACTTGCTGAATGCTAATTTCAATGTTTATAATCCTGTTTGTTGCAATAATCATTTTTATCCTAAATAAGTCCTAATTTGTCTTTTACTATACTGACTTTTTCATTTGCCAGAATCGATGCGTTGCTGTTACCCTGGGAAATAATACTTTTTAAACGGGATTCATCATTTCTTACTTCCGCAAATTTTTGCTGAAGATACGTAAGCTTGTCCGCAACTATTTCCCCTATGTCTTTTTTGAACTGGCCGTAACCTTTTCCTTCGTATTCTCTGACCAGTTCATCAATGGATTTTTCAGTAAATTCCGAAAGTATAACAAGTAAATTACTTATTGCCGGTTTATCTTCACCATACCTGATGCTGTTTTCCGAATCTGTAACTGCTCTTTTGAATTTCCTGATTATCTTCTCCGGATTTTCATCAAGACTGATGTAACTGTCTTCAGTATCGCTTTTACTCATTTTTTTAAGCGGATCATTCAGACTCATTATTTTCGAAGTTTTTTCCGACAAAGTGGCTTTCGGTAATTTAAAAGTCTCTCCGTGAGTATTATTGAATCTCTGAGCAATCGACCTGCTTAATTCCACATGCTGAACCTGATCTATACCTACAGGAATTTCATCCGCATCATAAAGCAATACATCGCCTGCCATCAAAACGGGATAATCGTACAGTCCTGCCAATTGTCCTTCCCTGCCTGATTTTGCCGATTTATCTTTGAACTGAGTCATCTTTCCCAGCTCGCCCATAGTTACGTAATTGTTTAGTATCCAGCAAATCTCACTGTGTGCAGGTATCATTGACTGAACGAATATAACTGATCTGTTCGGATCAACTCCGACGGTCAGCAGCCAAGCTATAATGTCATAAGTCCTCTTTTTCAGCTGATCTGCATCCTGCTTAACAGTGATCGCATGAAGATTTGCAACGAAAAAAAAATTCTCGTATCCTTCCTTGTGCTGATTTTCAGCCCATCTCTTCATTGCTCCGAGATAATTTCCGAGCGTAAGATCTCCGGAAGGCTTAATTCCGGATACAACTCTTTTCAAAATATAAAACTCCTGAAGTTAAAATTTTTAAAACAGATATGAAGCATTAATTAACGGAAATTTTCAATATAAGCTTTTGTCAGATTAAATGTCTCAGTCAAAGCATTGCGGTGTGTCCTTTCGACTCCGTGCGATGCAGAAACTCCGGGTCCTATAAGTCCCACTCTGACATCATAACCGGCTCTTAGCGCTGCACTTCCGTCCGAACCGTAATGCGGGTAAATATCCATTTCAAAATTAATTTTTTTCTTTAATGCAAGTTCTCTCAGTTTATTCGTTACTGTAAAATCATAAGGTCCAGTGGAATCTTTTGCGCAGATTGAAACCGCATCTTCCTTTCCGGTGCATCCTTCACCGATAACCGCCATGTCCAGCACAAGCAGTTCCTTCGCTGAATCCGGAATTCCAACGCACGATCCGTGACCCACTTCTTCATAATTTGAAAAATAAAATCCCGCGTTAATATTTTTGTTTTTACTACTGTTCAGATCTTTAATAAGTTCGATCATTACGGCAACGCAGGCTTTATCATCCAGAAATCTGGACTTTATGAACCCGCTTTCAGTATATTCAAAACGGGTATCATAAAAAATAAAATCACCCGGATTGATCCCGAAAAAATCCTTTTTGTCGGTATGCAATTCATCAAGTCTGACAGACATAGTTTCCGGATTTCTTTTTTCAGTCCTTACATTTTTGTTTACATGATCGGCAGGATTATTCAGCAGCAGAGTGCCTCTTAACAATTTTCCCCGTGAATTTCTGACAGTTACATATTCACCTTCAAAGGAAGTAAGCGGATATGATCCGAGCTGCGTTATTCCGATAGTTCCGTCAGGGTTGATTTCCTTCACCATTGCACCTAATGTATCAATGTGACCGGAAATCATCAGTTCGGGTCTTTCGGAAAAAGATACTGAAAGTGATCCCTTGTTTGTCTTTTTTATAAATAGTTTCTCTTCAGATCTGAAAAGATCTTCAATGTAATTAATAATATCAATTGTATATCCTGTAGGGGAATTGATTTTCAGCAGGGATTCAAGTGTTGAAACTATGTTTTTAGTCATTTTGTAGTATCAATAATTATTTTGTAAATTTTCTCGCCTTCCTTTGTCATGCCGTATTTTTCTCTTGCTACTTTTTCAAGTTTGATATCGGAAGATTTTAATTCTTCAATTTCAGTCTTCAGCTCTTTTGTTTTTTTAATTTCATTCTCAAGCTGTGTTTCAAGATCTTTTTTTTCGGATTCAAGCTTCAGTCTCTGCAGAAGACCTTTGTTCCCGAAAACAGCAAAAGATAAAAGGCCGGCGAAGAAAATTAATACAAGCACAGTTTTCATATTGTACTTTAAAAATTTAGCAACGACTGTAAAAAGACCATGATTCTTTTCTGTTGATCCCATATAACTTAATTATTTTTGTAAAGAAAGTTCTATGATCCTGTCAATTAGCTGATTGAAGTTCATTCCATTGGCAACTGCAGATTTAGGAACCAGCGAAGTATCGGTCATCCCCGGCAAAGTGTTTACTTCGAGACAGTAAAGATTATTATTTTCATCAAGTATAAAATCTATTCTTGAATATACAGAGCACCCAAGCGCTTTATGAGCTTTTAATGCATCTTCTTTTGCTTTCATTTCAATTTCAGCAGGAATTTCAGCGGGACAGAAGTATTCTGTCATTCCCTTTGTGTATTTATGCTCATAATCATAAAATCCGTCCTTAGGTCTTATTTCAATGACAGGAAAAGCTTCGTCTCCGATCACCGGAACAGTAAGTTCTCTTCCCTTTATATATTTTTCGATCAAAACTTTATCTGAATATTTAAATGCCAGGTCTATTGCTTCCGGTAGTTTCCTGTCTTCCAAATCAGGGTAAACTATCGTCAACCCCACAGTGCTTCCTTCATCATTAGGTTTTACTACACAGGGATAACCTGTAATCCCGTGTATCTGTTCATTCAAAACTTCCGCACCATGATATGAACCCCTTGTTACCGAAATCCATTCAGGAGTCTTTATGCCGTTTGATTCAAGTATGATTTTAGATATGTCTTTATCCATTGCAAGTGCTGAAGCAAAAACGCCGGAACCGGTATAAGGTATATTCCTTAATTCAAGAAGCGTCTGTATCCTGCCGTCCTCTCCGAATTTTCCGTGAACACCGAGAAAAGCAAGATCCGCATCGTCAAAAAAACCTGAATCAATGCATTTAAGAATGTTTCTGCTTGAAGTTTTATGAATTTCCTCCAGTTTTTGCAAAGAAGGAGAATTTTTACTCAATGTATCTCCGAAAATTTCCGATTCGGGTATATCCCTGCTTCCGTTTATCGGGTCTATAACCCTGACGGTGTGTTGTCCTGAGCTTCTTAACGCATTTAATATACTCTTACTGCTTGCTATTGAAACTTCGCGTTCAGCCGACGGACCTCCCGTGATTAAAATTATTTTCAAATAGAGATAAATTTTGATAATATACTTAATTCAGATAAGTTTTAAAATGTTATTCAAAGTAACTTTATGAAGTTTTTCCAATGCTGTCCAAAACAATTTTGAAATGAAAAAAACCTTTATTTCAAATTTATCACCATTCAGCCTCGCCGGTATGCCTCGCCGAAGGCGGGCTAGGCGGGCGGG
>JAFDZQ010000091.1:11980-22674 GCA_018266895.1 Bacteroidota bacterium
TATTACCTAAATGTCATTCCCGCGAATGCGGGAATCCAGAATGTGTATCAACTTTTTATATTTTCAATTTAACTCCATCTATACTTTTTGGACAGCCCCAGAACAAATTTGAAATTCTTAATTAATTTTAAATTAAACGTTTTGGACTGATGCGGTAATAAAAAGTCATTATTTAACTTAAATGACTTTCTAAACTAAATCTAAAAATTTACTTTTCCCAAGATATATTTTATTTCAAATTAAAGGATTTTGGTTAAAGCGGATCTACATATTCACACAAATTATTCTGACGGGATCTTTACTCCCCACCAGCTGATTGATATGTCAGCACAATCAGGATTAACGATTATCAGTATTACAGATCATGACAATGTAAATGCTGTCAGTGAAGCAATCAGTTACGGAAGTTCGAAAGGCATTCAGGTTATCCCGGGAGTGGAATTAAGCGCTGATCACAACGGACAGGAAATACACATTCTCGGATATTTTATAGATTACAGAAACAAAAAATTTCTGGATTTTCTTGTTTCACTCAGGGAAAACAGAATCCGGCGTAATGAAAAAATTGTACAAAAACTTAATGATCTCGGCAGTAATATTCAGTTTCAGACAATAATCGGAAAGACAGGTTCTGATACTTCGATCGGACGGCCGCATATAGCGATGGAGTTGAGTAAAGAAGGATTTGTTAATTCTTATTATGAAGCTTTTATAAAATATATTGGCGACGGAAAACCCGCGTTCATTAAAAAACCGAATCCGTCATCCGAGGAAGTAATAAGATTAATTTCTGAAGTTGGCGGGCTTTCATTTGTTGCTCACCCTTCAAAGAATGTAAGGGATAATGTGCTTTCCGAAATCATTAATCAGGGGATTGACGGGATCGAAATTGTCCATCCGTCGCATTCAAAAGATGATGTAAACTATTTTGGCAATGTAGCCGCAGAAAATTTTCTGTTAACAAGCGGCGGATCTGATTTTCACGGCGGAATGAAAAATGACCGGAAAAATTTCGGAAATTATTATGTATCAGTTAATGAAATAATCAATATGAAAAGAAGACTGTTTATTTAATTTAAATTTTTAATTTGAAAATCTTAACCGGCGATAAAAGCAAAATAAGTTCCCGAATTGGCATAATTATAAGCAGGTTTAATACTCCTGTCACAGAAAATCTTCTGGCAGGAGCTTTAGATGCTCTTAAAATTAACGGAATTGATGAAAGCTTTATTGAAGTTTTTTATGTACCGGGCGCTTTTGAAATACCGCCTCTGCTTAAAAAGCTATGCAGACTGAATTCTGAAAAAAAGAGATTTGACGGAATTCTTACCATAGGATGCGTTATTAAAGGCGGGACTGCGCATTTTGAATTTATTAGCACTACTGTTACTCAGAATATCGGAAGTATATCAGCCGAATATGAAATACCGGTCGGGTTTTGCGTGCTGACCTGTTACACTCCGCTGCAGGCATTTGAGAGAAGCGGTATGCCGCCAAATGCAGAAAACAACAAGGGCTATGAAGCTGCGGAATCTTTGCTTGAAATGATTAGTCTAATGAATAAATTTTAAAAATATAATACCTGCCGAGAATCCGTCTTTGGGAAAATTTAAGAATTATAATCAGTGCATTAAATTTCTGTTCGGTCTTGAACGGGCAGGCATAAAATATAATCTTAAGAATATTTCTTCTCTTCTCAAATTTCTCGGCAATCCCGAAAAAAATTTTAAATCCATTCACATAGCAGGAACAAACGGAAAAGGTTCTGTGTCAGGCGCAGTCAGTTCGGTTCTGATGGAAAAAGGATTCATCACAGGACTCTACACTTCTCCTCACATTCTGGATTTCAGGGAAAGGATCCATGTTAACGGGAAATTTATTTCGAAAAAATTCATTGTGGATTTTGTTAACAGAATGTATCCTGAAATAATTAAAACCGGTCCGAGTTTTTTTGAAATTACGACTGCAATGGCATTTGAGTATTTCAGCTTTAAAAAAACAGATTATGCAGTTGTGGAAACCGGTCTCGGGGGCAGGCTTGATGCTACCAATGTTCTCCTGCCTGTAGTCTCGGCAATTACAACAATTGCAATTGACCATACGGAATTTCTCGGAAAAAGCATTAAGAAGATATCAGGAGAAAAGGCAGGCATAATTAAAAAAAATATTCCTGTAGTGATCGGAAATGTAAATACTGTATCAAGAAAAATATTCACGAAGTATTCCAGGGATATGAATTCAGTGATAAAGTTTTCCGAAGAGCATTATAAAGTCAGCATTATAAAATCATCTGAAACAGGATTTGCATTTGACATTAAAAGCAAGACAAGAAATTATAAAAACCTTTTCATTCCGGTTGCGGGCAGATATCAGATGCATAACATCAGCACCTGCCTGACTATTTTAGACACTCTGAGTGAAAAGGAAAATATAGTTTTCAGAGAAAAAGAAATCAGAGCCGGTTATAAAAATTTAAAAGCGAATTCGAAATTTTACGGAAGATTTGAACTTATCTCGGAAAATCCCAAAATAGTGATAGATGTTTCGCATAATCTTCAGGGTATTGAAAACATTTCAGAGAACCTGAAAAGCTTTAAGTACCGGAACCTGATAATTATTTTCGGGATGATGAATGACAAACAATACAGGGAGAGTGTTAACGAGCTTTTCAGACTCAATGCAAAATATATAATCTTCACAAAACCCAAATACAAAAGATCTGCGGATCCTAAGGATTTGCTTGATTCAGTTCCTCACAAAGATTCCGGTTACGTTATTAAGAAAAATGTTAAGGAAGCAAATGAATTTTATAAAACCGTGCGTTCTAAAAATGACATTCTTGTCGTTACAGGATCATTCTTTCTTGTAAGTGATTTTTTGAAGCTCAGGGATTACAGAAACATACGGCAAAGCTAAATTTGTATTATTAATCGTTATAAAATTTTATATTTGATCATGAAAATAAATGAAATAAAAACAATCGGCATAATCGGCTCAGGCACTATGGGAAGGGGAATTGCCATATCTTGTTCAGTAAGCGGATTTAAGACGATTGTATATGATATTAACGATGAGGTGATCAAAAAAGCGGAGAATGCAGTTTTAAAAGATCTTTCAAAATCAGTTGAAAAGAAAAAACTGACTGAAGAAATAAAGTCAGCGGCAATAAGTAATTTAAAATACACTTCTGAAATGAATGACGTTTCAGAATGCGAATTCATCATAGAAGCTGCTCCGGAAGATATATCCCTAAAAAAAGAAATCTTCGAAAAGCTGGACAGGATCTGCGGTCATGAAACTATACTTTCCACCAATACATCTTCTCTTTCTGTTACACGGATTTCCGTATTCGTAAAAAATAATCCTGAAAGAGTCGTCGGAATGCATTTCTTCAATCCTGCCAACATAATGAAACTTACGGAAATCATAAAAGGAGATTTTACTTCAGAGGAAACGGTTAAAACCACTTCCGAACTTTCCATAAAAATGGCTAAGGTTCCTGTGATCGCCAAAGATACGCCTGCATTCATTGTGAACAGGATAGCCCGTCCTTTTTACGGAGAGTCACTGAAGATATTAAGCGAAGGAACTTCCGGACATACTACAATTGACAAAGTAATGAAAAGCTGCGGGGGATTTCCAATGGGACCTTTTGAACTGATGGATCTGATCGGGATCGACATTAATTTTTCAGTTACAAAATCAGTATATGAATCTTTTTTCAATGACCCTAAATACAGACCGAGTTTCATTCAGAAAAAAATGGTAGATGCAAATATTACGGGAAGAAAAACCAACAGGGGATTTTATTCTTATGACGGCTCAAAAAAATAATACAAAAAGTATTTCCGATAAAGAATTCACTCTGGAAGAATTCAAACTCATACTCAGCAGTCTTTCACAGAGGATCACTGAGCCGAGACTTGATATTCTCTCAATACTGAAATCAAATCACAATCCGCTTACTATTTCCGAGATTCACGGAAAACTTAAAAATAAAAAAACAGATCTGGCAACTGTTTACAGAACTATCAATCTTTTTGCCGGACTCAGGATCGTTAATGAAATTGATTTTAAAGATGAGTTTAAAAGATATGAACTGATTTATGACAGACATCATCATCATCATATTGTCTGCAGGAAATGCAGGAATGTAGAGAATGTGGAAACCTGTATGCTGGACGAACTGGAAAACCTGCTGAAAAAAAAAGGTTACAGCGAGATATCTCATTCGCTCGAGTTCTTCGGCTTATGCAGGAACTGCAGAAACGACAGTGACATGAAGTCAGCATGAACTGTCTCGGCGGAACAAAGTAACAGTAAAATTAATATTAAACTTTAACAACACATTTTGATAAAAGCAATAATTTTTGATCTAGATAATACTCTTGTGGATTTTATGCTTCTTAAAAGAGCCGCTGTCGACGCTGCGATTTACGCTATGATTGACGCCGGTCTGAATGTATCTTATGAAAAAGCAAAAGAAATGATCAACAGTATTTATGATGCTGAAGGAATTGAATACCAGCAGGTTTTTGACAGGATGCTTAAGGAAATTCTCGGAAGGGTTGATTATAAAGTTATGTCAGCGGGAATTGTTTCATACAGAAAAGCAAGAGAAGCTGCATTAAAGCCGTATCCTCTTGTGCTTCCTACGCTGATTGAACTGATGAAAATGGGACTGAAGCTTGCTGTGGTGTCAGATGCGCCTTCAAAAGAAGCATGGCTGAGATTATCTTACATAAATTTTCAGCATTTTTTTGACGTCGTGATTACTTATGACGAAACGCGTGAAAGAAAACCTTCGCCAGTTCCGTTTAATATGGCTCTGAAAGAACTTGATCTGAGGGCAGATGAATGTCTTATGATAGGCGACTGGGCTGAACGCGATATGGTAGGCGCAAAATCAGTGGGAATGAAAACTGTGTTTGCAAGATACGGGGATACTTTCAATACGGTAAATCCTGAATCTGATTATGACATCAACTCTGTTTCTGAAATTGTTGATATTGTAAAAAAAGAAAACAAAATCAAAAACTGAATTTGATTAAAGGCATCGGCATTGACATAATAGAAGTCAGAAGAATACGGAAACTTATGGACGATTACGGCGAAAGATTTTTTACAAGGATCCTGACAGAAAACGAAATCAATTACTGCAAAAAGTTCTCAAAGCCCGAACTTCACTTTGCCGGAAGGTTTGCTTCCAAAGAAGCATACTCAAAAGCCATCGGCACAGGCATAGGAAAAAATTTCAGCTGGAAAAATATTGAAATATTAAACGATGAAAAGGGAAAGCCTTATATCGTTCATCTCGCTGAAAACGAATATTCAAAATACAAATTCAGGATAAGCATTTCACATACAGCAGAATATGCCTGCGCTGTTGTTACATGTGAAGAAGTTTAATCCACCCAGTCGCAGATAAAGATATTAGTCTCACCCTTAACGCTTCCGTTTCTGTTCGAACAGAAAACAAGTTTCTTTCCATCCGGCGAAAACATAGGAAAACCGTCAAACTCTTCGTACAAAGTAATTCTTTCAAGCCCTGTTCCGTCAGTGTTTATCTTGTAAATATCAAAATTCCTGGTTTTCTGTCCGTCAATATTCGAGCAGAACAGAATTTTATTTCCGTCCGGAAAGAAGTACGGAGCAAAGTTGGCAGATGAGTTATTAGTCACCTGCTTTTTCCCGCTTCCGTCAGAATTCATGATCCATATTTCAAGCTTTGACGGTCTGATAAGACCTTCGGAAAGAAGCTGTTTGTAATTTTCCACTTCATTGTCATCTGCAAAACTGGTTCTTCTGTATATTATTTTGGTACCATCATAAGAATAAAACGGACCGCCGTCATAACCGGTCTCGAATGTAAGCTGTTTCACATCGCTTCCGTCTGTATTCATTGAGTAAATATCTATGTCACCGTTACGGGTGGAAGTAAAAACAATTCTGTCTCCGACAGGCGATACAGTTGCTTCTGCGTCATATCCTTTTTCTGCCGTAAGCTGTTTAATGTCAGTCCCGTCTTCATTGCTTGTAAAAATATCATAAGAATCGTACAATGCCCATACATAACCTTTAGAAAAATCAGGAGAAGGAGGGCAATCATCGCCCGCAAGATGAGTTGATGCATACAGAATAGTCTTGTTATCAGGCAGATAATAAGCGCAGGTGGTCCTGCCTTTTCCCGTACTTGCAAGCTTTTGATCCGATCCGTCAATTTTCATTGTATAAATCTGATCGCACTTTATTCCGTTTCTTGTTGTCTGAAATGTAAACTTCGTTCCGTCCGGAGAAAAATAACATTCTGCATTTTCTCCGCCGAAAGTAAGCTGTTTTAAATTTTTAAAATGTCTTTCTCCGGGCATTATCAGAGAATCATTTTCACTGCCTACATTACTGTCCCGGAAATTACCATTACTGAATGCAATTAATGCAATGAAAATCAAAGGAAACAAATAAATTATTTTACTGTTCAAATCTTTCAACGCTGAATACTCCTTCCTGGCTGTTTATTTTTTCAATTATTTGATTTAGTTGTTTTAAATTCTGTATGTTTAATATGAGAGTTCCTTCAAACATCGAATTTCTTGTTTTAATTACAACACTCTGTATATTTAAATTAAAATTTTTTGAAATAGCTTTAGTGATTTTATTAAGTATGCCCGGCTTGTCTTCTCCGATAATTTTAATGCCTCCGGTAAAATTACCGCCGCCTGTTTCATTCCAGTTTATCGGTATAATGCGTTCCGGTTCCTTTAAAAATAAATTCAGAATATTTTTACAGGTCTTTCTGTGGATCCGGATGCCTTTTTCATAGCTGATAAAACCTATAACTTCATCTCCCGGAATCGGGTTACAGCATTTTGCGAAATCATACTTCAGCCCGTTGATGCTTTGAGATGTACCGTTATTCAGAATAATTCCGTTCCTTGAAGATCTGGCATCTTTTACGAATTTGTCAAAATTTTCAGAGATGCTTTCATTCTGTCTGGCATCTTCACCAGGAATCTGTTTCTGCTCCAGTGTCTGCAGTCTGGTTTTATCCGAAAGAATGCTGATAACTTCATTTGCTTTGTGTTCGTCCTGAGAAATGCTGAAATAGAACTGTCCCGTGTCCTTGTATTTAAGTTTATGAACTACTCTTGACAGCCCTTCATCATTTATGTGTATTTTATGTTTCTTGATTTTCCTTTCCCATATTTCCTTTCCGTTCTGAATAAGTCTTCGTCTTTCAGTATTGAAATATTTCCTTATATCGGATTTTGCTTTATGAGTAACGACAAATTTTTCCCAGTCTAATTTGGGAGTCTGATTTTTGGAAGTGAGTATCTCAATCTGATCTCCGCTTTTAAGAGGTGAATCGAGATTGACAATTTTTCCGTTGACCTTCGCTCCTATGCATCTGAGTCCGATCTCGGTATGAATTTCAAATGCAAAATCTATTGCTGTCGATCCGGCAGGAATTATTTTAAGATCTCCTTTGGGAGTGAAGCAGTATATTTCATTCTGATACAGATTAAGTTTGAAACTTTCCAGTACCTGCGTAGATGTTTCGTCTTTGGAAGACAGTTCCATTGATTCCCTGATCCTTCTCATCCATGTTTCAAGATTAGCATCGTGAAACGAAGTGTTTTCCTTGTACTTCCAGTGAGCTGCAATTCCCTTCTCGGCTATTTCATGCATCTCCTTTGTGCGGATCTGCAATTCCACCATCCTTCCTTCTTTGCTGACAAGTGTAGTATGAATTGACTGATAGTTATTTTGTTTCGGAAGCGATATGTAATCCTTGAATCTTTCAGGAACGGGAATGTAAATTTCCGAACATATACCGTAAACAGAAAAACAGTCGTTCTTGTTTTTTGTGTCGATAATAATTCTAACCGCAAAAAGATCATACAGCTCGTCAAATGTCTTGTTCCTGATTATAATCTTTTTGTAAATGCTGTGCAGATGTTTGGCTCTGCCGCTTATTTCGAATTTATATCCTTCAGCCGTAAGCTTTTCTTTAATTGGTTCAATGAACCTCTTGATGAATTTTTCCCTTTCCCTTTTTTTCTCCTTTAATTTCTTGGCTATATCATCATAGGCTTTTCTGTCAAGATATTTGAAAGAAAGGTCTTCAAGCTCGGTTTTTACTGAAGAAAGACCGAATCTGTGAGCAAGAGGTGCATAGATTTCAAGTGTCTCCTGCGCGAGACGGAGCTGCTTGGAAGTGGAAAGGAATTCAAGTGTCCGCAAATTATGAAGACGGTCAGCGAACTTTATAAGGATAACCCTTATATCAGAAGTCATTGAAAGAAGCATTTTCTTGTATGATTCCACCTGCTTCATCTCATAATTCTCAAACATTCCTTCGATCTTAGTTACTCCGTTTACAATATCTGCGACTTCATCTCCGAATTCAGCTCTTATATCGTTAAGAGTGAATTTTGTATCTTCGACTACATCATGCAGCAGTGCGGAGGCAATTGATACCGCATCAAGAGGAATTTCCTTTGCAAGAATTAAAGCGACATCATAAGGATGAGAAAAGAAAGGTTCACCTGAAGCGCGCTTGTCGTTTTTATGCGCTTCATAAGCCAGCCTGAACGCATTGGTTATAAGTTTGTCATTAGCCGGAGTGACAGGCAGATTCCTGTGGCTGTAATATAAAAGCTCGTCTAATTTCTTTTTGTAAAATGTATTGAACATGATCTTTCAGTTTCAATTTTATATTCCATCTCCGGCAGCGGTCAGTTGTCAATGAGTCAACAGTCAAAATTTCATTGTCATTTTTAATTACTAATTACAAATTACTAATTACAAATTGTCCTTACTTATGTCCCAAACATCCTGTCACCGGCATCACCCAGACCCGGAACTATATATCCTTTTTCATTAAGCCGCTCATCAAGCGCACAGGTAATTATCTCGATGAATCTCTTTTCGCTCTTATTAAACCTGTTGTTTATGGCGTCGATCCCCTCAGGAGCGCAGAGCAGGGAAGCAACGCGGATTTTTCTTATTCCCATGTTAAGAAGATATTCAATCGTAAATATAACACTTCCTCCGGTGGCAATCATTGGATCAAGAATGATGACATTCAGATCGCTTTTATCTTTGAATTTCGGAAATCTGAAATAATACTTTACAGGTTTTAATGATTCCTCATCTCTGTAAATCCCTATGTGACTCGTGATTGCTTCAGGATAAAGGTCTATAAAACCCTGAGTAAGCCCGAGACCAGCCCTGAGTATGGGAAGAATTATAATTTTATCCTTAATCTTTTTTCCGTTGATTTTTTTAAAAGGAGTATTTACAGCTTTATTTTCAAGGCCGGCTGAAGAATATGCTTCCGCTGCGAGAAAATAAGAGACCTTGTCAAGCGAATTCTTAAACTCAGTCTGTCCGGTATTTTTATCTCTCATTATGGACAGATAATGCTCTACTAAAGGGTGATTTATTATTTTCAGATTTTTCATTTTCCGGTAAATATTTATAAAATTTAATTTTAACTTCAGAGCTTCAGGAATAATATTATTTACTAAGAAGCTCAACTTTTAATTCCGTCAGAACATTCTGAGTGGTTTTTACTGACTGTCCGCCGGCTGATATTTTCATTCCGAGATCAATGGATGTGGTCGTTTCCTTCAATGCAGTACATCCTTTCGAAAGATTAAAAACAATGTTACCCTTGCCACCGGTTTTTACGTCTTCCACTTTGTATGACATCTGTTTTTCCTTAAGTTCTTTCTGAATAAAATCAACCGAAAGATCCGCGTCTATGATCAGAAGAGTCTGCTTATTTTCTTCTTTGATGTCCTTTAATCTGTAGCTTAAAATATTTCTGACCGGGAATATCAGTATCTGAGTTTCGTATGATCTTGTCCATGACGAATCCTGATATACTTCTTTTTCAGGGAACATCTGAAACTGCTGCTGCAACACGGCTTTTATTGCATCCTTTCCGAATGATTCTTTCAAAGATTCTTTCTGATCCGCCGAAAGAGTGTCGCCGAGTGATTTGAACATATTCTCATAAACTTTTTCCAGCCCGTAAGTTTCAGTTATCTCTCCGTTCGGAGATACTCTTGCGTAAAATTCTTCATTCATTATTGAGTTGTACTGTATGAAGTCAGGTTTGGCGTAAACGGAATCCTTTATATTGGAATTATATATCATGCTAACTGAAGAATCAGAAGTTGATACTGAAGACAGAACATTTATGCTGTCAAATTTAATTTTGTATGTAATTATTCCGGAAGAATTTACGTCGTTCACTTCTTCGGTATAATAATAATTGATATCCTGCGAAGACGACATTTCCTTATCACCAGTCATAGGGCTTTTTTCTTTCGATGTGGTCTTTGCATTCATTTTGTATTTAAGAATATCGCCCTTTTTGGGTTTCAAAGCCAGCGTAACCTTTGTTCCTTTATCGTCTTTTTTAACAAGATCAGCATTTACATTTCCAGTGCTGCCGCTGTCTTTTGATTTATCATTCACAGGTTCATCTTTTTTTCCGCATCCCTGCATTAATGCAACGAAAACTCCGATTATAACAGCTATTAATGTTATAGATATTTTTTTAGACATTTGTTTCCCTTCTGATTTTTAATTTTTCATTAAAATACGGTTTATAGCCAAGAGATTCAAAGCAATTGAAAAGCTTTCTTACGATATATTTGTATTGCCGTCCAAAATATTTTTGA
>JAFDZQ010000091.1:22830-24018 GCA_018266895.1 Bacteroidota bacterium
GCGGGCGATTTTTCTTTGGTTCTTTCTTTTGATCGATCAAAAGAAAGAACAAATCTGAAATTTTTGATTAATTTATATTAAACGTTTTGGACGGATGTGATATATTTGTTTTATAAACAGGAACTGTAGTCAAAACAGAAATATTCATTGCCGAATAAACAAAGCTCATTTTGATATTTGATTCTCTCTTAAGAAAAATTTAACTTATTATCAGAATAGAAATTAAATTTATACACCGAAATTTATTTAACTCCGAATTAAAATACAGTTAATAGATGAATGAATCTCTGAAAATCCTGTCTCAGATTGAATCAAATTCCAAAGGTGTTAAAACAGCCATAAAGAATCTTCAGAACGAACTTATAATTCAGGATCTGCATAAAGAGTCTTTAGAAAAAGTCCGGCTTTTAAAAAATCAAAATCATCTTAAAATACAACTTGGCTGCGGACCAAAGTTTAAACCCGGCTGGATTAACATTGATATCTGGGGGGATAATAATTTACATTTGGACATTAGAGAAGCATTGCCTTTCCGCAATGACAGTGTATCAGTGATATACAGTGAACATGTAATTGAACATCTTGAATATCCTGTTGAGATAGTTCATCTGCTTAAAGAATCCCGCAGAATTTTAGAGCCGGGAGGTAAATTTAGTCTTGGCGTACCGGATGCTGAAATAACGCTTAAGCAGTATGCAAACGGTGAGCTTCAGGGTTTAATTCAAAAGTGGTCGAATGATGAAAATCTCAGGTGGTTTCCGGAATGGGTCTGGGCTTCTCCGATGAATGTCGTGAATTTCGTGTTCAGACAGGGCGATGAACACAAATTTGCGTATGATTTCGAAACCATGTTAAAATTATTAGAAGAAAATGGTTTTGTTAATATTACAAGAAGGGATTTCAGCTGCGAACTGGACTCGGAGGAAAGAAGAGACGGGACTTTATATGTTGATGGCTTTAAACCTCTTTAACGGACTTGTATTCCGGAAAAACTTTTCAGAACGGATTTAATTTTATAATTTTCACATCCGTCCAAAACGTTTAATATAAAATTAATCAAAAATTTCGGATTTGTTCTCGGGCTGTCTAAAAAGGCATGAGTACCTAAATGTCATTACCGCCAATGCGGGAATCCAGAATGTAAATCAAATTTTTAGATTACCAATCTAACTGAGTGCAAACGATCTG
>JAFDZQ010000092.1:0-60390 GCA_018266895.1 Bacteroidota bacterium
GTTTTGTGAAAGTTCGAAATTGGTCGGAACTCCTATAATTACTTCGTTGCTTAAATTGAAATATTCGAAGTTACCGTTGAAATCTATTTGTTTCAGTCTGTAGCTGTAGTTTCCTGATGCAAGATTTCTTTCTGTGAAAGAATAGCTGTGACCGCTTGTTGTTGTTCCGTTACCGGTAACATTCCCAACCTTTGACCAGCTTCCGTTAACAGAAGATCTTTCTATATCGAAACCGGAGTTGTTACTTTCTGAAACTGTTGACCAGTTAAGCGTTACATCTCTTCCGCTGATAGCTGAAGTGAAAGAAGATAATTCAATAGGCAATGCACCATTCCCCGCAATTGCAAAATCGGAGAAATCGGTAAGGCCGCTTGCTGTGAGAACGTTGCCTGAATAAGTTGTATTCAAACATGTCCATGCTTCTGTTTTATCGCTTCTTTTTACAATATAAAGGTCTGTCGGATCTGTAAATACCAGTCCGTCAAGATCAATGCTAATATTGTAAGTTGCATAACCTGAAGAATCATTTCCGTCATATGTTGCCGTGAACCAATAGTCATGATATACAAATCCAGGCGTAAATATATTTCCTAACTGTGTTGTGGCAGTTGTATTTGTATTTACAGTTTGTCCAGGATCATTGCCTGTGTATTGTGAAACAAAAGCAGTTCCTCCGTTTGGATTGTCGTTTTGTAAATTTGATGAAATTACTTTTATATCTCCTGAAGCAGAAGGAATAGAACCGATTGTGTTTTCGCTTTTGGTGATATTTTTTGTACTTATACCTGAATTGTCAGCTTCTCCGCCAAAGTGAGGAGCAGGAGTTGCTGTGAAATTAAGGTTAACAAGCGGATTACAGGAATATGAACCCGGACCTGTTACAGTTGATGTACAGAATCCGTCAACATTTGATACAATAAAATTATCGATCCACCCCCTGTTTCCGAAAGCACTTGTTCCTCTGAATCCGATTACCACATTTGCTGTATTTGCTACATTTGCAAGACTTACTGTTTCATGTCTCCATTGTGTTGCTGCTGAAGGGAAAAATGCTGTAGCATTATTAGGCAAAGTTGAAAGTGAAGGAGTTGTGTTCCTGGTTTTATTATATGGCGTTGTTGCAGGGTTGAAGGTTACTCCGCCGTCTGTTGATACCAGAACTTCTACACGATCCAGTTCACTTCCTGTATAGGATCTGTAAGCTACATAAAAATCAAGAACAGGATTTGAAAGCCCCGTAAAATCCATCTCAGGAGATCTGAGCATTTCTCTTCTTAATGTACTTGCATTATAGAAATTTGCTGTTATTGCTGTATCGTTTACTACACCTCCCGCATTCACACAAATTCCCAGACCCCAGATTGCAGTAGTTCCTACTACATTCTCATTAACAATAGTCCAGTTTACAGGATTACCGAAAGTCTGCAGATGCGGGAATGATGAGATCTTTTGCTGAGCATTAACAACGACTGTCAAAGTGTCATTTGCTACAGGATGCTCCTCAGATGCGAGTAAAGTCCATATTCTGATAGTGTTATTTCCTGCAACTGCAGGAACGAATGCATTTCCTCCTGTGAAAGACACTACTTCTGTTCCATTCGTAGCAATAGGACCGACTGTATTTACCGGACCAACTGCTGCTCCGCCGTTTACATCATAGTAAACAGGAATAACATTTTGCGTGGCTGTACCGAAATTTTTAACTGTTGCTTTAACATCATAACCTTTTCCGACAGAAATAATCTGTATGTTTGAGGTTCCGAAAGCTGCTGCCGATACGCCGACATCATTTGCTGACGGAGGTAACGGCGGAGTAAATGTATAGGTCTGGCCTGAAACGGGAATATTAGCTGTTGTAAAAGCGCATGTTGATCCATTTGTTGTTCCATTAGCTGAAGTTGCCCAGGTATGCGTTCCTGTTGTAATTAATCTGTTTTTTACATTTGTTGCAAAAGTATTATTAGGTCCTCTTACTCCCACCTGACGTGAACCTGATGTTGGTGCGCCTACAAAATTCGCATCATATACATATTTGATTGATCCGTTAGAATTCAATCTGATCTGAAAATTCCATCTCCAGAATAATGTTGTAGAGGTAGAAGTAGAGAAAGGTCTGAAATTAGAATACTGTATAACAAATTCCGATCCTACTGTTTGATAACGAATCTCTCCGGTATTTCCGAGAATATTGAAAAGCGCGTTATTATCACCGCCAAATGGCGCTAAAGATCCTGCAAAAGTACCTGTACCTGAAATCGGACTATAATCAGTTGCACCTGGAGCAGTTGCTCCTAAAGTGATGAATCCATTTGTACTTATGTTTAATCCTGTGTATCCGACTCCGTCATAAGTAAAAGTGAACGGGATCGTACCGTTCGGAAGATTATAGACAATGTCATCAAGTGAAGCAGCTCCCGATGAACCTGTTGCCGTTGCAACAATTGTTCCGCCGGTTATAGGCACATAAGTACCCGCTGATTGACTGAATGTGTATGATGCTACTTGTGCATAAGAATTTATACTGATGCATAAAAACAATGCCGCTGTAAAGAATGAAAATAGTTTTTTCATGTTTTTGGGTTTGTTTGTTTTAAAATAAAATTAAAATTTTGCGGGAGTTGGTATATGTCAGATATGTAACTTCAGAATAAGCTCTCAAGATTTGTCTCCCTTTAAATCTGTATTAAACTTAAATGAATAAAAATGATAGTTATCTCCTTTCCGATTTAGAGTTTTTTAATATGATTAAAAGAAGTTAGCATTTTTTACTCAAAAAAAAAATTTATTTTAGTTTGTTTATTAATTATCCGTTTAACATTAATCAGTCACCAAATACTTTTGTATAAAAAAATGCCGGAAGAAAACTTCTCCCGGCATTCATTCAATTATCAATTTCAAATGTTCAATGTTCAATTGTTTATTCACTAATAAAAAATGCCGGAAGAAAACTTCTCCCGGCATTCTTTTTACAATTATTAATTATTAATTACTAATTATTAATTATTTGATGAGCATCATTTTCTTTGTAGCAGTAAAATTATC
The DNA here is from genome assembly GCA_018266895.1 of Bacteroidota bacterium. Taxonomy (GTDB): domain Bacteria; phylum Bacteroidota; class Ignavibacteria; order Tepidaquicellales; family Tepidaquicellaceae; genus JAEUSI01. Next base: position 3,043 of record JAFDZQ010000092.1, read on the forward strand.
TGCTGACAAAGTGTAGAAATAAATTCCGCTTGATAATGATGAAGCGTTAAAGCTGACCGAATAAAATCCTGCAGTCTTAACTTCATTTACAAGTGTCATAACTTCCTTACCTGTCATATCATAGATCTTTAAGCTTACTTTGCCGTCGTTTGGCAAACCAAAGCTGATCTTTGTTGAAGGATTGAACGGGTTCGGATAGTTTTGTGAAAGTTCGAAATTGGTTGGAACTCCGATAATTACTTCGTTGCTTAAATTGAAATATTCGAAGTTGCCGTTGAAATCTATTTGTTTCAGTCTGTAGCTGTAGTTTCCTGATGCAAGATTTCTTTCTGTGAAAGAATAGCTGTGACCGGTGGTTGTTGTTCCGTTTCCTGCAACATTACCAACCTTAGTCCAGATACCGTTAACAGAAGATCTTTCTATATCGAAACCGGAGTTGTTTTTTTCTGAAACTGTTGACCAGTTCAGGCTTACATTGTTTCCGCTGATCAAAGATGTAAATGAAGCAAGTTCGACCGGTAAAGGAGCGCTTGCATCTGTAATAATAAATCTGCCCATTTGAGTCAGACCGCGAACCTTAATATTATGGTTAACCAAATCAACATCGGATTCGGCAATTCCTGTACCTTGCGGATAAGGAGTATAGAATCCCTGACCGTTATTCGGAGGATCTTCTATAGCAACCTGTATGGACGATTCTACAGTTGTACCGAGTAAAGCAGGCGAGTAATGAATTACAAGATCATAAGTAAATCCTGATCCTACCGGCTGAATATCCCAGTAAACATTTCCGTACCCGTCAGTAACAGGTGGTGATCCCGGAAGTCCCGGAGGAACTGTTCCCGAATAGTATTGCAGATCAACGCCGGTTAATGAGCCGAGCGTGGTTACGTCAATCGATGCTACAGTTTCTTCTCCCAGAATGAAATTAGAAACTGCAAGAGGAGAAACACTTGGTATAACACTGATTACCGGAGGAGCTACAGACGGAGTAAATTCATGAGCTCCGATGTCCGTTCCGCCGCCTGCGATTGTAGTGCTTCTTGCATTACCGTTTATATCCGTACTTATTGAGGCTAATGCAATTCCGTTTCCGTTAGGTATCCAGCAATTCGTACTTGAAACATCCGGCAGTAAATTTGAAGTTGAAGTGAATCCCGGATTACCGCTGTATGAATAAGAGTCCAGACCTGTTGCAGTTTTCCATGCAGCCAGATTGACATCAAAAGTATTAAAATATCCGATCTGCGGGAATTGTCCATTTACAAAATAATCATTGTAATTAATGTTGCTGAAGATAGTATTTAAACTTCCTGTACCAGCTACCCAAATTGCCATTGTTTCGCCGACACCTGTAGTAGCAGTGGTCATGGAATTTTGAAGTGCATTATTTCTTATGTCAATTGAACCTGCACCTACAGTATTAGCAATTCCTATGCAGGCACTGCTTCCGTTGAATGATGCACCAAGTGTAGCACCTGACATATAAATTGAATTATAATATATGTGAACCGGTGCAGTTCCGTTATTGTAAATACATATACCCTGCGGTAAGTATCCCATATTTGCCGGGGAAGTAGTTTCCTGATCACCGTCTCCTTTTATATTATAAATCACATTGTTCGAAATTTCCGTTGTTCCGGTATTTGTTGTCACACCGGGTCCGTATGCAATTGCAAATGCTCCATAGCCGGCGGTTGTAGAATTAAAATACCAGTCATGGATCTTGTTTTTTCTTATCTTTGTATTTGTGCAGCTGTTAATGATGGAAATACCTGAAATATTAGCAGTAGGATTTCCTGTCTGAAATACAGTATTTCCGGTTACTTCACCCATGATTTCATTGTTTTCAATTGTTGTATTGTTTGCAAAGGAAAGCAATATGCCCTGTCCAAAAACACTCGAAGCGTCAGTTGTGCTTCCGATTGTATTGTTTGTAATCTGACCGTCATCCGTAACTGATCCTGATACGCCGGCAAACTGTATTCCTGTCCTGGTTTGTGTGATGACATTATTATCTATTACGACATTATCAAAATTTCCGCCTGCTGCATTTAATATTATTCCGAATATTGCGTTGGCAGGTCCTCCTGATCCACCAATTACATTGCAGTTCTGAATGGTATTGTGATCAGCAACTGATGTACCGCCGAAGTTGAATAAACCGACCACATAAGTATTTACAGCACTATTTGTATTATTAATTGTCATATCTCTGTTAACACTTCCGCCGTTATTATCACCCTGGAATATTACATAAGGACTTGCAGAAACAAGTATCCCGCTGGCAGAACTACCTGAAACAACAGTAGTAACTGCTGAAGCCGGCTGAATTGTAAATGTATTTACTGCAGAAGCTGTGGAATAATTTATTATAATCGGGAAAGTTTCTCCCGTACCGGCATTGTATGCAGGATCAAGCAGCAAGAAACGAACTGCTGCGCTTGAACCCCGTAAATTCAGATCTGCAACAGCTGCTGTTATTGTTGCATAAATTCCTGCCATTGCTTCATCCGGTAGATTTGAATTCTCGGATCTCTTTACATAGAGAGGTCCTGTATATACTTTACCATTCTCCATAGGAACAAAGGAGATTTCTTCAACCTCTTTCATGACTTTTCTTCCATCGGAGTTATAAAGCAGTGAAGTAGGATCAACTTGAGTGTTGCTGTTCTTGTTATTTTTACCGAAATCATTTTCAGGTTCATAAACTTCCTTCATTACTTTATTGACTACTCTCTCAAAAGTAATATTTTTTCCCGTGATTCTGTTGAAAAGCGTAATTCCAACCGTATAATCTCCGGCTAATGGAGGGTTAACAATAGTATACGAATTTGGTGATCCCGGAGGTGTAGTTCCCGGAGGATTGATGCCGCTTCCGCCCGAAGGACTAGTTGAGAGATTTCCAAAAACATCCTGAGCTGCGACATAATATTGAATTGTTTCACCAGCAGAAACGCTTCCGCCACCAACTAATGTATAATCTATTGTCCATGTATAGTCGCTGCCGGAAATGCCAGGAGCATTATCAAATACCCAGCCGGCATCGGTTGATTTTTTATAGTAAATTCTCGGAACATTAGTTCCGCCATCTACACCACCGGCATCGGTAATATTCGCAGTTAAATTTCTGTTCGACAAACTGGAAGTGTTACCTAAGGGTGTATATGTAATAACCGGACCCGTCAAATCTATACCGGTGAAATTACCGGCGTCAGCACCAATATCTACCGGTGTCAAAGAAGCTCTTGTCTGACCATCGTAATCGTTTGTTATTGAACCAATATTAAAACCATTAGCTTCTATAACTGTTGCGATAGAAGGATTAATATGTAAATTTACTGTTGCTGCAGTACCTGCAGGCAGTAAAAATTGCGGATCACTGTTAAAGCTGTTTGCATCCTGCCCTACTGCGGTTTTCCATGCAGCTAAACTGGCAACATCAGCACCGTTAAAAAATCCGAATACAGCTCCCGTTCCGTTAGCCAGATAAACATTATTGTTTATTGTAAGACCTGTTGGATTTGGAGTGGTGCCGCCAACTCTTACAGCATAATGTTTGCCGGTACCTGCACCATTTGAACGGGCATTATAGAATATGTTGTCTCTGTAATTGCGAACATTCACAGTTACTCCACTTTGAAAAGCAAATGAATTAGAAGTTCCTCCAATTCCTGAACCACCAATGTAGACACTATTAAAATAAAAATTGTTTGTTCCTACAATTTCATTGATACCTGAAATTAAACCTGATGGCACAGAAATACCGGATGCATCTATTCCTAAATCTATCATATTGTTCTGGTAAGTTGAAGTACCGCCGCTCACATTAATTCCAATAACAGCTGCCGATACATTGGTTGAAGCAATGCTGAATGAATGAATTAAATTTCTTTCTATAAGATTTGATCCAGAACCCGCAGTATATTGAATACCACAAATTGTTGTAGCAGCTGAAACATGTGTGTTACTTAAACTGAAAATAGTATTTTGTGATAAAGTATGGTTTACAGATGTTGAAGTCAGGGACATCCCGATTACTGATGCTGCTGTAGATGTTCCTGTCCCGTTGTTATTTGTAAGATTACGGATCGTGTTGGAAGTCCATGTTGAGATCGCGTTTGAGGTTAACATTCCAATAACTTGTGAAGATGCTCCTGTTGATGTGAGCTGTATTGAATTTGCGATCGTACCTCCTATATTGTTTGAAGTACCGGAGAATGTTACGGATGTACCTGTATTAGCTCTCAATCCATAAAAAATAAATGTGCCAGACGCACCAAGATTTGTAATCGAGATACCGCCGATGTTATTACCGTTTGCCGTCCAGTTATCAAGACTGAAATTATAAATACCGTATAAATCTGATGCGACTGTTGTCGTAGTGGAAAATGTCAGCGAACCCGTTGCACTTTGGCTTCCTATTATATTGCTGTTTGAATTGACAAGCCCGTTGTTTATAATGATTCCTGAAAACGGTGTAGCTGTAGCTCCCGTCCCGCTTGATGTAACTCCTGTTAAACTAACAGAGGCAATTGTGTTGCTGTTTATATTTGAAACAGTACCTAAAGTAATTCCATTAAAAAAAATACCCTGAAACTTTCCTGTTGATCCTGTCATAGTATATGTGCCTGTCTGTGTATTTGCAGCATATCCTATAATGTTTCCTGTTACTGTCATACCCTGTACACCGCTGAGTGCGGCTGAACTGTTTAAGTCAATAGCTCTGTGAACTGCACCGGTGGTCCAGGTTCGTATGCCTGTTTGATAGAAACGGTTATTCGTAATAGTCCAGTTATTGCAACCTCCATTGATGGCAATACCCGAACTGGTTACTGCTGCACCAAAATAATCATGAATATCATTGTTTGTAATTATGATACCGCTGTTACCGATAGCTGTAGTAGTAGTAGATCCGTTACCCAGAATACCTTTTGTCGGCAAATTGGCTCCAGCCGGTCCGATATCATTATTGGAAATAGTATTGTTATCGTTTCCATTTGCAGTGTTGGCGTCAGTTGAGAAAAATATAACTGCACCATTAGCGGCAACTGACATTGTTCCAGAACCCTGTACGGAACAATTAGTAATAGTATTATTTGTAGCTCCGCCAATGAAACGTATAGTTGATGTTATCGATGTTGCACTTACGGTAGTATTCGATATAGTAAGCGAATTACCACCTGTATTCAATCCATCTATCGTTACATTATCTGCCCCGTTAAAATCAATAAGAGGTAAACCAGCTGTTGCTGCACCGGTTATGGTTCTCGCCACTCCTCCCGAAGGCTGAATGCTTATGGAGGTCCATAAACCTGAACTTTGGTTTAATACGGCTCCGCCTACAGGTTCAGTTGTGTTTCCTATTATTGTTATAGCAATAACATTGCCAGTTTGCGCACTTGCGTTTATAGATGAAAATGCAGTGCTTAAATTTAAAAACGGACTGCCAGCATTAGTAACCGGATCAGCACCCGTTACTCCTACATTCTGAGCAACCGCATTATTGAATGCGAATATACACACCAATAAAACTGAAATGTAAAAAGAAAAAATCTTTTTCATAATTATTGTTTTTTTAAATTAATAAATTGTTTTTGAATGAAAAGGAAGACTGGATGTTATCGGGTTTTCTTTTTTAAAATTATTTCGGATTCGTCTTCCTCGGGGAAATCAGATTGATTTTAAGAAAGTATTATGGTTAACAGATTTGTTAATATTTGGATGGCCTCCTTTTCAGATTAATATTTATAGACCCGACTTAATTTATCAATTATAACTGAAATTGTATACACAATTTTTTATCACATGTTAACAATTTTTGCAGTAGTGCCCACTAATTTTTGAAATGAACTGATAATTAATTTAATAATAACGTTTTGGGGATGCGATTGATCAATTTTAATTTTTAAATTACAAATTTTAAGTGATCAATTGCTTTTTGTAAAAATAAAAATGCCGGAAGAAAACTTCTCCCGGCATTCTTTTTATAACTTATTTCAGATAACTGTCAAACTGTCACACTGCTTAACTGCTTAACTGATTATTTAATAAGCATCATTTTCTTTGTAGCAGTATAATTATCAGCTGATAATGTATAGAAATACATTCCGCTTGATAATGATGAAGCGTTAAAACTTACTGAATAATATCCTGCAGTCTTAACTTCATTTACAAGTGTCATAACTTCCTTACCTGTCATATCATAGATCTTTAAGCTGACTTTGCCTTCTTTCGGCAGAGCGAAGCTGATCTTAGTTGACGGATTGAACGGGTTCGGATAGTTTTGTGAAAGTTCAAATTCGGACGGAACTCCTACGCTTACTTCATTGCTTAAATTGTAATAATGGAAGTTTCCGTTTAAATCTATTTGTTTCAGTCTGTAGCCGTAGTTTCCTGATGCAAGATTTCTTTCTGTGAAAGAATAGCTGTGACCGTTGGTGGTTGTTCCGTTTCCTGCAACGTTACCAACTTTATTCCAGACGTCGTGTGTACCGGCTTTCAAATCTTTGCGTTCAACATCGAATCCTGAGTTATTTGTTTCAGAAGCAGTCGCCCAATTTAAAATTACATTATTTCCATTAACCATTGAAACGAAGGAAGATAATTCAACAGGTAACGGCGCACTTGCATCAGTGATTATAAATTTGCCCATATCAGTCAGACCGCGAACGGTAATATTGTGGTTAACAAAATCAACATCAGATTGTGCTGTTCCGGTGCCTTGCGGATAAGGAGTATAAAATCCCTGACCGTTATTAAGAGGATCTTCTATAGCAACCTGAATGGACGATTCAACAGTTGTACCGAGTAAAGCCGGCGAGTAATGGATTACAAGATCATAAGTAAATCCTGATCCCACCGGCTGAATATCCCAGATCCCACCGGCTGAATATCCCAGATCCCACCGGCTGAATATCCCAGTATACATTTCCGTAAGAGTTTACCAAAGAGAAGTTTGTAAATGTAAGATACATATTCCGTGGACCAGCTGAATTCTTTCTGTAAATCAATTTTGAGCTGCATACAAAATAATCAAAAACCCGATCTCAGAATATTAAGTCCTGTGTCAGGAAATATCAGCAGAAATAAAGAAGGATGCAATTGATAGATCAAATTCCATTTCAATTACTTCTTTTTATCCTGAAACAGGTTACTCATTAGTCAGATCAAGTGAAAACATTTCAAGATCTGATCTTCTTTTCCAGCCGGCATTCAGCCAGAATTTCTTCGCGGGTTCGTTTACGGCGTCAACCATCAGAATACATTTTCTTATTCCTGATCTTTTTAATTTATCAGTGCCTTTTTGAATCAATGATCTTCCTATATTTTTATTACGGTAATTTTTTGAGACTGCAAGATGGTAAATAAAACCTCTTCTTCCGTCATGCCCGCAAAGTACTGATCCGGCAATCACATTTTTGGTTTTGTCAACACAAACATAACTAAACCCTCTGTTTCGTTTAAGATATGTTTCAAGTTCAGTCTTTGAATCTCCGATTGAAAGCCGAATGCTTTCATTATCCTCCCATAGTTTTATAAGTTCAACATACATTGATATTTTCATTATTCTGAATTCAATGTCCATTTGTGCAAAAATAATTTACTTCTAATTCATTACTCTGAAATCAACCGGGATAAAATCCGAATCCTCAGTTCCAAATTCCAAATCCAATCAGTCTTCATCTTCCATTCTGAGTTTTTCAAGAACTGAAAAATCCTCAAGCGTCGTTACATCTCCCTTGACTTCACCGCTGTGAGCAAGTTCGCGCAGCAGTCTCCTCATTATCTTTCCGCTTCTTGTTTTCGGAAGCATATCAGTGAATCTTATTTCATCCGGTCTTGCAAGTGCTCCTATCTCTTTAACTACCCAGTCCTTCAGTTCTTCTTTAAGCTCATCTGAAGGAGTCTGACTTCCTTCGAGAGTAACAAATGCGCAGATCGCGCTTCCTTTAATTTCATCAGGTTTGCCTACAATCGCAGCTTCAGCGACTTTTATATGAGCAACAAGCGCAGATTCAATTTCGGCAGTACCGAGTCTGTGACCGCTGACATTAAGAACGTCATCGACTCTTCCCATTACCCAGAAATATCCGTCCTTGTCTGTTCTTGCACCGTCACCTGTAAAATATATTCCCGGAAATTCGCTCCAGTATTGTTTTTTATATCTGTCATCGTCTTTGTAAATTGTTCTCAGCATTGCTGGCCAGGGTTTTTTAATTATGAGAAGTCCGCCGTTTCCCTTTCCTACTTTCTTTCCCTGCTTGTCTACAACTTCAGCTTCAATGCCGAAAAATGGAAGCGTTCCCGATCCGGGTTTTGTCGGAGTTGCTCCGGGAAGCGGAGAGATCATAATAGCTCCTGTTTCTGTCTGCCACCATGTATCGACAATCGGACATTTTTCTCTTCCGATCATTTTATTATACCACATCCAGGCTTCCGGATTTATCGGTTCGCCTACAGTTCCGAGCAGCCGTAGGGAATCAAGCCTGTATTTTTCCACCCAGTGGTTTCCCCATTTAATAAAAGCGCGGATTGCAGTTGGCGCAGTATAAAATATCGTGATCTTGTATTTGTCTATCATCTGCCAGAATCTGTCGGGATGAGGAAAATTAGGAGCGCCTTCATAAAGAAATACAGTCGCTCCGTTCTGAAGCGGACCATAGACAACGTAACTGTGCCCTGTCACCCAGCCGATATCGGCTGTACACCAGAATATATCCTCGTCCCTGATATCAAAAATATATTTTGTCGTGATATATGTCTGAACAGAATAACCTCCGGTGGTATGAAGTATTCCTTTTGGTTTTCCGGTTGTACCGCTTGTATAAAGAATGTAAAGCGGATGTTCGCTGTTAAGTTTTTCCGCCGGACAATTATCATTTGCATCTTTCATTTCCTCGTGATACCATTTATCCAGAAATTCATTCCATTTGATTTCACATCCGCATCTGTTAACCACTATCACATTTTTTACCGAAGGACAATTAGGAAGCGCTTGATCAACATTATTTTTTAGATGTACGATCTGTCCTCTTCTGAATGCCCCGTCGGCTGTTATTACCATCGAAGCTTCAGCATCCGTGATCCTGTCAACTAATGCATTCGCCGAGAATCCTCCGAATATCACTGAATGCACCGCTCCTATTCTTGCGCAGGAAAGCATTGCAACTACCGCTTCAGGGATCATCGGCATATAGATCACTACCCTGTCGCCTTTTTTTATTCCGAGATTCTTCAGGACATTTGAAAATTTGCAGACTTCATTATGAAGCTGATTGTATGTAAGAGTTTTTGTGTCTCCGTGCTCGCCTTCAAAAAATAAAGCAACTTTATTTTTTCTGTGACCTTCAAGATGTCTGTCGAGGCAATTGTATGAAAGATTAATTTTACCTCCTGCAAACCACTGGGAATGCGGAGCTTTCCACTTCAGCACTTTTGTCCACTTCTTGAACCAGTGAAGTTCTTCGGCAACTTTCCCCCAGAACTTTTCCGGGTCTTTTATGGATTTTTCATAAGCTTTTTTATACTGCTGAAATGATTTTATGTATGCAGCGGAAGAAAAAGATTTATCCGGTCTGAATAATCTGTTCTCTCTTGAAAGCGATGTAATGTTCTGCTCTTTCTTTTTTTTATCTGACATAATGAATTGTAAAATTTTAATTGGTCAAAATTAAGTATTTAGATTCAAATAAAAAACGCTCTATATTCAATTAAATACAACTGAATACAATTAATATAATTTTTCATTTCAGTCAGATGATAATTAATTTTTATAAAGGCGGGACAAAGAATACTGTTTCATTCTTAAATTGATTTAACATCTTAATTTAATTAATTTGAATAAAATTAAATTTACAGAACGATGAGCAGGATTGCTTTTGTTTTTCCGGGACAGGGATCGCAGACAGTGGGCATGGGAAAAGACCTTTACGATGAATTTGAGATTGCAAGGGAAATTTATACTGCAGCCGATGAAATAATGGGAATTCATTTAAGCGCGATCTCTTTTGAAGGACCGGCGGAAATACTGACTCAGACTCACATTACACAGCCTGCTCTTTTTGTACACTCTTATATTCTTACACGGCTTATCGGAGATAAAATCAAAGCTCATACGACCGCCGGTCATTCTCTCGGTGAATATACCGCCAATGTTTTTGCGGAATCAGTTTCCTTTGAAGAAGGATTAAAACTTGTAATCAAAAGAGGAAATCTGATGAAAGAATCCGGCAGTATAAGACCCGGCACCATGGCTGCAATTATAGGACTTGATCAGAATCAGATAGAAGAGATATGCTCAAAAGCTTCAGAAGGTCAGATTGTTCAGCCCGCCAATTACAACGCTCCGGGGCAGATCGTTATTTCCGGAGATGTGGATGCAGTCAGACGGGCAATGAAAATTGCAAAAGAAGAACCTTACAAAGCCAGGATGGCTAAAGAGCTTCAGGTCAGCGGCGCATTTCATTCAGAGCTAATGGTGACATCATCAGAAGAGTTAAGAGTCACACTCGATAAAACTGAATTCAAAAATGCCGCAATACCAGTCTTTACAAATGCAGATGCCGAACCGGTAGAAGACAAGGAAATTATAAGAAATTCACTTTTCAGACAGCTCATGTCTTCAGTAAAATGGCAGGGACTGATTGAATGCATGATAAAAGAATTGAATGTTTCAAAATTTTATGAAATCGGTGCGGGGAAAGTTCTTACCGGTCTTATAAAAAGAATAAACCCTGACGTAGAAATTCACAATATCGGAACAGCCGATGATCTTAAAAATTATAATTTAGTATGAGCGGAGAAACAGAGTATCTTGAATTTAAAGGAATGAAAATAGACCCGGTTATTTTTACACAGGGTTTTGTGCCCGGCTGCAATATAAGCATTTGCGGAGGTCAGTGCTGCAACTGGGGAGTTTACATGGACAGGGATTTTCAGCCTGTCATTATGCAATATGAAAATCAGATAAAGGATGTAATGGATGAGTTTCAGCCTAAAGACAGTTCTCTCTGGTTTGAAAAAGAACTTGAAGAGGACACGGATTTTCCTTCGGGTTATGCGATAGGAACTGAACTCTTTATAAGTGACAAAGGTACCACGCAATGTGTATTTAAAGATAAAAAAGGATATTGTTCGCTTCAGGTAATGGCAGTTGAAAACGGGAAGCACAAATGGGAAATAAAACCAAAATACTGCATAATGTATCCGATAACAATCATTGATGAAGTCCTCACTGTTGACAATGATCACTCCGAAAGACTTGACTACTGCGGTGTTCATCACAAAGAAAATTACACACAGACTATTTTTGATGCAATGACTGAGGAGATTAAATTCATTCTTGGTGAAGAAGGATATGATTTTCTCAACGAACATTACAAAAAAAATTATCAGAAAAAATATCAGATCGAAATTCAGATCGGAACAAAGGATAATTAATCTAAATTTCACAAATACAGAATGGCTGAATTCAAAGACAAAGTAGTGCTCGTTACAGGCGGATCAAGGGGAATCGGCAAGGCAATTACCGGACTTTTTAAATCCGAAGATGCGACTGTTATCGTTACCTACAAAAATTCCATTGACGAAGAATATTTTAATTCAAAAAATATTTTTTATTTCAAATGCGATGTGGCTGATATGAAATCCGTTCAGGAAATTACAGATAAGATATTGAAAAAACATTCAGCGATAGACGTTCTTGTAAACAACGCCGGAATCACAAAGGACGGTCTTCTGATGAGAATGAGCGAAGAAGACTGGGACAATGTGCTTGACACAAATCTGAAGGGTGTATTCAATATGACTAAAGCAGTTTCAAGAAGCATGATGACCAGACGTTACGGGAAAATAATCAATATCACTTCAGTAGTCGGTATTACCGGGAATGCAGGTCAGGCGAATTATGTCGCTTCAAAAGCAGGTGTGATCGGATTTACAAAATCCGTTGCAAAGGAACTTGCTTCAAGAAATATAAATATCAATGCGGTCGCCCCGGGATTCATTGAGACGGAAATGACCGGTAAACTGTCAGAAGAAGTCAGGAAAAGCTATATGAATTCGATTCCTCTGAAAAGATTCGGCAGCGGTGAAGAGGTAGCAAGGACAGTTAAATTCCTTGCTTCTGATGATTCCGCATATATTACGGGACAGACAGTATGCGTTGACGGCGGAATTGTAATGCAGTAAATATTTTTTATTAATCAAATTTTCTACGGTAATAATGAAATCAACTAATATCAAACTTCCTTTGCTTCCGGAATTTTTCCTGATTATAACGGTATTATTCTTTCTTGTTTCGGGATGCAATTCAAATCTGGATAAAATCAAAGGGAAAGTTTATCTGTACGAAGACAGTATCTATACTTTTACTGCTGGTTTTGACAAAGACACTCTTTATTACATAATGAAAGATGCGCAGCGTCCTTATTTTCACAGATCAAAATACACGAGCAAAAAGGTAGACGATTCTACTTTTATTATAGAATTAACTGACAAGCCGAAATTCTGGGAAAAGAATACCTGGGAGATTGTGGTGAAAGATGATAAGGGATTTTTTTCAAAAGAATCTCGCAAATATTACAAGCTTTATTCGGACAGTATGATTGTAAAAAAAGCTTTTTAAATTCAAATAGTTAAGCTGAAGGAATTCTTAATGTTGCACAATACGACACAAACTACAGATAATCTGAAATTTAAATTTATGATAAAATGAGCGGCAGTATCAAATTAAGAAAAGAAACTTTTAAAACAGATTCGGAAATTATAATTCCGGAATTTCTGAACTCTCCGGAATCTCTGCCTGATCCGGGAGTTTATCCTTTTACAAGAGGCGTTCACGGCTCTATGTACCGTTCAAGGTTCTGGACAATGAGACAGTATGCCGGATTTGCAACAGCCGAAGAGTCAAATAAAAGATATAAATTTTTAATAGGTTCGGGAACAACGGGACTTTCAATTGCTTTTGACCTTCCTACACAGATCGGTTATGACAGCGATGATCCGATGAGCGAAGGAGAAGTCGGAAAAGCAGGCGTAGCAATAGATTCGCTTGAAGATATGGAAACTTTGTTTGACGGAATTATTCTCGGAGAGATTACTACTTCAATGACAATCAACTCGACAGCTGCAATTCTTCTTATGATGTATGTGGCAATTGCTAAAAGACAAAATGCTGATCTGAAAAAATTATCAGGCACTATACAGAATGACCTGCTGAAAGAATATATTGCAAGAGGAACATACATTTACCCTCCGGGGCAGTCAATGAGGCTTATAACGGATATCTTTAAATACTGCAGCAAGAATCTTCCTTCATGGAATACGATCTCAATAAGCGGTTATCATATAAGGGAAGCCGGATCAAGCGCTGTACAGGAAGTCGCATTTACTCTTTCAGACGGCATTGAATATGTTAAATGCGCAATTGAATCAGGACTCGATGTTGATGCATTTGCCAAAAGACTTTCATTCTTTTTTAATTCACACAATAATTTCGCCGAAGAAGTGGCAAAGTTCAGAGCAGCAAGAAAGATCTGGGCAGTGATAATGAAAGAAAGATTTAATGCGAAAGACGAAAACAGCATGAAGCTGAGATTTCATGCGCAGACAGGCGGATCCACTCTTTCAGATAAGCAGATAGAGAACAATATCGTAAGAGTGACCATCCAGGCTCTGGCGGCAGTTCTGGGGGGATGTCAGTCCCTTCATACAAACGGAAAGGATGAAGCGATTGCGCTTCCGACCGAACTTTCAGTTCAGACTGCACTCAGAACCCAGCAGATAATTGCCCACGAAAGCGGAGCGGCTGACAGCGTAGATCTGCTCGGCGGTTCTTATCTGATTGAATATCTTACAAAACAGATAGAGGAGAAAGCCTGGGAATACATTAAAAAAATAGACGAACTCGGCGGCGCTTCAAAGGCTATTGAAGCCGGATTTCAAAAAAATGAGATCGAACAGAATGCCTACAAAACCCAGCTGGATATTGAGAATAAGAATATCATTGAAGTCGGCGTAAATGAATTCATTACAGAACATGATGAAGCTCATATTGTTTTTAAAGTGGATGACAATGTCGGAAAAAAACAAAAAGAAAAACTTAAAGCTTTAAAAAAGAAACGTGATAATGAAAAAGTAAGATCATTGCTTGATACAATTAAATCAAAAGCAATGACTGATGAAAATCTGCTTCCTTTTATTCTTGACGCAGTTGAAAGTTACGCTACAATAGGAGAAATTTCCAATTCCCTCAGAGAAGTCTGGGGTGAATATAAAGCTTATTAGAATTCTTTCTGATAAATCACAAAATACAACCATGATTCAAAAAGTTATCTGGATAACGGGAGCTTCTACGGGGATAGGAAAAGAAATTGCCATGGAATTCTCCAGAGCCGGACATATAGTAGTGGTTACCGCTAGAAGGAAATCCAGACTTGTAAAAATTGTCAGCGAAATAAAATTTGCTGACAGAGAAGCTTCTGCTTTTGTATGTAATGTGATGTCGGAAAGGAGTGTTCAGATAACCGCAAAAAGAATCCGTGAAAAGTACGGAAGTATTGATGTACTGATAAACAATGCAGGAGTTACCGTATTCAAATCATTTCTGGAAACAAAAACCCCGGATTATGATAACGTGATTGATACAAACCTCCGGGGATCCTTTCTTTGCATTAAAAATGTAATTCCTCAAATGATAAAAAGTAAAAAGGGACACATTATTAACATTCTTTCCGTATCTGCGAATACTGCTTTTGAAAACAGTTCTGTCTATGCAGCTTCCAAAGCGGGATTGCTGGCTTTGTCTAACGGATTAAGAGAAGAAGTAAGAAGATACAATATCAAAATAAGCAATATTCTGCCCGGTGCGACTGAAACACCGATGTGGGACAGCAGATCGAGGCAGAGATATAAAAACAGAATGATGTCCCCTGCTGATATTGCAAGGATTACTCTTGAAGTCTTCCAGCAGCCAAGAAAAGTATTGATCGAAGAGGTGATCATCCGTCCCGTTAAAGGGGATATTTAGTTCACAGCTCATTTCAATACTGACAAATCACCCGAAATTGCTGTAAATTACATTGACATTTCTGCACATTAAAAGTATATTGGTTGCTGTATTTTATATATTTCCACAGTAAAAAATTAATCAATTATTAAATTTTATTTTCTATACGGAGTGAAAATTTGAAGAAAAATCTTTCTCGTATTATATTAACGATTGTGATGATCTTAGGTTCTCTGTATTTCCTGTATCCTACTTACAAGGACAGTAAACTGAACAGCGAACTGAAAAAACTTACCGGACAGGACAGTCTGGATTTTGTCGATAAATACAATCAGGATCTGATAAGCGCCCGTGATAAAAGACTTAAGC
Source organism: Bacteroidota bacterium (assembly GCA_018266895.1). Taxonomy (GTDB): domain Bacteria; phylum Bacteroidota; class Ignavibacteria; order Tepidaquicellales; family Tepidaquicellaceae; genus JAEUSI01. The sequence continues at coordinate 18,422 of JAFDZQ010000092.1, forward strand.
TGGGATTGGATCTGAAAGGCGGAATGTATGTTGTACTTGATGTTGATGTCGTAAAACTTCTGGAAGATATGGCCAAGAAAAAAGACGATCAGCTGTTAGCAATACTCGGAGAGGTAAAGGAAGTTTCAAAAAACAGCGATGAACTTATACTTGAAACATTTAAAACCAAGCTAGCAGAGAAAGGACAGAATTTAAAATCCTATTACGGCGAATTAAGAGACAATGAAGCGGACATAGAATCCAGACTGAAAAAGGAAATAGACAATTCACTTGACAGAGCCGTAGAAATCGTAAGGAACAGGATTGATCAGTACGGTGTCGCCGAACCGCAGATTCAGAAAATAGGTAACAGCAGGATTATTGTTGAACTTCCCGGAGTCAGCAATCCGGTTGAAGTGAGAAAGCTTCTTGAAGGAACCGCTCTGCTGGAATTCAAGCTCGTTTACGATCCTCAGAAAGCTGCGAAAGTCATGGAAGCCATAAATAAAATTCTTGTTGGCGATTCGACAGCATTAAAAGATACTATAACAACTCAAGTGAAAACTTCTTCAGTTGATTCATCACTGAAAAAGACTGAATCAGTTACCTCCAAAGATACTTCGAAAAAATCGGCAGCAAGTGAAAAGAATGTTACCGAATTAAAGAATACGACAGGCGTTGATACGAAGAAAGATTCTCTTAAAGACAAAAAGACAGCTGATAATAAAACAGTTAAAAAAGATTCCCTGAAGGATAAGAAGGATTCTTCCAAAAAGACAGACAGTGCAATAACAAGTACAGATACAAGTACAAATTCAGATTCTACAAATCAGCAGCTCTCCGAAGAAGAGTTTAAAAAGAAATATCCTTTCTTCTCGCTTGTAAATTTAAACAATGAAAGCGGAACTGCCGACGGATATGTTAAAGATTCTGACAAAGAAAAGGTAATAAGAATATTAAACCGTGAAGATGTGAAAGCCGTAATTCCGTCCGACCTTTCTTTTGCATGGTCCAATAAATCTTTTGATGCTCAGGGTGAAAAGGTTCATGTCCTTTATACTGTTAAAAAAGATCCTGAATTAACCGGAAAAGTTATCACTGATGCACGTTCAAATATTGACCCTTCAAATAATACGCCTATTGTCTCAATGGAAATGGACGGAGAAGGTTCAGCTGACTGGGCAAGAATAACTGGAGCAAATATTAACAAAAGAATCGCAATTGTTCTTGATAATGTAGTTTACTCGGCACCCGTAGTAAGAAGCAAGATCACCGGAGGTAATTCACAGATAGAAGGAATGGCTAACGTTCAGGAAGCAAAGCTTCTTGAGATAGTTCTGAAAGCAGGTGCATTGCCGGCTCCGGTAAAAATAATTGAAGAAAGATCTATCGGACCTTCGCTCGGTGAAGATTCGATACAGGCAGGTGTGTCTTCTTCTCTGGCAGCTTTGTTATTAGTTGCCTTGTTTATGATAGTATATTACAAATTCGGCGGATCTGTAGCTGATCTGGCGCTAATTATAAATATGCTGTTTATTCTTGGAGTAATGGCTTCTTTAAAAGCTACCATAACTTTACCCGGTATTGCCGGTCTTATTTTATCAATTGGTATGTCGGTGGACACTAATGTTCTGATTTTCGAAAGGATCAGGGAAGAACTCGGTTCCGGTAAACCATTGAGAACAGCAGTAGACCTGGGATACAAAAAAGCTTTTTCGGCTATCATCGATTCGCATTTAACCAGTTTGATCACCGGCGTAATTCTCTATCAGTTCGGAAGCGGACCTATTCAGGGTTTTGCTCTTACTCTGATTTTCGGTTTGCTTGCAAATCTGTTTACTGCTATTGTGATAACACACATTATTTTCGACATCATGATTCAAAAAGGCAAGCATGTTAACTTCGGTTGATTTTTTTAATTTATTATTTGAAACATTAAATTTCCATAAATAAGAATGAGAATTTTTGAGAACACAAATTATGATTTTTTAGACAAGAGAAAATTCTTTTACATCTTTTCTACTGTCGTCATAATAATCGGATTTATCGTACTCTTTACTACAAGAAGCATTCCTCTCGGAATTGATTTCAGCGGAGGAACTGAGCTGCAGATAAGATTTGAGAAAGATGTTAACATTGCTGATTTAAGAGAAGCAATGGATAATGCGGGATTTTCGGGTATGGAACTGAAAACCATGGGAACTGAAAGGGATGTTCTTTTCAGGACGCCTATGCAGGAGGAAGGCCAGCTTGTTTCCGATAAAATTCAGCAGGGTATCAGGGCAAAGATAGCCGATAATAATTTCGAAGTTCAGAGAATTGACAAAGTCGGTCCGAAGATTGGGGCTGAGTTAAGAAGGAACGCTCTGTTTGCCGTTATTTTTTCTCTTATAGCAATTCTTATTTATCTTGCTTTCAGATTCCAGTTTGTCTTTGCTGTGGGAGCCGTAGTTGCGCTGTTTCATGATGTGCTTGTTACAATTGCCGTTATTGCAATATTCGATGCTATATTTCCTAATCTCCGGCTTGAATTCAATCAGTCAATGCTCGCTGCATTTCTGACACTCGTCGGATTTTCTTCAAATGATACTGTTATTGTATTTGACAGAATAAGGGAAAACATCAAGCTGTTTAAAAATGAAGATATACTGCACGTGATGAACAGAAGCATAAACGCAACTTTAAGCAGAACAATTATTACCAGCGGTACTGTATTTTTAACGGTTTTGGTTCTGTTTATTTTCGGAGGCGAAGTGAACAGAAGTTTCGCCTTTACATTTGCCGTAGGTATAATTACCGGAACTTATTCTTCAATCTTCGTTGCAAGCGCTATTGTAGTTGACTGGAAAGAAAGAGGAAATGCTCTTCTTCTGAAGGAAAAATCTTTGAGACTTAAAACAGCTCCGAAAGTTAAAAAAATCAATGCCTGATATCAGTACAACATATTCTTCTGAAAACGGAAATAATACGGCTGTCATTAAAATCAGCAGTGACGCTGTAGGGCTAAACAACTTTAACTCTCTTAATGAGACTGTTTCAGCAGAATTAATGAACGGAATCAGATTTTTCATTTTTGATATGACCGATATTCAGACAATAAACAGTTCAGGTCTCGGCATTCTGATAAGCTGCCTTAAAAGGATTAAAGAAAGCAACGGTAACTTAAAGATCAGAAATATAAATGAAAAGATTACCGGTATATTCAAGCTTACAAAACTCGACAGTGTTTTTGAGTTTTAAATCAACATTAAAAAAATTTTAAAAATAAAATCTTCAAATCAGATCAAAATGATTGAAGATTTTTTTATTTCTGAATAATGGAAAATAACGTAACAGTCCTTGTAGGACTTCAGTGGGGAGACGAAGGCAAAGGCAGAATGGTGGATTATCTTGCTCAGGACGCAGATTTCGTTGCAAGATATCAGGGAGGAAACAATGCCGGACATACAGTTGTAAATCAATTCGGAACTTTCAAACTGCATCTTATTCCCTCCGGGATTTTTAACCCCGGAGTTATTAATATCCTCGGACCGGGAATGGTAATTGACATACAGTCATTATCGGAAGAGATATCGGAACTGGAAAAGTCAGGTATTGACACCGGAACGATCAGAATATCTGACAGAGCTACGGTGACTTTTCCCTTTCACAGGCTTGAAGACAATCTTGAAGAAGACCGTCTCGGCGGAGGAGCTTTCGGATCTACAAGAAGAGGAATTGCTTATGCTTACGGTGAAAGATACATGAAAAAAAGTATTCAGCTGGGCGAACTTCTTTTTCCGGATCATTTGAAGAAAAGAATGAAAGGCATTGTCGAATGGAAAAATCTTCTTTTAAAAAATGTCTATAGAAGTTCTGAATTAATTGACCTGAATTCTGTTCTTGACTGGTTATTCGAATACGGTGAAAAGATAAAACATTTCATTTGTGATACTACTTCCCTTCTCGAAAAAGCCGCTGCTGAAAATAAAAAGATTTTGTTTGAAGCGCAGCTCGGATCTCTGAGAGATATTTATTTCGGCATTTACCCTTATACTACCTCTTCATGTACTCTCTCTTCTTATGCGCCGGTCGGTGGTGGATTATTCAATAAAAAGATAGATAAAGTTATCGGAGTGATGAAAGCTTATTCCACTTGTGTGGGAAGCGGACCGTTTACTACAGAGATGCAGGAATCCGAAGCTAAAAATCTAAGAGAAACAGCTTTTGAATACGGAGCTTCTACCGGAAGACCGAGAAGGATCGGACACTTCGATGCAGTGGCTACAAGATACGGTGCAATGATTCAGGGGACCGATGAGATTGCAATTACAAAAGTAGACAGTCTTTCAGGACAGAAAAAATTGCTGATCTGCACTGAATACGAAATCAACGGAAAATCAACAGGGGAATTTCAATTAACACCTGCTCTTGAAACCGCAATACCAAAATATATTGAAATGGATGGATGGGAAGATGATATTACTGGATGTAAAAATTTCAATGAACTGCCAACCGCAGCCAAAAATTATATAGATAAAATTGAAGAACTCATTGGCAGGAAAATAAGATATGTATCAGTAGGTCCGGAAAGGGACAGTCTTATTTTAAAATAGCATTTGGTCAAGCATGGTATTTCTGTGATAATGAAAAATGCGCCAACGAACTCTCGGAGTTGGTGAAGAATGGTGTAAAAAGAGCAACTGCATCATTTGTATACTGGTATGAAAGCGGAAAAGAAGTTTTCCCTGTAAAAGCAGATGTAAATATTGTAACCGACTGGAATGGAATAGCGCAATGTGTAATTAATACAAAAAAAAATTCAATTCTGCCTTTTAAAAAAGTTGATTCTGAAATGGCATTTACAGAAGGTGAAGGAGATAAATCTCTGGATTACCGGAGGAAGGCTCATATCACCTTTTTTGAAAGAGAATTGAAAAAAGAAAAAATTAATTTCCCGGAAGATACTGAGATTGTATTTGAAGAATTTGAGATGATATACAAATAATCTCTCCAGTTTATCCCTTTATATCTCTGTTCTTTACTTCGTTTTCGTCTACAAATATTGCATCAGATTCATTTATCTTGCCTGCATCAAAAATCCTGGGATCTGCGGGATTTTTCTCAATACTATCAGGGAACTTCTCTTCTTTCTTTTTCCTGTCTCCTAATGAATCAAAAGAAAACATACCTGCGCCTGTAAACATTGTCGCAATAAAGCATAAAAGAAAAACTATATTATAACTGAAAGGAAGTTCAGGATTGCCGGCACCAAGGACATAAAGAAAACTTAAAGTCATTACAGCCATAAAAAAGCTTGTCAAAGGAGTAAAAAGTCCGATGATGTATAATGCTCCGAAAATCATTTCCATGAAAGGAAGTATGAAAGCAAGGACAAATGACACTGTATTGTTCATTCTGCCTGTTTCCTGAACTGAGGAAATAAAATCCTGAAGGTGAAGTACTTTTCCTGCGCCTGCAAGCAGAAACAATGTCCCGAGTCCGAGTCTGATCAGAAGTAATCCGGCAGAATTTGAAATATTTCCGCTTCTCGCTTTAAATAAAATTCCCATAAACATTTTTTCTTAATTTATGAATGTTTAAAGTAATTTACTATAAAGAATTTAATCTTTTTTGAATGAGTTTTAATGGGAACGATTTTTATTATCTTAACGGGGAATAATCAGGATGTATATATATTTCGGAACAGGAGTATTTTAGAATTAAAATATTTGCAATAATTCACTATTTTGAACGAAAAATATTTTGTCAAAACCTTGCAGAACAAAGATTTAAAAAATGAATTAAAAATCAGCGGCAATCCCGCTGTCAGATTTATTTTCCTTGCAGCAGGCACAATCCTTGTCGGAATAGGAATTCTCGGCATGTTCCTGCCTATCTTACCGACTACTGTGTTTTTTATTCTTGCCGCATGGTGTTTTGCAAGAAGTTCGCAAAAATTTCATTACTGGCTTCATAACAACAGATATTTCGGGAAGTATCTATCGGATTACATGCAGAATAAAGGAATGACATTAAGATATAAAATTTTTTCCATCTTATTTCTCTGGACCGGTATTTTAATTTCGGTTTTCTTTGCCACTGAAATTCTCTACATAAGGATTTTATTGCTCTTGATTTCAGCCGGAGTTACCTGGCATCTTCTTGCAATAGAGACCTCAGATGACTAAACTTTTCTTTAACCATATTTCAAACACGTTAATTCATGGATGCTCAGAATAAATTAAGCTCTGTCCGTCGTCAGCCGATGGTTAACTGGTTTCATATCGGGCAGCTTGCAAAGACAGCAGTAAGAATTTCTATTTCCACTTTCATTGGCGAACAATCCGATAAAAGAATTCTTCAGGCTCTGTCTTCAACCAGAAAAGAGTTCTTTGATTATACTCATTATCATAAAGAAACCGGTAATAAAAGCATCAGTGATTTTAATCATCCGAGAAATGAAATCTGGCTTGACTATATTTCTGATACAGGAGACGGATTTAATCCTACATATGCAGTTGCATATTATTCATCGAATCCCGGACTGGATCTTTCTTTCGGAGGAAAATCCTATTCCACAAAAAGAGGGGAGGTTTTGATTTTCGGGGGTGATGAAGTCTATCCTACTCCGAGCAGGGAAAATTACCGGAAGCGTCTTGTTGTCCCTTTTGAAACTGCCTTCGGTGATGATAAACCCGAATTCAGACCGCATGTATTTGCAATTCCGGGCAATCATGACTGGTACGACGGATTGTCGGCTTTTACAAGACTCTTCTGCTCTGATCTCAACAGAAGATTCGCAGGCTGGTTCACACGGCAGAGAAGAAGTTACTTTGCGCTTAAACTTCCCGGTAACTGGTGGCTTCTGGGCTCTGACGGACAGCTTCAGTCTGACATCGACACTCCTCAGATAGAATATTTCAGAAGCGTAGCAGAAAGACATATGAAGGAAGGCGACAGGGTTATTCTCTGCATTTCACAGCCAAACTGGATCTATGCAGCAAAATACAAAAAGTTTAATGAGATTTACGACGAAAGCGACCTTCTGTATCTCCAGAATGAAATTCTGTCAAAAAAGAATATTGGTGTAAAAGTATATCTCTCGGGAGATTTGCACCACTACAGGAGACATGAAGAAAAACATGCAAAAGATCCTGAAGCTAAAGTCCAGAAGATAACTGCTGGCGGCGGCGGCGCTTTCCTTCATCCTACTCACGACGCTGATGTAGATGAGATATCCGAAGATTTCGGCATCGGTAAAGAAACCAAAAGACATTTTAACCTTAAAAAAAGTTATCCGGATGTAAAAAAATCCAGAATGCTTTCTTTCAGGGATTTGCTTTTCTTGTTTTTAAATCCGGGTTTTGGAATAGTAACAGCTTTGTTCTATCTCCTGACTGCCTGGTTTGTGAGCTCTGCAATTGATCTTAAGAACTTCGAAAATCCTACAGGATTTTTTGATTCTTTGTATCTGGCTATAAAATTTACTTTTTTTGCTTTTCTTGACAATCCGCTGACTGCGATCTGGATAGCGCTTGTTCTGACTGCATTTATAATTTTTACGGATACTCATTCTAAATTTTATCAATATCTTGCTGGCTTCATACATTGCTGCGCTCACTTTTCAGCCATTTTCTATATCGGCTGGGGATCGGTTATATTCGCTGTTTATCTTTTTAAAGATCATGAAACTCTGATATTTCTATTTGCAATGATGATGGTTTTTATCTCGGGATGGATTGTTGGTTCTACCATTATGGGAGTTTATTTGTTCGTTTCACAGTTTTTTTTCGGGAGACACAATGATGAAGCTTTTTCAGCATTAAAAATTCAGGATTACAAGAATTTTCTGCGTCTTCACATTTCATCAGACGGCGATCTGACAATTTTTCCCGTTAAGATAGAAAAATGTCCCAGGAACTGGAGAAACCGAAGAGAAAATGAAAAGGAAAAGATAAAATCTTTTATAGTTCCTGCAGACGGATCAGGAGCTGAACTTATAGAAGAACCGGTCGTTCTGAAAAGAAAAAAGAATTCTGTTTAATTATTCTGTAATTGTTTTGTAATGTAAAAGAATTTGTATTGAAGGAAATTATAAATATAAGGAATAAGTGAGGCGTGGGACAGATTCGAACTGTCGAATAAAAGTTTTGCAGACTTTCCCCTTAAGCCACTTGGGTACCACGCCGGAAATTAAACAGCTTTATATATCAAATGAAAAGAGCGGGAAACGGGACTCGAACCCGCGACTTCAACCTTGGCAAGGTTGCGCTCTACCAACTGAGCTATTCCCGCATTAATTATAAAATTAATCGTATTAATTTACTATTTCAAGTCGCTTTTCTGTAAAAAGATCTGTCTCTTAAAAGTCTTAGAATTGTTTTCTGATTTTGAAATAAGAATTCTAAATGATTTTTATGGCATTCAGGTTGTGTTGCAAACGTCTATACATATTATCTGTTCTTCCATTTATCTTTTGCCTTCTTTCCTCCGAAATAAACAAATATTGCCACTACCAGATGTATCCAGAACCACGGACTGTCCGTTCCCAGTACCTGCGCAATGTAAATAAGTATCAGAGCTCTCGGTATGAAAACTGTCAGCAATACATCACCTATGAATGGAACTGTATTCAGAGGGATCTGGTGCATAATAAAGTGATAAATTATCAATATAGTTCTTGGAAGAAAAAGACTTACAACAAGAAATAATGTATCCATAATTTTAATTTTACTTTTATTAATACAATAAAGGCTGACTTTTCAGTCAGCCTTCTGGATAGTTACATTAAACAAATTTCAGGCTATTTTTTTTATCAGGTCCACCACTCTGCAACTGTAACCCCATTCATTATCATACCATCCGACTACTTTTACAAGATTGCCTTTTGCCATTGTTGACAGTGAGTCAAATATACATGAACTTGGATTTCCGATAATATCAGTAGATACGATCGGGTCTTCAGTATATTCAAGAATTCCTTTCATAACATTTTCGGAAGCATTTTTCATTGCTGCATTTATTTCTTCCTTTGTCGTTTCCTTTTCAAGTACGCATACAAAATCAGTTAAAGATCCGTCAGGTGTAGGAACTCTCAGGGCAAATCCGTCAAGCTTTCCTTTCAGATGAGGGAGCACATCCCCTACTGCTTTTGCAGCCCCTGTTGATGTCGGGATGATATTTACAGCACCGGCTCTGGCTCTTCTGAGATCTTTGTGCGGCTGGTCAAGCAATCCCTGATCGTTTGTATATGAATGAATGGTCGTCATGAATCCTTTTACAATCCTGAAATTGTCATCAAGTACTTTAACCATCGGCGCCAGACAGTTAGTCGTACAGGATGCATTCGAAATGATTTTCATTTCAGGTTTAATTACCGAGTCGTTAACTCCAAGCACGACTGTAGCATCAAGTGAGTCTTTTGCGGGAGCGGTGAGAATGACTTTCTTAGCTCCGCCGTCAAGATGAAGTTTTAATTTATCCATCGAAGTAAATACTCCCGTAGATTCAATTACTACATCCGTGTTCATCACGCCCCATCCTAGTTTCGTGGGATCCTTTTCAGCGGTTATCTTTATTTCATCACCGTCAACATTTATTCCTTTTTCGGTAAGAACCACATTTCCGTTATATTTTCCGTGAATGGAATCATACTTAAGCAGATGAGCCAGCGTTTTATTGTCAGTTAGATCATTGATCGCTACAATGTCAAATCCTCCGAGTTCCTTCAGTCTTCTGAAAACAAGTCTGCCGATCCTTCCGAAGCCGTTTATTCCGACTTTTACAGCCATTTTTTTCCTCCGTTGTTCTGTTAATAAAAAAATTTATTGCTAAATTACTCAATAATGAATAGAAATTCAATTTAGATTGTTTGATATTTCCGTCTTTTGTTCAGTGGTGTCCAGATTAATTTATTTTTGTAATAAATATTTTTTTCTAATAAAAAATTGAATAACATGTAAGCTGTTTGAAACAACCCCACCCTGCCCTCCCACGGAGATGTCCATAAACTAAAAATTCAAATTTGCCTCAAAGACTCCCGCTTCGCGCCCGCCTCGCGGAGCGGGAGGCGAGCAAAGCCTCGAAGTTCTATGATCTTTTAATTTTTCCTTAGAGTCTTAGCGTCTAATAGGTGAATATATTTTTATTAATCAACTTAGGTTAGAGGAATAGAAAACTCTCTTAACTTAATGGCATTGGGGTTTAGAAAGGTTTTGTAGCAATACAATAAGTTTTTCAAAGAAAATTTTTCTCAATGTAAAAAAGCTGATTGAAAATTTAGATATTGTCTTTCGAACTTATTTTGCTTCTTGAATTATAACTATAGATACAGATTCCTTTTCTAAGGACTTTTATAAGCAATCTGATTTCCATAACTTTAATTTGACAAAATCAAAAGTCAATAATAAATTTACAGCGAATAATTTTGAAGAATAAACTTACCGGATTTATCTCTGAAAATTTCCTGACAATGTTTCTGATGATAATGATACTTCCATTTATAATTCTTTTCTTCTTTAATCACCCTTCCGCAGATGACTGGGGTCTTGCCGAAAATACTAAAATTATGGGATTCTTTAACGCACAGGTTCACTATTATAAAAGCTGGACAGGAAAATATTTTTCGAATGCCGTTTTAAGTTACAACCCTGTTTATTTCAGATCTATGTTTGGTTATAAAATTGTGACGCTTCTGCTTATGCTTTTGTTCATTTATGTATTGTTTGCTCTTATATCAGAACTTACAAAAAAAGTACTGAATCTCCGGGAAAGAATTCTTTTAACCTTGTCCGTTTTTTTCATGTATATGTATGCGATGCCGTCACTGTCGCAGAGCTTTTACTGGCTGACTGCATCCGTTGTTTATCAGACTGGAATAATGATGATAATGATTTTTCTTCTTCTATATGCAAAGATCACCAGACCCGGCGGTACATCTTCTCACAGGATTCTTATTTTTTTGTCAGTACTTTTGCTAATTGCAATTTCCGGCTGCAGCGAAATGTCTATGGTGACGGGCGTTTTGATGATTTCATTACTGGTCATATGCAAACTGATAAATGAAAAAAAGATTACGGCAGTGTTAATTCTGTTTTCACTGACAACAGCTATTTCTTCTTATGTACTGCTTTCGGCACCGGGCAATAGTATCAGAGGTTCGCTTTATCCCGACAGTCATCAGTTGATCCAATCTTTAATGACTTCATTTTCAACAATGACTGATCTTCTTATTTCATGGATTTTTATATCGCCGCTGATTTTTATTACAATTTTAATTACTCCTGTAATTTTTAAATTTATTTCCGGTTCAGATAAAAAACCTGTCGCTATATTCATCAACCCTGTTTATGTGTTAATAACTTTCCTGTTTATTCTGTTTGTTCTTATATTTACGCCGGTGTGGAGTCTCGGAAGACCGCCTTTCAGCAGGACAATCAATATTATTTATTTTGTTTTTCTGATTGGCTGGTTTTATAATGTTATGATTTTAATTTATTATTTCTCGCGGAAGTTTAATTTCAGTTCTTTAAAAGTACCAGGATATGTCTATGTACTCTCAATGATTATTGTTGTGCTTTTTTTGTTTAAAAAGAATAATGTTAAGAACGCATATGCAGATTTATTAAGAGGAGGAGCCGTGAAATATAACAATGAACTTAATTACAGGTATGATTTCATATCAAAAAGTGCAAACGACAGTCTGATAGTTCCGGATCTTGTAAACAAGCCAAGGACTATATTTTTATTTGATATATCTTCTGATCCTGCAAGCGAATTCAATTCTAAGTATGCTCATTACTTTGGTAAAAAATATATTGCCGTATTGAAATCAGATACACTCAAAAATGAATGATATCTGAAGTTAAGCAAATTGTAAAAATGTAAGCAAAATAAAGTGGTTTTGTGATTCTTATTAGAAAATCAATATTACAAGCCACCTTATTTGCTTACTTATATTCTGTTTGATTCAGATTTTAAAACCATTTTGAGCTATTAACAATGAACTTTTCCATAATAATATACTTTTGTTCCGGATCACGGTCTAATAACGCTCACTGAATTAGTCGCATTATTGTCCACTACACTCAGATCGATGGCATCAACGAAATTATCTCCGGTTACATCCGTCGGGAAATATCCGCTTACTGAATTCAATGCATCATTATCAACATCACTGAGATCGGATGCATCGACAGTTCCGTCCTTAACCACATCACCGCTGTATGCGCAGTATCTGCCTGATTTTAAAATTGAATTATTTCCAAAAGTCTGGCTTTGCGAAGCAGTAAAATTATAAACAACCGGACTGCCGGAAGCAAATAACTGTGAAGTTGCAGACCAAGACTCAAGTGAATTTCTGTGAATCGCCTGTATGTAATAAGTCCCAGGTGCAGCATTCAGGAATACTGCTGTTCCGTTGCCCGAAGAATTAAGATAAAGTTTTGATGAATCAACTGCACTGAAAGGAGATGAACTGTTTCTTAGATAAAATCTCACTGTATCCTGAACCTGAGTTACTCCGTTCCACATTCCTTCAATACTGAAAGTTACATTCAAAACCTGCTGACTAATACCCATAGTACCGTCTGCATTCAGATTCTGTGCTAAAATGTCTCCGCTTCCTGAACGGTTATCGCTCCAGGTCATAACAGCCATTCCGGAATTCTGATCAAAACCGGTTTGTCTTCTGATCTTATTGCTTAGATAAGAAGCGCATGTTATTATGTTTCCGGCCCAGTGAAATTCCGATGAAGGACCGGTTGCCATTGCTTTTACAAGATAGTCTGCACTTCCAAACAACAGTTCAGTGTAAGTAACTACAACATTCGTATCTTTTGAATATGCCGAAATAAAACTCAGCTGATTGTTATCCAGGGATTTAAATTCTTTTCCGCTGCTGCCCCATTGCTGTGTCCCCGATGAGTTGAATTTCTGTCCGTATAATCCACCTACCACTGTCTGTCCGCCGTTTGTCTCAGTCCAGAAAGTGTAAGTCTCGCCTGTTGAAATACAATATGTTGAAGAAGGCAGGAAATGATTATTGGTAGAAAGCGCTGAAGCTTCCGAACCGTTTTTCGGAAATTGGGCAACACCCGAAGAATTAAATCTTTGCACCCATGCGCTTTGACGTGCATTTGCATCCCTGTCATCAACCCAGGTATATACTGCTCCGTTTTGTCCGTCACTGACAAGAGTCGGAATGTATGATATGCCTGCCAGTCTTCCGAGATTCTGAACTGTGTCCTGCGGACTTGTCCATAACTTTGCATTAGACGATGAAAATTTCTGTGTGAACAGTTTTATGCTGGAAGATGTCGTAATATTACCTGAATATGCATCCCAGGACATAATTACGCTTCCTGCATCGGATTTTACAAGTCTTGCATATTCGAAATTTTCCGCGCCAGTGCCTCTCATTTTTACAGGAGCCGGACCCCATTGAGGCAAGCCGGCGGAATTTAATTTCTGATATGCTATTCTTCTTGGTGAAGAAGAATAAGTCCATGCAAAAACATAGTTGCCGTCAGATGTAGCTGCTACCACAGGAACATTCTGCGAAATTGTAGTCGAGTCTGTTAATGATACCCCGTTAGGTCCCCATAAAAAAACACCTGAAGGACTGATCAGATAAGCGAACGGGTTCAGCGTAGATCCGTTTCTCTGATCAGTAAAGACTATTACCGCATTATCAGATGCATCCACATCAATGTTGAAATCCTGCAGCGAAGTACTTTGCGGATTGCTGCTGATCAGCAAGCCGTTGTTCGGAAACAATGCAATTCCGTATTTATTAAGTTTCTGAAGATAGACTGCATAACTGCCTGCTCTGTTGTCAAACCATGTAATGTAACAGCCGCCGTCCGAAGTCATAGCTATCTTAGGAGTCGCCTGGTCACCTGTGGGATTGCTTATCACGGTGTTTGTGACAGTATTGCCAGTCCATTGAGAGAATGAGTGTAAAGATGAAGCAAGAAAAACAAGAACAATAAAAAAGATTTTTTTCATAAATTTTTTTAAGTGTTTTTAATTTTATGGAATAGTATTTAAAAGTTTTTAAAAGTTTAACAAAAATATTGATTCTCTTTTCACATATCAAAGAAGGAAAAATTAATTACTACCCGGGAAAATCCGTACTTCAGTATCAATATTCATTTAATTTTAGCTGTAATTAGCATATTATACATAAACTTTTTTACCCAATGAACATAAACAATTCAAAACTGATCATTCTTCTTAATTTATTTTCCGAAAAAGAAATAAAGGAATTCAGAAAATTTATTTCATCCGGATTTATTTCAGGAGGAAGAAATTATGTAATCGTTCTGAATCTTCTTCTTAAATACGGGAAAACAGATCAGGATAGTTTAACTCCGGCTTTGCTTTACTCAAAACTTTACCCCGGAAAAAAGTTCAGCATTCAGACTTTAAACAACAGGTTCTCTGAATTATTCAAACTCGCAGAAGAATATCTGATCATTAAAACATTAAGAGAAAATAAAACTGAAAAGTACAGGCTGCTTTTGCTTGCATATCACGGGACCAAGTCAGAAAAACTTTTCCGGAGCTGCCTGAACAGATTTAAAAATAATATAAACTCAATGCGGGAAAGTGATTCGAAGTATCTGTATCTGACTTTCTCAGACAGATTGGATATTTCTTTTTCAAGAGATTCCATAATTTCAGAAGAGACATACAGAAAATATTTTGAAAATTCCAGGAACTTCACTGCTTTATTGCTTAAAAGCCTGTTTGATTTCGGTTTTGAATTCATTCAACAGGAGCAGGCAAACAGGGATTTCGGATTCAATATTGTCAGTGAAATACTTGAAAGACTTGAAATGGACGATTCTCTTATCCGAAAATTATACAAAAGCGATTTTACCATATTTAAAATTGTAGCGATGGAATATTATTTTTATGATATGTTTAAAAATCCTGTCAATGAAAAGAATTTCTTTGAGGCAAAAAAGATATTTGAAGAACTGAAAATTTCACTGGACGTTGAATACATAAGAGAAGTTTATAAAAAATTTACAAACTATTGCATACTCCGGCAAAATCAGGGAGTGAAGACTTTCAATAAGGAGCTGTTCAGGATCTATAATGAAATTCTGAAACTCAATTTATTTTTAGACCACAAGAACGTCTTTCCTCAGACTACATTCCGGAATTATGTAATGATCGGCATTATGCTTAAGAAAAAAACCTGGACGGAAAAATTCATCAGGAAATATTCAGGCATGCTTCCTGAGAATATACGGAGTGACGAAGTCAGTCTTTCTTATTCAAAACTCTCATTCAGCAATAAGAACTATGAAAAATCCCTGCACTATCTTTCCGGATTCAGAGGAATAAATTATCTTCATTACAGTGATTCGTCTGTAATTAAGCTTTGTACATATTATGAAACTAATAAATTTGAAGAAGCTTTTTTTGAAATTGATAAATTCAGGCATTATATAAGAAATCACAATGAGATACCGAAAATCCATAAAGAATATGCCCTTAACTTTCTGAAGATTTACAAATTGCTTATTAATATTAAAACAGGAGTCGATGGGAAAGACCTTTTTCAGATTGAGAATATAATGAAAAAGTTAAAACTTAAATCAAGGGAATCCTGGCTTCTTGAAAAAATAAGAGAGCTGAGGAAAGAATAATCATGAATTTTAAATTTTAAATTTTGGATTTTGGATATAATAATCCTTAATATATTGCAAATATAAAAAAACCGGAATAAGCTGATAAGCTGATTCCGGCAGTTTAATTATCAATATTTAATTCACTATGATATAAACATTTAAAATTTAAGATTTAAAATTTGACATTGAATCAAGGTCTTATCACACTCACCGATATACTACCGTTATTATCTATTAAACTTACATCACCGGCATCTACAAATTCATCTCCGTTCACATCAGTAGGAACATATCCGCTTAATGAATTCAATGCATCATTATCAGCATCACTAAGATCCGAGGCATCTACTGTCCCATCCTGATTTTCATCACCGCTGAATATTGTCCATTTGGCGCCAACGAGCTGCATATTACTGCCGTATGCTTTTGACGAAGCTGTAGTGAAATCATAGGTCAAGGAATTTGATACAAAACTGTTTCCACCCGCACTCCATGTTTCTATTGAATTTCTGTGTTGAACAACTACATAATATGGAGTGCTGTTTGCAGCTGTATTAAAGGAGAAATCTGCTTTTCCAAACTGATCAAGATATTCTTTCGCCTGATCTACAATAGCATAAGGTGCAGTTGTATTTCTGAGATAGACTCTGACAGTATCACGGATAAGTATTCCTGAACCCGGATTAAAAAAACCTTCTATCAGAACTGTAAGATGAAGTATCTTCGGAGGAGGTATGACCGTCACTCTGAAACTCGGAGCCCAGTTCCACAAGTCACCGATCTCATCACCGCTGCTGTTCGTAGCAAGTCCAGTCGCAAAAATTGTATCAGTAAGAGGTGAAGCAGGTGCAGTATAACTGAATGAAACAGATACCGAGTTGCTTACCATAGGGATGTTGTTATTATGAGTTAATTCCAGTCCGGACTTATGAATGGTTGTTGACACTATATTCAAAGTCCCTGTCCGTGCAGAGATATTGCAACCTGCTCCTGTTTTAGTTGTTCTGGAAATTGTAAGCGTGTAAGTATTTGTAGAACCTGTTGTTACCGTAGAAGGTCCTGAAATTGTCACATTTGTTGTAAGATCCCTTGAACTGTGGCAGCTGCAGCCGCTTGTTGATGTTTTCAGTGTTCTTCCGGTTCTTCCGCCAATGTCTGCAAAAGCCGTGTATGAAAACATTGATACAGCCAATATCAATAAGAAAGGCACTGTCAAGATTTTAAATCTGTTGGTTTTTTCCATTTCTGTAAAATTCCGTTTAAATTACTAAAATAGTTTTTTAAGTGTTGAGGTTTTTTAATGTATACAATATGCTGTTTCTGTAATTTTGTTGGATATGACATTTGTCATCTGTTTATATGATAAATATCATATTTATTATTTCCTATATTATAATCAAATTATGTGTTCTAAATACTCTTCCAATACTTATTTAAAGACTGTTCAGATCATACCTTAAATAAAAAACCGGATTCTGCTTAAAAACAGAATCCGGATTATCAATTTTCAATTATCAATTATCAATTACATAAACATTTAAAATTTAAAATTTAAAATTTAAAATTTGACATTGTATCACGGTCTCATTATGCTCACCGAACCGGACGCATTATTGTCTACAATGCTGACATCCCCAGCATCTACAAAATCATCTCCTGTTAAATCAGTCTTAACATATCCGCTGACTGAACCCGAAGCATCATTATCGACTCCGCTCAGATCAGTTGCGTCAATAGTTCCGTCCTGATTTATATCTCCGCCGTAAATCCCGAATCTGAGAGGCGATGTATTTACCTTTATCATATTGCTTCCGTAAGACTGCGAAGCAGCACTGGTAAAATCATAGCTCAATGCGCTGCCAAGAGTATATGGCTGGCCTCCGGTTTTACTCCAGGTCTCGATTGAGTTTCTGTGCTTTATCTGAATATAGAATTTAGAATACACGTTTATTCATTTAACATTTAACATTTAACATTTTAACTTTCTACTTTTAAGTAAAGACTGTAATTTTACCGGATTTTTATTTCAATTATCAGAAAGAAGTTTTATGATTAATATCTGAGTAAAACGTAAAAATGGTTTTGCGTATTTAATATTCCAATTCCCGTTATTAAAAAGTTTCTTTATTTGAATATTGTCATTATCAAAATCAGCAAACAAAAACAAAAAAATACATGAGAATAACTAATTTATTTGCTCTGCTGATTGCAGCAGTTTTTATAAATTTTGGTTGCACTAAAAAGGAAGAACAAAAAAATACTCAATCTTTTAAAAAAGATTCAGCAGTTCAGCAACTACAAGAGCCTGGTAAAATTACTTCTTTAAACAAAATCACTACAAAAACCGGAAAGGTGTTTTCCGTTACCATAAATAAGCGCGGTGAAAGTCTCGCAGATATTATGGTTGCCGGTCAGGGATTTGCATTCAAACAGGATACTTTAAAATTCATAAAATCAAATCCTTTTGAAAAAGCGTTTCTTGCGGATCTTGATGCCAACGGATTTGAAGAGTTATATATTATAACCAGATCTGCAGGTTCAGGTTCATACGGAGGAATTCTCGGCATTGTCTCAAATAATGATAAAAGTTATTCGGTGATTTCCGTTGAAGAAATAAAGGAAGAAGACATGAAGCCGGGAATGATGTTTGAAGGATACATGGGATCCGACAGTATTTATGTTTATAACAATAGTCTAGTCCGTGAATTTCCGGTTTACAAACCCAAAGATAATAATAATAACGCTACCGGCGGAAAGCGAAAAGTGAATTACAAACTTTCTGCGGGTCAAACGTCTTTTTTGTTGAACATCTCAGGTAAAGAAGACTTAAAGTAACAAGTTCTTTATTTGTGATCTACTTTTTCCGTTGGGATGGCACCGTATTTTCAACACTTAATTTTAAAAGACCTGGCGGGACACCCGGTCTTTTTATTCTGGTTATTGTATTATGATATCATCAAGGAGGATTGCTGTATCATAAATACTATCGCCGACATCGCCGCATTTGAAAATAATTACAACGGTCTGTCCGCGGTAAGGTGTTATATCAAATGAAATGTCCTGCCAGCCGGTCATGTAAACACCGCCTTCATCAAAAACAATGTTCGGCGAAACGCTAATTAATTGTCCGGCGTGATTTGTATCCGCTCCGATCTGAAACGCCATCTCGTCTATTGTCCTTGAAAACAGTGTAACCTGTGAGCCGTCCTGTTTTACAAGAAGGATCTTGAAATAATCCTGATACTGGGAGTGTATATATTCAAGAAATTCTTCTGAAAGAAAATTCCATTTCAGCTTCAGCGTTGACTGAGTGTTCTGAACTAAAAAGCATTGCGAGATCGATCCGCTGGAAGTTGTGTAACCGAGTCCGGTAGATATAATTCCCATGAAACTTCCCTGGGCCGGGTTAACTGTTCCGAGTCTGCTGATGACTCTTCCGTCACCTGATTTCGTCCAGCCTTCAATTGTTCCGAGTTCGTAATCTTTATTTACAAGCGTTGTGGAAAAACTCAGATCATTCGAACCGACTATTTTTGTGAAAACGGCAAAAGGATTTTCCGGATCAGTCGCTGCAAAGAATGCATTTCCCGATGTTTTGCCGTCAACTGCCATTCGCTTTGCTATAGAATCGCTTATTCCTGCAACAAATCCTATATGCACGACTTTACTGTATCCGAAATATGTCTTAGCACCTTTTCCTATAAATGCATTTCCAAGATCAGGGTTCAATGTGCTTTCGCATGAGTTATTTACAATCACTGAATTAGGGAAAGTCCCTGACAGACCGGAAATAAATTTATCTGTCGCCACATACACATCCGCAGTATCTCTTAAAAGACCGTTTTGAGCTATTGTAATATTTTTCCAAACAGACAGCTTCCCTGCTTTTACCATTGCCCTGTAAGTTGTCTTATAAATCTGAAGATTTGTATCGGCAATTTCACCTGTGAAAATTCTCTTACCTGTTAATCCGTGAGTTGTGATAAAAACCAGACCGTAACTGGTAAGACCGGATAAAACAGAGATATTTGCATTCTGGTTTGTATATGTCGTAACATTATAATCCTTGCAGGTAGACTGATTTAATCTTGTTATGACTCTAGGACCAACGGGATAACCCGGAAATGCTGCCTGAAATGGTTCATATATCAGTACATTCCTGTTTCCGATAGTATTAGGGTCTAAAGGAGGATTATCATTTAACGGATATGCATTATCCTGATAATAATCATTCATACCTTTTGTCTGTTCATTCAATGGAACAGATCTTTTATTTCTTCTGAGAGTATCATTTGCTGCTTCCCCCCCTAAAGTGTGAATGCGCCCCGTGGCATCAGCGACTGAATACAATAAACCTCCGGATATTCCGCTTGTGTAGTATATTATAACTCCGGTGTTACCATTGCGCTCAACACTCTGAACTCCCGGCTGGGACTGCAGCCACGCTACCAATTGAGTCGTGGCATTTTCAATGTTATTCGGATTGCCTCCGAGATAAATCTGAAGCTGATTCTTTGCGCTTGATTGTGTTTTGAAAAGTGTGCTGATTTCCTGCGAAGTCAGCTGACTGTTAACTGAAATTGTTATCGGTGCAGAATAACCGTTACTTGAAGATGAGATGATACCTTTTGCTTTGTATTTTATCTCACCTGCTGAAGGTTCATTAAAGATAAATTTCCCGCTGTAAACATTGTCATGAGCGATCTCGTCACCGTTGGACAGCACGCCGTTATCCTGCAGCAGACCAATTTCGGTCTCGGTGCTGTTTACTATTTTAATAAGATGAGATACTGAATCGGTAAAAGATGTTCCCGGATTTACCGTGAATCTGAATATGACTGTGTCATTTGAACCTACAGTAATGCTTCCGGAAGTGGAAATCAATGTGCCGACGATTATATCATTTGTACCCGGAGGATTGACAACAGGATTATCTTCGCTGCAACCTGAAAGAAATGTGAAAAAAATAATCAAAGCAAAACAAACTGAATATATAATTTTTGTTTTCATAATATTCATATGTTAAATTCATGAATAAATTATTCTAAAACTGTTTTATTCTTGTCTGCCTACTTTTGAATAGCTTTTATTCTATTCACTAAGCAAAATTATAATATAGCTATATTGTATACAATACTAATTTAAATCTCCTTCGGATTTGGAATTTGGAATGTCGGATTTGGAATTGGAGATTTAAGATTTAAGATTTAAGATTTAAAATCTTTAATTATCAAAATCGGATAAAAAAAATTGCCGGGATCAAATTAATTCATGAACCGGCAATTCAATTATCAATTATCAATTATTAATTATCAATTATCAATTATCAATTATCAAAAACATTAATTCCAGATCACAAATTTCAGATCACAAATTCCAGATCACGGTCTAATAAGGCTGACTGAATTAAACGCATTATTATCCACTATGCTAACATCCTGTGCATCTACAAAATCATCACCTGTTACATCTGTTTTTACATAACCGCTTAAAGAGTTGTTAGCATCATTATCCACTTCGCTAACATCCGAAGCGTCTATCGTACCATCCTGATTTATATCACCGCTGTAAAATGCAAAACTTACCGGTGTATTGTCAACATTGATCTGATTATTGCCGAATGCCTGATTTGCCGCAAAAGTGAAATCGTGATTTAAAGTTGTGCTTACATTATATGCCAGAGGGAAATTACTCCAGGTCTCTATCGTATTTCTGTGTTTCATCTGCAGATAGTAATTTCCGTTTACTGCATTTACAAACTTAAAGGAAGCCTTAAGCGTATTTAAATTTACAATTTCTTTTGCGGAATCGACAATTGCAAAAGGGAATGTTGCATTCCTCAGATAAGCTCTGACAGTGTCATTCATATTCAGCTTGTTTGTAGCCGGATTATAAAATCCTTCTATGATCATTTTTACAGAAGCAGATGCAGCCGAAGAATCCGAAGACCATCTTGAAAAAGAATTTATCCCTGACAGAGTAATTTCATTTGCCAGAATGTTTACATTCCCGGTCTGATACAGCCATGTACTTCCGCTGTTTGTTGATTTAAAAAGTCTCAGTAAAGTTTCCGGTTTCTCGTTCAGTTCGGAGTCATCATATTTAAAAACCAGACTTGCATTCAAACCTGTATTAACAGACGGATTTATATCATAATACCTTTTTATGCTTGTACCTCCGTTTAATCCTGTCTGAACTGTATGCCCGCGTTTAATTTCCGTTAATCCCAGATTTGATGCTGAAGTTATCACAGCTCCTAAGCCGCCTGCATTCAATGATGAAGGAATTCCAATGTTCCTTGTATAAGTAATAAATCCTGCTGTTCCGTATAATACATTTCAGGGAGTTTCTGTAAGATATCCTGTGGGTGAAAGAGTAATTGTTTTTCCGTTCAGATTAACACTTCCCTGTATAACAGAAAGCGTATCGTTTACCGTCACATTTCCAAGAAATGACGCGCCTGCAGGATTGTTAATTCTCAAGCCTGCGTAGACAATGTTTGCGGTTGAAATATTCTGAAGAACTGTTCCGTTGTACTCAATCTTACTGCCTGTATTTGATAAAGTTCCGTTCTGTGTTATAGGATTTGATGCTGTAAATTTTACAGTATTGCTGCCGGTGTTTAATGTCGCGCCGGTATTAATTAGTATTGAACTGAACTGATGGTTGGATGTAAGAGTAACATTTCTGTTACTAAGTATATTTGCATTTGTAATAAATGAGCCTGTTCCCGACAAAGATAAGTTTGTATCGAGATTGACTATTGGAGTTGACACTGTACCATTATTAACAAAGACAATTCCTTTGAATGTCATTGTTTTACCCGAAGCGCCTGCAGCTGTAAGCGTACCGTTATTTGTCAGATTACCGTAAAACTCAAGTTTGTATGACGATAAACCCGATTGTGTAGCTGATAAAGTCGCTCCTGCATCTACAGTAACCGGTCCGTATAATCTTCCTGTTAATGGTGATGAGTAATCTGTGGCTGAAGTTAAACCCGAACTTACATTCAGAGGAGCGTTAAAATTCGATCCGCCTCTTAGATTTAAATACACAGAATTTTGTGTCCTGAATGTACCTGAATTGCTTATTGTTGCGCCGCTGTTTAGTACAAGTCCGCCGGAAGTTAAATTTGCCGTAAAACCATTGGGATTTAATACAGCTCCGCTTGTGAAAATAAATTCACTGCCCGGAGAAAAGTTCATGTTTGAAAGCAGTGATACATTACCGGTTGCACCTATATAAATATCATTTGTCGAAGAAATTGATCCTGTCCCGGAAAGAGTCGAAGTTGAATCAAATGAAAAAACCGGAGTGGTGACTGAACCGTTATTGACCATTGCTGCTCCTTTGAATCTCATTGTTTTACCCGAAGCGCCTGCAGCTGTAAGCGTACCGTTATTTGTCAGATTACCGTAGAACTCAAGTATGTATGACACTAAACCCGATTGTGTAGCTGATAAAGTCGCTCCTGCATCCACAGTAACCGGTCCGTATAATCTTGCTGTATATGGAGTTGCATTTTCATATGCCACAGTAATGCCGGAATTAACTTTCAGCATTGCATTAAAATTTGATCCGGGCCGAAGCAGTATTCCAAGAAGAGTTCCCTGAGTCTGAACTGTCCCTGAGCCGGTTACTGTTCCTCCTTTTAATATCGTTAAATCATCTCCGGAGCCATCGAGTATTGTAAGTACAATTCCTGAATTCACTGATATACTTCCGCTGTCTACTGTCACCTGGTCAGCGCTTACATTTACAGTAACTGTAACTGTATTCGGATATCTTACTGTAATAACACCGCTTGCATTTGTCGGTGTAAGTGTTGCAGCTATCCAGGTCGAACCGCTGTTGGTTGACATCTGCCATGTAGAAGTCGAATTCCAATCACCCGAGATAATGCTCCTGAAATATTCATTCGCCGGAAACGCAGATCCGGTTACTGCAAAGAATACTAAACAAAACAGTGTAAAATGGTTTAAAGGTTTTTTCATTTGAATTTTCCTTTCTTTAGAATGTATATATGTTTTTTTAATAATTTAACAGCTTATATTATTTTGATCTTCCTTTAATTTTTTAAATTCAAATAAAATCCCCCTGTTACAAAGTTGAGATCAATTAAATCTGATATTCAGATTAGTTCGTAAGGCGTTACGAAATTTTGATATTAGATTATTGCACAGGGGGTATAATATAGAAAATCCTAAATTTTAAAACATTCGGAACGCCTTGTGAACAAACTAATAATTTCCTGAAGTAATTGTCAAAGAAAAAAATTCATGGTTTTAGGATACAGGTTTAAATAACTATTTTAAAATTTGCTTAAAATGTTTGATTACAGTTCAATTTTACATATCCGGTTATCTTCAGAAGGAATTTTTTAGAAAACTTTTTGCATAAACCTTTAATTTATTCTGAATTAAAATTATATTTTATTTACAAGCCCATAAGTTAATAACTAAGTAATTTATGCAGAAAACACGTTTAATAAAATTTCTGAAATCACTGAATAAGATTGAAATCCGGCAGTTCAGGGATTTTGTAAAATCGCCTTCTTTCAATAAAAATAAAAATGTAACTGTACTGTTCGAAATTCTTTCTGAACACTACCCTGAGTTTGAAACACAAGAAATGAATGAGGAAAAGTTATATGAAATAATCTTTAAGAATAAAAATTTTGAATACTTTAAAATCAAAAATCTGATATCAGATCTCTTTGCACTCGGAAAGGAATTCCTGGCATTTAATTCATACAAAAAAGACCAGAATGCCAAAGATATTTACCTGCTTCAGGAACTCAGGAAAAGAAATCTTGACACGGCATATGAAAAGGCATTCAATATTGCTTCCGATTCGCTTGATAAAATAAAAGTAAAAGACGAAGAATATTATTTTAATAAAATGAACCTGCAGTTTGAGTTAATGTCTTATTACTCTCCGAAAAAACCAAATGTAAATTTCCATTATATGCAGGAAAGACTTGATCTGTTTGTTAATTATTCCGTGATATTCCTTCTTAAAATTTACAATATTATGCTGCATGAGAAAAATCAGAACAGTTATAATTTTGACATGAAATTATTTGATAATGTTATGGAATATCTTGAAAAGAATAAGTTAAATGATATTCCGACCCTTGAAGTATATTATTATGTACTGCTTATGGAAAAAACCAAGGATGAGAGATATTTTTATATCTTAAAGAACCTGAAAATCAAATACAGAGAAAACCTCAGCATTGTTGACAATTATATGCTTTATCTTCATCTTGACGGATATTGCGCAACTGCTTACAATATTTACGGCAGAACGGATCTTCTGTACGAGCAGTTTAATCTTGCAAAGGAACATCCCCTCTCAGATACTACCGAACTCGGGAAAATACTCTATCCGGATTTTTTAAATCAGGTAAAAAAAGCCGTAAGAGTCAATGAATTTGAATGGGCTGAAGATTTTATAGAAAGATATATGAAGAAACTTTCCGATGAAAAGGAAAATACTTTAAATTTCTGCTACGGCATCATTGCATATAAAAAAGGAGAACCGGATAAAGCGCTTGATTTTTTTTCAAGGACAAACTTTTCCAGTTTTATAATTAAAATTCAGGTGAAAATTCTCCTGCTTCAACTTTACATTGAAAAAGAATATTATGATCAGGTTCTGCTTATGGTAGATTCGTTCAGGCATTTTCTCGCAAGGGAAAAAACCATGCTCGATTCTATAAAAATTTCCGTCATGGAATTTCTTAAAATTACTTCTGACCTTGTAAGAATTTTATCAGCCGTTCCTGACAATGATTCTGATTTTAAAATTAAAAAAATAAAACAGGAAGTAGAAGGCATGAGTAACAACAGATTCGGAATAAAACTCTGGCTTAAGGAAAAAGTAAATCAGCTTTAAACTAATAAAATTTCACCGTGAAGTATTATGGACTTTTTCAATGTTAAATTTGAAATGTCGTTTTTGGAATCTATATTGATTTTAGATTTAAGATTTAAGATTTAAGATTTAAGATTTAAAATATTTAATTATCAGATCGGATATAAAAAATTGCCGGGATCAAATAAATTCATGAACCGGCAATTCAATTATCAATTATCAATTATCAAAAACATTAATTTCAAATCTCAAATCACAAATCACAAATCACAAATCACAAATCACAAATCCCAGATCACGGTCTTATCAGACTAATCGAGTTAAATGCATTATTATCCACTATGCTTACATCCGCTGCATCTACAATATTATCTCCCGTAACATCTGTCCTGGCATAACCGCTTAACGAACTCAGTGCATCATTATCCGTTTCACTCAGATCAGAAGCATCAATAATTCTGTCCTGATTAATGTCCCCGCTGTAAATGCAGTACTTGCCTCCCGTAAGTTTCAGATTGTTACCGAATGCCTGTGCTGCAGAAGATGTGAAATCATAACTGATGTATCCGTTTTGAGGGAACGGTTCCCCGCCGTTTTTACTCCATGTCTCGATTGAATTTCTGTGCTTTACTGCTATGTAATAATTACCCGAAGGCGCATTCGCAAAAACAAAATGACCTGTATACGTAAGCGAATCTATTGTCGCCTTTGATGAATCTATGATATTATACGGTGATACGACATTTCTTAAATAAGCGCTGACTGTATCTTTTTTATTGAGTTTGTTCAGTACCGTATTCATATAACCCTCCGGAATAACTGAAATATTATATATTCCCCCGAGCCGGATTTCCCATACTCCCCTGCCGTGCGTTCCGACACGCAATTTATTTGTCAGTGCATGATAATCCAGATGCATCGCTACTGTATTAGGGAGTCCGTTTGACAATTCGAACCAGTTCTTCCCATAGTCTCCTGAAACAAAGACTCCGATATCCATTGCAATAAAATAGGTACTTGTAGAAACACCCGGATAATATATAACCGCATCATTTGCGGGAGAATCAGGCAGGTTACCGCTGATACTGAACCATGAACTGCCTCCGTTTGTGGTTTTATAGATCTTGCCGGTGCCAAAACCGGACAAAGTTATTACAGCAACCAAAGCAGAATCCGGATGAGCGTAAACACTTGTTATTGTTCTTGCAGGTATTCCGTTTGTAACACTCGAGAAAGTATATCCTCTGTTTGTTGAACGATAGACTGAACTTCCTGATGTCGCATACATTACATTGGGAGAAGATTTGCAGATCGCCATCTCTCTTATTGTTCCGCTTGTACCTGAAGAAATGGCAGTCCAGTTTGCGCCCCAGTTTATAGTTTTAAAAACCTGCGCTCTCGCTGTATAAAATATTCCTGCCGAATCCGGATGTGATAATAACGGACCTACCCATGAGCCTGTACCGCTTAATCCTGAAGTAGCTGAAACAAATGAACTTCCTCCGTTAGAAGATCTGTAAACTCCGTTATTCTGAGTTTCTCCGAGTATGTAATTATTATTTACATTATGAAAGCAGACTTCCCCGCCGTCTCCTCCGAAAGCAGCAGTCCAGTTAAGCGTGCCGAATGTCTGCTGTGTTCCGTTATCCTGAGTTCCTCCGAGTATCTGATTTGCATTGGAAGGATTGGAAGCTATTCTGTAAAATTGTGTAAGCGTTAACGCATTGTTAATGTTTATCCAGGTAGCTCCTTTATCTGTTGATTTCCAGATCCCGCCGTCATTGACACATACCATTTTATTAGGATCTGCCGGATGAAAATCCACGTTATGCTGATCGACATGAACATTTCCGCCACCGTAACCATTGGTTACATTTGTAAAGCTGGTTGTCCCGCCGTTTGTAGTCCGCCATACATCGATCGAACCGACAAAAGCAAGATTGGCATCGTGAGGACTTACATGCATATAAAAATCATACCATGCCTGACTTCCGCTGAAATTCTGTCCGCTCACAATCTGCGAAAAGTTAAATCCCGCATTAGTGGATTTAAAAACGGTTATTGTGCTTCCGCTGTGATTTGCATAGTAAAGTATATTCGGAGAAGATTTTGCCACAGCGATATGATTTCTTGTACCGGGTGTAATGGAACTGTTCGAAGCGAAAGAACTTCCCCCGTTAGTTGATATCAGATATCCTGTTCCGCTTCCGATCGCATAAGCTGTGTCTCCTCCGGGAGAAAAGATTACATCATCGCACCTTCCTGAAACAAGCAGATTCCACGACACTCCGCCGTTTGTGCTTCTGTATAAACCTCCGTTCACATCAAGACTGCTTCTGTTTCCGAGAGCGCAGAGCAGTTCATTGCTGTGACCGGGTCTGATGTTAATTCTTGTAAAGAATGAAAAAGACTCAAGTCCGGAAGAATAATTCGTCCAGGTGTTTCCGCCGTCAGTTGATTTCAGCAATCCTCTTCCGTAATATGAGGCAGCGCTGTACGTCGCTTCGCCTGTTCCGTAATAAATGATATTTGTATTGGAAGGATCAATTGCTATTGAACCTGAAGATAATGAAACTTCATTATCGGACTTCGATGACCAGGTAATTCCCTCGTCAGTTGTTTTCCAGACTCCCCCGAACGCAGTTCCGACATATATGATATTCGGATTGTTCGGATCATACTTTACCGTGGGCATTCTGGATGTAATATTGGAATAAGAAAAATAAAACCCTGTTGTAGGACCGAGATTAGTCCATGTGTTGAAAGGATTTGACATTGCATATCCTTTCTGAACTCTCATCGCTTCGCGCTGTTCGTATGCTTTCTGATATGCATCCTTCGGTATAAAATTATCCGGATACATCCTCTGTTCGTAAAACCATCTCTCGCGCTGGAATGCTTTTCTGCTTTTGGTCTGTTCGTCCGCATTGTCGTATGGATTGTTTTTAATTTTAAGATCCTGAGCCGAAGAGACCGAATAAAATATGAAGAATAAAAATATAAGGAATGTTTTCATAATGGAAGATTAAGTTTGTGGTTAAATTAAATTATTCAAGTTGACCGTTTTAATCTTTAAAGATTGTTTTCTGCCACGAATTACACAAATTTACACCAATTGTATTAAGGATACATTTACAAATTTGTGTCAATTAGTAAAATTAACGGCAATCTCTTCTTTTAATCCTGAAGCGGTCAACTTAATTTAAATTAAATTAACTAATTTATAAGTGATATGAGATTTACAAATTAAGGCACTTGAATAAAGTTTGTAATTCTTATTTTCCGTTTTAGATTTAATTCATCTGTTTATAAATAATACTACAGACTAATTTTAATTCATTATGATTATCTGATTTAATTACTATATTTCCGCACCCGAAAAATTCAATTACAAAATTAAATATCTATTAATGAAAAAATTATTTTACTTTTATGCATTCTTTATGCTGTTATTGATTGCTGCGGGATGTTCTTCATCTCAGTCAACAATGTATAAACCATCAGACGAAAGCGAAGCATGGAAAGTAAATGTAATTAAAAAACCGTCCATTACGGAAGAGTTTGTCTGCACGATAAATGATTCGGTGGTTATCAGAGAATCATTTCCGCTCTTTGGAGATAATATTGAAAAATCCGGCAAATACCGGGGAAAGAAAGTAATGATGAACGGTTTCAGGAAGTCAACTACAACTATTGATTCAAACGGGAAAACACAATCTCATGATTCTTATCAGATCAGAGTATTTATAGATGATGTTTTGATTGACAAGTTTGATTTTTGACTTTTTGTAACTGATTTATTCTTTGAATATTCTTTCCTTCAGTTTTTCAAAATCTTCCTTTGTAAAATCCTGACTGTAATAGATCTCAAATAATCTTTTTCTTTTTTCTGTTTCAGATAGTCCTGCAGGCAATTGTGATATGATTATTTCGCGAACTGTCCGGCATAAACTCAGCATTTTGCCGAATCTCTCTTCAGGCGTCAGCTTTGAATATAATTCTTCAAGCTTCCGCTGTGTTTCAGGATTAGTATCGTTCATCAGACTCTAATATTTTGTTATAAATGTCATTTAAATTTAACTCTGAAACTTTCTTGAACACATAATCTTTATTTATAACATTTTTCATTAGACTTCTTATGTCATTTAACTGTACTTCCGAATATGATTCCCTTGCCCACATTAGTTTTGAAATTATCAGGTCTTCAAGTGAAATTACATAAATCTCAAACCCATTAATTTTCAATCTGTTCCTTCTTACAAATTTCAGATCTTCATATTCTCCATTAAGCTTTATGATGAAATCTATCTTAAATAAATTTTTCTTATCGAAAATATTGAACATCATTTTCTTTTCTAATGATTCCCTTATCATATATTCATCTATCAAAAAATCATCCGATAATAACTTCACAAACTTTTTTATGTCTTTGCCGGAAAGAATGATAACTATGTCCGAATCTCTTGTCATTCTCGGAACGATGTAAAAGCTCATTGCCATAGACCCTGTCAGCATATATACAAATCCGCCTTCTTCTAATTTTAATACGACTCTCCTGAGTGATTCTAATTCTTCAGTCATTACATTAATGATTTTAGATATTATATGATATCATTTAATTACCCGCAATAAACATAGATATATTAAATTTTAAATTCAACGGTTACACATTTTTATAAAAAAGATGCCGAATCTTTACAAACGGCATCTGATTTTTTTTTAATATTAATAACACTCTACTCACTTCAAAAGCAGCATTCTCTTCGTATCCGTAAAATCTCCTGATGTAAGCCGATAGAAATAAACTCCGCTTGTCAGACTGCCTGCGTCAAACTCAACCTGATATGTACCCGGACTTTGCTTTTCATTTACAAGAGTCACAACTTCTTTTCCCTTAACATCATAAACTACAAGCTTAGCGTAATTCGTAACTCGTAATTCGTAATTGATCTTCGTAACCGGGTTGAACGGGTTCGGATAGTTCTGAGACAATACTATATTATTAGGGATGATTTCACTATTACTTTTGACATCAACCATCAAACCTCCTGTGAATGTTCTTAAAATTTTTCCATTGTCACCTACAGCAAAGCCAGTATCTTTATTAATGAACCAGATACTTTTTAAATTTATTGTTGTTCCCGTAAATTGCAGATTCCAGTTTAGTCCTGCATTTGTTGTTTTTACTATCGCACCGCTGTCACCACAAGCATATCCTGTTTTTGCATTTACAAAATCAATTTGTGTTAATGTATCTATAGCAGGAGTTTGAACCGTATCCCAGCTTATCGCTCTGTTTATAGATCTGTAAATTTTTCCCCGGTCACTGCTCATATATAATGTATCATCAGAAGGAAGCGATAATGAAAATGTAGAGCCTGAAACTTCACCTGCATATCCCCAATTCCCGCCACCGTTTGTTGTTTTCATTACACCAGCCCATATTGCGTATCCAGTCATTTCATTTATAAATTTTATATCGTAATAATCAAATCCTCCGCGAAAGGACTGAAACCAGTTAGCTCCTGAGTTTGTAGTTTTATAAATTATGCCATCTAAATATAAATTCTGCTCTAATAGACCAAAATCACTGCCACAAACATAACCCGTTGTATCATTTGTAAATGTAATACTTCTTAATTGCACTATACCATTACCTGCAGGTTGAATAGAATTATAATTCCATGAAATCCCGGCGTTTGTAGTAAAATATATTTGATTTGTAAAAAACATTGAAAATATATTTTCAGTCCTAAAACTTCCGCCTTTTGCCGGGGTAGGATTGATAATATTTGGTAGAACTATAATCCAATTCAATCCTGTATTTGTGGTTTTCAAAATAGTTTTATCATCTCCAATAATAAATCCGATACTGGAATTAATAAAATTTACTTCTACATAATTTCTTACTCCAATATTTAGATTTGTCCATCCGGATTGTGAGAGAGCATTCTCGAAAAAAATGAAACCTAAAATATAAATTATTAATAAAATTTTATTTAACTCTTTTATAATTTATTTTTTAATGATTAATAGATTAATGTTAACTTCTTTCTTTCTAACGATTTTTGATAAATATTTCATATTAATTCAAATCATTACTCATTACTCATTATTCATTCTCAAAACTCCTGCGGCAGTCTCTTAATCTGTGCATAAGTAAACACAGGTCCGTCCTTGCAGACATATACATTACCGATGTTGCATCTGCCGCATTTGCCGAGTCCGCATTTCATCCTGTTCTCAAGCGTTGTATATACATCCTCATCTTTGAATCCGAGCTTTGTCAGTACAGGCATCGTGAACTTTATCATCACCGGCGGTCCGCAAAGTATTACTGCTGTATTATCTGAAGGAGGAGCTGTCTTTTCAATTACAGCCGGTACAAATCCAACTTCTCCGTCCCACGATGCATTCTCTCCTCCGGGATCAACTGTAATAATTGTCTTAATATCTGTTCGGGCTTTCCACTCTTTTATTTCCTGTTTGTAAATCAAATCGCTTACTGACCTTGCGCCGCAAATGATCGTCAGATCTTTGAATTCATTTCTCATATCGAGCACATTGTCAATTACACAACGCACAGGAGCAATTCCGATTCCTCCTGCTATGAATAAAAGATTCTTTCCTTTTAATTCATCCAGCGGAAACCAGTTGCCGTAAGGTCCTCTGATTCCTATCGTATCTCCTTTGTTAAGACGATGCAATGCCTGCGTTACTTTGCCGTAAACTTTGAATGAACATTCCAGGAAATCTTTCCTCGTCGGTGACGACGCTATGCAGAATGTTGATTCGCCGTCTCCGAATGCCGAATACTCCGCGAACTGTCCTGCTTTGAAATCAAATCTTTCCGCCGTATCCGAGTCTTTGAATTTAAGTCTGAATGTCCTTGTGTCAGGCGATTCGTCTATGACCTCTTTTATCTCCGCAAGGTGCGGCATGTATATGTTGTTCATAAATTTTTGCTCCTTAGATTTTGAAAGCTGTACGGTATTGAATTCATAATATTCTTTAAAACAAAACCTTTATTGCTCATTTAAATGGATTCCCGCATTCGCGGGAATGACAAAATTGAAACTTATATTCAGCAGAAAAAAAATTAATTCTTCTTCAAACAGACTCTTTACAATTTGAGACTATTTCTTTAATGTCTATGCTTACAGGACAACCTCTGGAGCATCTTCCGCAGCCGGTGCATAATATCTCTCCGAACTTATCCACATAATATCTGAACTTATGATTAACCCTCTGCCTGTACCGCTTACTTTGTATGTCTCTCGGATTGTGACCGGATGCGTGAAGCGTAAAATTTCCGAACTGACATCCGTCCCAGTTTTTCATTCTCCTCCCTTCAGAATAACTGTAATCTTCATCCACAATATCAAAGCAATGACACACCGGACAAACAAATGCGCACTGAGCGCAGGACAGACAAAGATTGCCGATGCCTTCCCATTTCGGACTCTCAAAATTCTCTCCAAGCCACTCATAAACTTCCTTACTGTCAAATACAACTTCGGGAAGTTTTACATTTTCTGTAACTTGTTTTGAACGGGTTTCATCTCCGGGTTTTAAATACTCTGCATACGGTTCAATAAACTCTTTGCCTTTCTCTGTTATTATCCTCAAAGCAAAATTATTTTCATCAAGAGGTATAAGAAATATATCAGAACCTTTATCTGACACAGGAGATGAACCGACGGAAGTGCAGAAACAATATTCATCATAATGGCTGCACATCAGACCGATTATTATAAAATGTTTCTCACGAAGATTAAAGAATTCATCACTGTAATCCCAGTTGAATAAGTGTCTCATTATGCTGATAGAATTAGTATCGCACGGCTTAGCTCCGAGTATAATTATATTTTTACCGTCAACATTTACATCAATAAGCTGAACATCATCCTTGCTCCTCTTATAATAAAGCACCGGTTCGGATCTCGGAAATACATAAGACTTGTAAGATGTTTTTGCGGGCAATGCCGATGAATTAAGATTTATCTGAGATATATCTTTTACCGGAAAATATTCATTCATTCCGGGAGTAAGTAAAGTATGTCCCTTTGCTATTACATCCTGACAGATCTTTAAAAGATCTTCTTTTGAAATTATTTTCTCATCCATTTTAAAATTCATTTTGAATTAACATAATACTATCAGTGTTTCTCCGTTCCCAATCAGGAGATTGGGAACGAGAGGTAAAAATCACCTTTTGTTTTTAATTTAAAATTTAAAATTCTTGGATTTCCATATTTAATAATTTGTTTAATTAATGCAACATAACTTTGTTCGTATTTGATACCTGGATTCCCGCATTCGCGGGAATGCAAGTGCGTTAGTTGACATTTTCATACAGTCTCATGAGATTGGGAA
This sequence comes from Bacteroidota bacterium, assembly GCA_018266895.1. Lineage (GTDB taxonomy): Bacteria > Bacteroidota > Ignavibacteria > Tepidaquicellales > Tepidaquicellaceae > JAEUSI01. Next base: position 52,282 of record JAFDZQ010000092.1, read on the forward strand.
CGAGAAATAAACTCGTAACTCGTAACTCGTAACTTGAAACTCTATTTACATAAACAATTCATCACTGTCCTTTTCATTAAAACTTCCCACAAGAGTCGGTGTCTCTAAGCTTCTGCCCGATACATACGAAAATGATTTCTTTGCTTCCATTGCCATTCTCCTGTTGATCAATGACAGAGGAATATCCATCGGGCAAGCGCGGTCGCATTCGCCGCAGCCCGTGCATCTTGCGCTGAGATGAAATGCCCTTACGATATTCCAGGAGAAGTTGCCTCTCTGATGCGAACTTGATTCTATCCATCTCGGTATTGCCTTGTCAGTGATGCATCTCTGACAATAACAAAGCGGGCAGACAGCGCGGCATGCATAACATTTTATGCATTTATCAAATTCATTATTAAAGTATTCGAACCTTTCTTCATGTGTCATGCTTTCAAGCTCTTCTATTCTTGCAAGAGCAGCGTCACTTGCTTTCGGAGTTTCCTTCTCTTCTCCGAAGATCTTATCAAAATATAACGGCTTGTGAGTTTCACAGGTAATGCATTTGGAAGCAAGATTTTCTCCGCTGAATTCATATCCGAAATCTTTCACTGCGCCGTGACAATTAAAACTTATTATGACAATATCATTTCTGTGAACCTGGTTTTCCTGTATCAAAGCAACAATGGAATGCACGTCACATGGTTTTGCGCAGATCGCAAGTTTCATGATCTTGTCTTTAGTTCTGCACATAGCGTTTATTCTTGCTTTTGTAAGATAGACCGACAGGTTATTCAGACAGTATTCATTGAAAACCAACTTTGATGCATCAGCCGGATCAGTTATGATAATCGGCTTCGTTCTATTCTCCGAGACCTGTGTATATCCGATTACTGCTGCTACTTCCTTTTTTTCCAGAAGTTCTTTTGCATATTCTCTTAGCTCTTCCATCAGACAGTCTCCTTTTCTTTAATTATTGTTTCTTTAACCACTTCCTGTATTTCGGGAAATACTGCCGTGAACTCTGAATTCATTTTCTTATAAGCCGTAAAAGGTCCAAGCGTTTTTATGTCTTTAGTGACCTTTGCTATCACATCTGCAAACTTTTTTCCTTCTGAAGCCGATATCCAGGAAAACTGAAGTCTTTCCTTTTCAATGCCTATGAAGTCAAGCAGCTCGTGAAAAAAATCCCACCTCCTGCGCGCATGAAAATTTCCTGCATTATAGTGACAGTCATTCGGATGACATCCGGAAACAAGTACTCCGTCAGCTCCTCTCTCGAATGCTTTGATTATAAATACAGGATCTATACTCCCCGAGCACATCACGCGGATCATCTTTGCATTTGCAGGATATTTCATGCGTGAAGTTCCTGCCAGATCAGCTCCTGTATATGTACACCAGTTGCACACAAAAGCCACTATCTTCGGTTCCCATTTTTCCTTATCCATAATATTAATTTCTAATTTATTATCGTTAAATATTTATTTCCCAACAGCCTAACCCAGAAAATACCCTCTGCCCGTATTGCCGCAAGGCTGTCATTCGGGGGAATGACAAAATAAATGTATATCTTCATTGAAATCTCCGGGATTCCCGCATTCGCGGGAATGACAAATTGTTTAACTGCCTAACTGTTAATTGCTTAACTGCTCAAAGAGCAGCTATCTCCGCAAATATCTCCTCATTATTAAATCCCGCCAGTTCAATTGATTTCGACAGACACGTTGCCGTGCACGTTCCGCATCCCTGACAAACACCCTGATTAATGTAAGCCACCTCTTTGTAAACAATGCCGTTCATGTCTTTTACATCCTTAACTTCTATCGCTCCGAAAGGACATACTTTTTTACAATAGAAACATCCCGCGCAAAGATCTTCATTTACTTTTGCAACGACAGGTTCTCGCTCAAGCGTATCTGAAGAAAGAAGTATGGTTGCCTTACATGCCGCTGCCGAAGCCATTGCAACTGACTCCGGAATATCTCTCGGCGACTGACATGCTCCTGCTAAGAATACCCCTGCTGTCGTGCTTTCAACAGGTCTCAACTTCGGATGAGCTTCATTGAAGAATCCGTATTTGTCATAAGGAATTCCTATCGTCCTTGCAAGCGCAGCGGAATTTTCCTGCGGTATCATTGCAGTCGCGAGGACAACTAAATCAGCATCTATCTCAACCGGCATTCCGGCAATTGTGTCTTCGCCTTTTACAATATACTTTCCGTTCTCTTCGTAAATTCTGGAAACTCTTCCGCGAATATATTTCACATCGTCTTCCTCAATTGCCCGTCTCACAAACTCTTCATACATCTTTCCTCCCGCTCGGATATCCATATAGAAAATATATGCTTCGCCGTCATGAACTTTATGCTTGTACAGCATTGCATGCTTTGCAGTATACATACAGCATATTTTACTGCAGTAGGAAATTCCCTTTGAATCATCTCTCGAACCTACGCACTGAATAAACACTATCTTCTTCGGTACTTTACCGTCCGACGGACGCTTGATCTCTCCTGCAGTCGGACCTGAAGCGCTTGCGATCCTTTCAAACTGCAGTCCGTCAATCACGTCTCTGTATTTTCCGTAACCGTATTCGCCGTATCCCTTATATTTTGAATCTGCAGCTTTCTTGTCGATGTTGTAAAGCTTGAATCCCGTTGCAACAATTATTGCTCCGATATCGGCAACGAGCATCGTATCTTTCTGATCAAAATCAATTGCACCTCTGTCGCATACCTTCACGCACATTCCGCACTTTCCGTTTTTATAATACATGCAAACGGATTCGTCTATGACAGGAATATTCGGAACTGCCTGCGGGAACGGTATATACACCGCCGGTCTGAAGGCAAGGTCTTCTTCGAATGAATTATATGCTTTTTTCTTTGTAGGACATTTCGTTATGCACAAACCGCATCCCGAACAAAGCTCTTCATTTATGTGACGGGCTTTCTTTTTAATGGTAGCTTTGAAGTTACCAATGAATCCTTCTATCTTCACAACTTCGGAATATGTGAGAAGCTTTATTTTCGGATGCTGATATACTTCCACCATTCTCGGAGTAAGTATGCACTGCGAACAGTCAAGCGTAGGGAATGTTTCTGAAAGCTGACTCATATGACCGCCGATGGATGGTTCTTTTTCCACAAGTACAACCTCATATCCAGCATTGGCTGTATCCAAGGCCGCCTGTATGCCTGCAATTCCTCCGCCGATAACAAGTACTCTTTTTGTAACCGGAACGTTTATCTTTGACAGCGGCTTATCGCGCTTTACTTTTTCTATGGCCATCCGAACAAGCTCAATGGCTTTCTGCGTAGCAGCTTCAACGTCATCGTGAACCCATGAGCAGTGCTCGCGCAGATTTGCTATTTCAACTAAAAAAGGATTTATTCCCGCAGAGACCGCAGCATTACGGAAGGTTCGTTCGTGCATGTGAGGAGAACATGAACCTACCACTATTGCATCAAGTCCTTTCTCACGGATTGCGTCCCGTATCATATTCTGACCGGGGTCCGAACACATATATTTATAATCTATGGCATATTCTACGCCGGGATAACTTTCACAAACTCTTGCGACACGGGGACAGTCAACTGTCCTGCTTATGTTTTCGCCGCAATGACATATAAAAACTCCGATTTTCATTTTTAAATCTCCTCATCAAGCAACTGTATTATCCGGTACCGGATCAGTATATTTATAATTTATATAGTGAAGATCTATTCCAAGCTCATGCTCGTTCATCCCGAGAGCAAGTCCGATGAGTTCCGTCAGATACAAAACAGGTAATTCCTCATGACCGGGATAAGTTCTTTTCATTGCTCTCTGTCTCATGTCAAGATTCGTATGACACATCGGACAGGCAACGGCTATCACATTCGCTCCGTGAGATCTTGCATCTTCTAATATTTTCTTTGAAAGATCCACTACAATATCTCTTCTAGCAATTGAATGCGCGGCTCCGCAGCATTCGACTTTGTAATTCCAGTCAACAGTCTTTGCACCGGTTGACTCGACAATTTTTTCCATTGAAACCGGCTGTTCGGCATCATCGAATTTTGTTATGGCAGCAGGACGGACAAGCAGGCATCCGTAATAACAGGCGACCTTAAGTTCGCTTAATTCCCTCTTTCTGTTTTCAATGATCTTATTAATGCCGATTTTCAGAAAGAGCTCCAGTATATTGATCACATTTATTTCTTTCTGAAATTTTGCAGAAAGCAGCTCTTCCGTTTCCTCTCTCAGCTCAGGATGTTTCGAGATTTCATACTGGGAAGTAACAAGCCGGTTATAGCATGCGGCGCATGGAGCAACCATGTTTTCCAGTCCCTGCTGTCCTGCAAGCATAATGTTCCGCATTGCAAGAGCCGACGATAATTTGTGATTTGTCACGTGAGCGGATGTAGCGCCGCAGCAGGACCAGTCATTGATCTCATCAAACGATGCACCGAGTTTTTCAATTACTTTCCTGAGAGAGATGTCATATTCTTTAGCTGAACCCGTTTGCGAACAACCAGGATAATATCCGTATTTCATAATTACCTCCTCCATAGAGGTCATAAAATCATTTACCGGACGTCTTCTTAAAAATACTTTTGACGCCCTTTCTGTCTTTAATATTATGCGGCAATAGTCCCAGCTTGCCTTTGAAGTACATGCCGGGAGCTGAATCTACATCCTGAAAAAGATCCATAGTTTTCATTTTATATTCCGCAACAAGTCCTACTTCATAAGCCCTGCCGTGACTCTTTATCTGATCAAGAAAAGCCTTGTGAAATTTAATTATATTTTTCTGTTTGATCTCAACTCCTTTTTCTATTGCAATTTCACGCACTGCGTCCATGAACTTTGCAAGATCGAATTCTTTCGGACATCTAGTTGAACAGGTCAGACATCCGGCGCACAGCCACGGCGTATCGGATTTAAGCGCATCTTCATAAAATCCTAATTGTATCAGTCTAACGACTTTATTCGGAGCTATATCCATGTAATATCTTACGGGACATCCTGCTGAGCATTTTCCGCACTGGTAACAGAGACTCACATCCTGAAAAGTTCTTTCAGAGATTTCATCAGCTATAGTGTGCTCTCTTATATGTTCTGTTGAGTTAATATGATCCTGATCAGGACCTGTCTGAGGAGTTGGAGATATAAAACTTGCCTGAAGTTTTTTTGTTGCTTTTAAATCATTTGCTGACATAATTTCATCCGCCTTTCGACTCTAAAAATTACCGCATATCATTCAATAGTTCAGGATGAATCTGCTTAAAACATCAGAAGTAATTCTTCTGTTTCATTGTATACAAAAATAAGAAAAACGGATGAATATTAAAATGAAAATCTGAGTGCACAATGGATTTTTTATGATACCGGAAATCCGGCTTATCGGTTTTGCCAATCTGCTCTTTCATAAATGAGTCTCTCCAAAAATTGTTCATTCTCACAATTTCGGAATACACATTCGTATAATTAAAAATCTCCAAGCCTGAAGTCGAGACAAGCAGATTTGGAAACAAATCTCTTATAAACTTTCAAAAAATCCAGTTGACTCTTATCGTATAAACATGAAAATTATTCCAGTCATCTTTATTCGTTATATGCGAAGGTTGCTTTAAGTTTATGTAGTCAAATTTCACTTCCAATGGAATTTTAGAATCAGACAACTGACGAACAGGAACATTCACTCCGAATCCGTAAGTGAATTCGCTTAGTTTGTCTTTGCAGTTAATGCAATTATCATCAATCTCACTTGTATAGTACCCTCCGCGTAACGAAAACATTTCAAGGAATGTAAATTCTAAACCCGAATGAAAGCCTCCGTAATATTTCGAATTTAACAGATCATCATATTCAGCGTTAACAAGAACGTTGTATGAATTCAGTTTCTTAATTATGCTCTTATCATTTACAGAAAGATCATAAGAAGCTCCTAATCTTAATATCACCGGCAGTTTATCTCCCTGCGAAGCTTCATTACCATAACTGGCAGAATTCAGATTTATAAGACTCGTTCCGATATTAAATTTATGATTCAGTTTTCCGGACTGAATATTGAATGACTTTAAGACTCCGAGATCAATATAAAAAACATCACTGTTATTACTTCTTTCATTACCAACTGATACTTCACTGCCATAACGTCCCTGAAGAAGATTCAGATTGACACCTATCAATAAATCCTTTATTACTTCAGATGATAATGTCAGCCGGTAATTTGTAACATGAGGTTCATATTTACCGGTTATATTTCCGAACTCATCTGTAACAATGACATCATAGCCGTAAGTAAAATAATCCCTGCTGAATCCGACTGTTCCGTATTTTTTGATTTTATAGGAAGCGGAAAAATAATTATACTTTGCCGTGTCAAGTAAATAATACGGACCCGCAAAACTACCGCTGATATTCAGTCCCTCTAGCGAAGCCAATCCGGCAGGATTGTAATAGTATGACAAAGCGTCATCTGGAACTGACGCAAAGCTTCTTCCCATTGCTTCAGCCCTCGCGCTTGGCTGCCATCCGAAAAACAGTTCCTGTAATGTACCGTTATAGTTTTGTGAAAATGAATCACAGAATATGCCTGTGAATAATAATACTGCGAATATTTTGATTATCTTTTTCATAATATTTTATTTTTTGTTATAACATTATCAAATTAACAATTAACAATCTGGTTTTTCTTAAAATAAATACTTTATTGCTGAAATCAAACAGACTCCGAAAATTCCGGAATGAACACTTTGCATTTTTTTTCTGATTTGTCCGATGCATCCGAGTAACGGCTTTCAGACCGATTAAGAAATTAATTACCTGATGACGGATATAGGATTTTAAAATACCACGGATGAATTACTTCCGCTAAATTTGCGCACATAAGTTTCTAAACTATATATCTTCAGTGAGAAAACATTCCATTAAAACTGTTGTCTAAATGAAAACAAACATATGATTACACCCACAAGTAAAATACCGCCTGCAATTGCCACAGTTGACATTCCGTCATCTTCTTTTGTCAATTCAACAAGTATAGTTTTTATAACCTTTTCCGGAATCCGGATATCATTGGGATTAATCACATTCCGGCCGGCGGAGTCCTGAGATTTAATGTTTAAGACGGAAGTTATTACAAAAACAACAGTTGAATCTGATTCTCTTTCGATCTTAATCATTTTTCCGGTGCAGTTTATCACGGTTCCGTTTTTTAATTCTATCTTTTTTATTTCTGAAGTAGATCCGGTTTCAAGATCACCGGGTGAAACATTATATAAACCTGTCGTTTCGCAGCCGATCATACTATTCAGATAAACTAAAATCAGGAAACAATTTAGTATCACTATGAAAATCCGTGTTTTAGTATTGTTGATATTATTGTAAAACATAATCACTCCTTTTCTTTATCTTTGATCAAAAATATTTAGTTCAGAATTTTCAATTGTCATGGAATTGTCAAAAATTTAAAAAATTTTTTAAAATTTCAAATTTGTTTTACTTAACATAGAATACATTAAGTGCTGAAGTCTTTATGTTGGCCGGTTATTGAAGTAAAATACAGATAAGCAGGTTGCTTAGTGTGAATAGTTGTAAACCAATAATACAGGCATTGCAGTATGTTTATATATAATATTGAAACCTGAGCTGAAGTCAGACAGGATAAATCTAATTGTGAAAGAGATGAATATGTATCTTAAGAAAACGAATTGCATTATATGTAAAAGAATTAAAAATTTGGAAATATGGCTGCCCAGTCTTAACTAATCGGTTGTTCAAATTCAAATTAACGATATTTCATCTGCCGGTTTACAGAATTGAACTGAAAAAATATTTTTCATCACAATGAAGTATTAAAATTCAGTTTTTCAACTTCACCGGATTCTTAATATTCTTGCCGCTTATGTTACCTAATCCGTCATAAGCCGCATATTTGTACAGATCATGAAACGTAGGATAATTAAAAACAGTCTCTATCACCTGATCAAGTGTTTTATTATCCTGAACAAGCGTCATACCGTAATGAATGAGTTCGGTAGCGATCCTTCCTATTATGTGGACACCAAGTATAGTTTTCGTTTCATTTTCAAAAACTAATTTGAGAAATCCGTCGTCAGGCGAGCCCTGTATCATTCC
>JAFDZQ010000092.1:60545-70555 GCA_018266895.1 Bacteroidota bacterium
CCGCTACTCTTCCCTGATCCATGCTTGTACTGGCAAGCGCTGGAAATCCTATAACATCACCGGCAGCATAAATATGAGGTATGTTTGTTCTGTAATTCTCATTGACTTTAATAGTCTCACGCACACCTGTTTCTATGCCTGCTTTTTCACAGTTAAGTCCTTTGATATTACCGCTTCTTCCCGCAGCATAAAGCACCATATCAGTTTCCAGTTCGTTTCCGTTCCTGAGATTCAGTCTGATCATTTCCTTTTCTTTCTCAGGTCTGAGAAATTTTATTACAGAAGTATTGAAGAGAATTTCAATCTTCTGCTTTCTCATTTGAGTAACAAGCGCATCTGCAATTTCAGAATCAAGAAACGGAAGGATTCTGTCACTGTTATTAATAAGATAAACTTTGACTCCCATTGCTGCATAAATGGTCGCATACTCGCAGCCGATCACTCCTGCTCCGATCACACAGAGTGATTTCGGGAATCGCTTAATCTTCAGGATTGTATCAGAATCATGAATTCTTTTTCCGTCAAAAGGAATTTCCGGAGGATTTACGGGATAAGATCCTGTTGCAATGAGTATGTGTTTTCCTTCAATTATAATGTCTTCAGCACCTTTGATAAGAATATGATGATCGTCTTTGAATGAAGCGAATCCTTTGTAAACTTCCACATTATGCCTGAGAAAATTAGTTTCAACTTCTGACTGCATATCCGATCTGGCTACATCCCGTCTGTAAATGAACTGTTCATGTTTAGTCCTGCGCAGAGGTTTATCGGACTTTTCAAATATCATTTTTTCATAGACTCTTGAAAAGTATAGCGCGGTTTCTTTCAATGCCTTTGAAGGAAGCGTGCCTGTTTGTACTCCTGCACCTCCGGCATACGGAGATTTCTCTATTAAAGCTACTTTCTTTCCATAGTAAGCTGCTTTGACAGCGGCTTTTTCACCTGCAGGACCGGAGCCGATGACAATAAGATCATAAGACCTCTTATTTTGATTCAATATTCAGAATTTAGTAAAATGTAATTTTTACAATGTAAAAATATCAGATGGAAAGGTGAAGTCAAATTAATAAAACAGAATAAATAACTAACAATTAATAATTAATAATTAAGATCAATTACAGACATTTATAATTAACATCTGATAATTAACATTTGACATTTGACATTTATTAAGGTACAACGGCAAAAATTCCAAGCATTGAATTATTATCTGCAATACTTAAATCTTCAGCATCTACAAAATTGTCTCCCGTAACATCAGTATTCACATATCCGCTGACTGAATTGGAAGCGTCATTATCTACATCGCTGATATCCGTAGCATCAATAGTGCCATCCAGATTCACGTCACCGCTGTAAATGGCAAATCTTACAGGTGAATTATCAACCTGTTTCATATTGCTACCGTATGCTTTCGTCCCTGAAGTAGTAAAATCATAATTATTTGTAACTCCGGAAACAATACTTACAGGCGCACTGCTCCAGGTTTCTATACTGTTTCTGTGATACACGCCGACAAAGTAAGAGCCGGTTGGGAGATCTGTAAACTGATAACTTGCTGTTAAAGTAACTGAGTCAAGTGTTCCTGTTGCTGAAGTAATATAACTGTAAGGCGGCGTTGCCTGAAATAATGCAATTTCCAGTGCATCGCTCTGGTTCAATTTGTTTGAGACAGGATTATAAAACCCTTCGGGTATAACTGTTACATTCAATGTAGTGATAATGGGAAATCCCCACTGTGCAATATGCGCCACACCGATGTCTCCTGCAGTTGTAAACAAACCACCTGCGACAACTTTATTCCCGTAGGTATTTACTGTGAAAGCGCCGTATGCATTCGAACCTCCGTAGTAAAGTCCGTTACCGAGTGCAGACCATACGGAGCCGTTCCATTTTGCAATTCCGTGTGCTAATACTCCTCCCGCTGTTTCAAATAATCCTCCTGCATAAAGTTCATTATTCAGTACAGTCAGTCCGAATACATACTGATAAATCGGACCTGTAATGCCACTGCCCAATGGCGACCAGGTACTGCCGTTCCATTTTGCAATGCTTTTAGCGCTGACACCACCGGCGCTTAAGAATAAACCTCCTGCAATAAGTTCTCCGTTGTATTCAGTCAGGGAATAGACAATGTTACTTATTCCTGATCCTAAAGGTGACCAGGAAGTTCCGTTCCATTTTGCAATATGATTAGCGCTCTGACCTCCTGCAGTTGTAAAAAATCCTGCAGCAATGAGATCACCGCCGTAATGACCGAGAGCCATTACCTGACCCTGCGAACCGCCCATACCTCCGCCCAATTCCTGCCATCCACCTGAAACCCGTTTAGCTATATAATGTGCCGGCGTTCCGTCGGCATCAGTGAAGTAACCACCGGCAATAACTCTGTTATCATAAACTGTCAGTGCAGCTACAATGCTTCCGACACCTCCCAGTTCATCATCCCAGCTGCTTCCATTCCATTTTGCAATGAAATTTACACCGATTCCGCCTGCATTTGTAAATTGTCCTCCAGCAACAAGCTCTCCGTTAAAGACAGTAAGAGCGTCAACTTCCGCATTTGTACCCGTACCGAGAGGCGACCAGGAAATACCATTCCATTTTGCAATGTGGTTTGCGGGAACTCCTCCTGCACTCGTAAACTGCCCGCCTGCAATAAGTTCGCCGTTGTAAACTGTAAGTGCATGAACCCAGTGATCCATTCCGTAAGATAATCCTGACCAGTTCTGAGAAAATGCTTTTTGAGTGAAAGTTAAGATCAGTAGCATTAAAAATGCATTAATTAGAACATTTCCTGATCTTAAAAAGCTTTTTAGATTTTTCATATCAGTACCCTGCTTTTTTAAGATTAAAAAATTTCAAATAGTATACAATATTTATTAATAAAATAGTATGACGGATGTCAGTTTTTTAAAAAAAATTTGCACTGTTTAATTTATTGAAACTCTGGAACTTTTTTACACAGATTTTGAAGGATATGTGCCGGAAATAAAAAAGCCGGAAGATCTTTCCGGCTTTATTAAATTTGGAAATTGGTATTTCGGATTTGGAATTTAAAGCTGCGAAATAAGAATAATCTCCCCGTATTTATATTTGTCATTTGACATTTGAAATTTGACATTTGAAATTTGAAATTTGAAATTAACTAAGGTCTTATAACACTCACAGCATTGTAAGCATTGTTATCGACAATGCTGACATCCTGAGCATCCACAAAATTATCTCCCGTGACATCAGTGTTAAAATAACCGCTTAAAGAAATTACAGCTGCATTATCAACTGAACTGACATCCGCTGCATCAATAGTCCCGTCCTGATTTACATCTCCTCCGTAAAATGCGAATTTACCGGAGAATACTTGTGTCATGTTGTTTCCATAGGCTTTAGCTGAGGAAGTCGTAAAGTTGTATGAAGCCGGAATTCCGTTAAGTTGCTGACACGAACTGCTGCTGAATGTTCTCAGATGATTCCTGTGCCTTACATCAAAGTAATAACATGAATCGGAATTGACATTAATGAAACTGAACAGCCCTGTTCCGGTTGTATCCAGAACAGAAGCCGCTGAGTCCAAGACAATATAAGGAGGAGACTGACTTCTGACAAACACTTTCACCGTATCAGAGATCATTTTCGAACCATTGTAAAATCCCTGAAGATATACCTTAAGTTCCAGTTGCAGGTATGTTCTCGGAGCAATATCAAATCTGTACGGTGAAATCCAGGCGAACTCTGTCCAGTTGCCTGCTCCTGCAGGAGTTGTGTAATAAAATTCTCCCGTTCTAATAGGAGTTTCAGTCTGATAACTGACTCTTAAATTTCTTTCCTCTGTCTGTGTATAGCCTGCATAATAATATCCGTGATATATTATTAAAGGTGACGGAAGAAAGTAAACTGATCTTTTTATAACACCCGACTGTGAAACCGGGGAGACGCGAAGTGCTGAAGAATGCAAAAGTGTCCCGGGTAAACCTCCGGGTCCGTCAGCAGCAAAGAATACAACTTTATAAGGAGTGGAACCCTGTCCGCTTTCTGCATAAAAAGAAAGATCCACTGCGCAGACCGGAAGAGTACAGGGAGTATGAAATCTCGCAACATAATCCCCCGTGCCTACGCTAAGTCCTACTCCTCCGGCAGGAGGCATTGACGGTATGTAATAACTGTTTGTATTTGCATTTTTCTTTATTAAATATGAAGCATTATTGTTTCCGGTAATAACTTCACCAGGAGCGGAAGCAGTTACGATTACAGAATCCAGACTTAAATCCGTATCAGACAAATATTTATTTATAATGATCTTTTTTTCACCGGAATCACTTACAAAAGTATTAAGAAAAGTGTGTTTCAGAAATCCGTCAGAGACTCTTTTAATTTTTGTGATTACGGTTATTGTATCTCTTGCACTGCGGACATGGTTTATGACAGCTCTTACTGACACCGTATCCGGGCATGGCCGGACTGCATTCATCCCCATTGAATAAACAGGACCTGCACTTACTATTTCGGTGAGACTTGTACCGAATCTCATTTCAGGACGAAGACTTGAAGTGCCTGTCGCAATTACACGAATACTGTCATCTGACTGCGACGACTTAAGTATCGGAACCGGCAGGACTTTATTGCACCATGCAACATTTGAATAAACTGCAAGCGCCCCGGAAGGATTTGAATACTCAAATGCCACATAAATTCCTCCTCCTGTATAGACAAAAGCGTTAGACTGATTCAGCGGAATGTCGAATGGACCGTCGGATAAAGGAATTCTTAAAGAGTCGGAATGAACAAGCGTCATTCCTGTTATTGCGAGATTCCAGTTCATGGATTTGTTATTTGTAACGTCATTTGTGTTCTGCAGATATACTTTGAAATCTCCCTTTGTAGAAATCTCCGTGCCGTATTTATAATTATAGCCGATTGAAGTAATATTTACACCGGAAGGAAATCCGGATGAATTCATTTCCGAAGCGAGTATTAAAAAATAACATCTCGCATATCTGAAAAGCGTCTGAGGAGCGCTGTGCCTGGAATGATTGCCGTCATGCGGCAGAACAGTTATTGCTGCAGACTGCTGAGAGTCATATTCCTGATTAATGTTCTTACTAAAAATTACTGAATTAACTGTTTCTGAATATTTAATCCTGGGGGATAAGTCCTGTGGAAAAGTTTCTGAGGAAAAAATAAATAAACAGGAAATCAGCAATAAAGAATAAAACGGATATGAAATTTTTTTCATAATGAGATTTCTCAAATACATTTTACAATATACTACATCTCTAAAAAAATTATGAAGTCTTAAATTATGCATCACACCTATGCCGTGCCGTGAGAACTGTAATCACAGAATATATTTAAATTAATTAAAAGCTCCTTTAAGATACGCTTTAGTCCTTTCCATTTTCGGAGAAGTAAAAAATTCATCTGCGGGTCCCTGTTCGACTACTTCACCGAGATACATAAAGACAACATGGTCTGCAATTCTTTTAGCCTGCCTTAAGATATGCGTAACTACAACCAGTGTATAATCTTTTTTCAGGATCATGAACATTTCTTCTATTGACTGACTTGACAAGGGATCTAACGCTGAAGTAGGTTCGTCAGCAAGAATAATCTCGGGATCTACCGCCAGTCCGCGGGCAAGACATAATCTCTGCTGCTGGCCGATCGACAGATCCGAAGCTGGATGATGGAGCCGTTCCCTGACTTCTTCCCACAGATTTACTTCCTTAAGATAGTGTTCGACTTTTTCATCGAGGATCTTTTTCTTTTTGATACCTTTGATTTTTAAGCCATAGCTGACATTTCCGTATATGCTCATTGGCAAGGGATAAGGTCTCTGTGACAGGAGACCCATCTTCTGTCTTATCCATGTAATATCAGACTTTGTATGAAGTATATCGTCCTTGTCAAGAATTATGGAACCGTTTATTTTTACATCATCATAAAGATCCGTAAGCCGGTTCAGTGTTTTCAGTAATGTGGTTTTCCCGCATCCTGAAGGACCCAGAAGAACTGTTATTTTGTTCTCGGGAATTTCAACATTAATATTTTTAAGTATTTCGTGCTTACCGATTGAAAGATACAGATCGCTTATCAGAATTTTTGTATTGCCGCTCATGTACGGATTTTATTTTTTAAATTTTTATATATTCTGCCATTGCCAATAAAATTCAGATATTCAGTTGTTTAAGAATGAAATTCAGAATTTAATTTTATTCCTGTTAAATTTCGAAGATAAAAGTCTCGCCGAAATGCTGATCAGTAATATTATAAAAGTCAGGACTGCCGCCGAAGCGAATGCCCTTTGCCTTACTTCTTCCACGGGTGAACCGAGCTGAAAGAATATTGCAAGCGGAAGAGTGGCAGCCGGATCAGATAATGATTCAGGAATACTGTCAGTGTAACCCGTCGTAAACAAAACTGAAGCCGCATCTCCGATAGCTCTTCCAAAAGAAAGCAATATTGCTGTTACAATTCCAGGAATGCATTGTCTTAAAAAAACCTTGAATGATATCTCGGTTTTGGTTGAACCGAGAGATAATGCGGATTCAAGCAGTCCTGAAGGAACAGTCTTCAGGACTTCATCCATTGAACGGACCATTATCGGAATAATAAAAAGCGTAACCGTAATGATGCCCGCAAGGAGTGAAGTCTTTAATCCGAAATAGATCATTATTACAAATCCGAAAGCACCGTAAACTATTGAAGGAATGCCCCAGAGAATATCCAGAAAAAATCTTATCGAGTTCAGAGATTTTTTATGTCTTATCATAAATACATTCATATACATTGCGACAGGAAGACCGATCAGCAATGCCAGAATTGTCGAACATACAGACAAATAAACCGAGCCTATAATTGCATTCAGAATTCCGCCCTCTTTTCCGAAATAAAATCCGCCTTTCGGAGTCTGTGAGATCATTTCCCAGGATAAGGAAGGAAGACCGTTATACAAAATGCTGAAAATTATCATAAGCAAAACAGCTGCAATTGAGACAGTAGATATGATCATTAATATACGGAAAAATATTTCTTCGGCTTTTTTATACATTTCAGGAATACCTTTCAAGGCGCATAATTAATAAACGTGAAGCAAAATTGAAAACAAGAATTACCGCAAGAAGTATTAATGCTGCAAACATAAGAGCAGAATCATACTTCGGAATTGAAAGCATTTCACCGTAATTATTGGCTATAAGAGCAGGAAGAGGATATCCGGGATCGAAAATATTATGAGGTATCTTAATTACATTTCCAACAACCATCAGCACTGCAATTGTTTCTCCGAATGCTCTTGAAAGACCGAGACCGAATGCCGAAACTATACCGGGGAAAGCTTTTCTCAGCAGGACATATTTGATAGTCTCCCATTTTGTTGCTCCGAGAGAAAGGGAAGCTTCGCTTAACTCTTCAGGTATGATCCTGAAGATCTCTATAAGAATGTTTAGTATAAAAGGAATAATCATTACCAGAAGGACCAATGCGCCTGAAAAGATATTATAGCCTGTTGTATGAACTCCAAACCATTCAGATGCTTTTACTGAAAACGGAACTATCATAAGAATCCCCCATACGCCGTAAATTACAGAAGGAATTCCCGCAAGAATGTCTATTACCGGCTGCATAAGATTTAATACAGAAGACCTTGCATACTGTGTTATGTATATTGAAGAAAGAAGGCAAACGGGGACGGCTAACACTAATGCAGAAAGGCTTACCCAGAGTGAACTAATTATAAAAGGAGCGAATCCGAATTTATTTTCAGCCGGTTTCCATATATCTGAAAAGAGAAGACCGGATAAATTATTTTCACTGATAATCAGATAAGATTTAAGGTATAAACCTGCGGCAAGTAAAAAAGGAAGCATAATAATTATAACCAGGCATGAAAACATCCAGGCCTCGTTTATCCGATCAGTCCATTTCCTGTATAAACCTGACAATATTATTCTTTTTCAGTTAATGTAAGTTAATGCTGTTATGTTCAGTCGAGGTATACTTCATTCAAGTTTTTTTAGCTCACTGCTGATGCTTTCTTTCTGAAGCTCGACGTATCCTCCTTCTTTAACGAATTTTTGTCCTTCCAAAAGAATCCATTTCAAAAAATCAGAAGTCGCTTTGTTTACAGGTTTCCCTTTTGATACAAAATACAGATCTCTTGCCGGCGGTGAAGGATACTTTCTTTGCTTTATTGCTTTGTCAATATCATCAATTGTTTCATAAAAATTTTCTGTCTCATCTACTACTCCGTTCTCATTTATATCAACCGGAACTACTTCAAGGCCTTCATGTTTCTTCTTTGTATTTATATCATAGATATAAATTATATTATTGTACCCAATGCTGTTTTTGTCTTTGCGGATTGCATCTGCCATTCCGGGATCACCGAATACTCCTGTTCCTTTTAAATCTTCCTGTTTCTTACCTATGTACTTTGCCCACATTTCACCTGCCCCGCAGGCATCTGAGCGTGTAAAAACATTTATTTTCTCTTTATTGCTTCCGCCTGTTGTCATATCCCAGTCAGTGATCTCACCTGTTAAAAAGATTTTTGCAAAATCACTTTTTTTTAAACCCTTTAGCATAAGTTCATTTATTCCGGTATTACCTGAATTGATCGTTGGAAGAACAGCATCTTTTGTGACAGCTATGAACCAGGCACCTTTATCAATTTCTTCCTGCGATACTGATCGCGATACCATTCCAAGGTCAACCATCCCGGACAAAGCATCAGTCATTCCCTTTCCGGCGCCTCCTGCTGAAATATGAATCTGTATGTCAGGATGTATTTTTTTGTATTCCTCTGCCCATTTTACAGCCATCGGATACAATGCAAAAGCTCCCGAAATGCTTATAGTATTATTGATGTCAGACTTTTTACCGCACGAACTGAAACTTACCGACAAAAATAATGCCAGCATTATGCCCTTTTTGAAAAAATATTTCAAAGTATGTCCCTGTTTAAACATTTATGTTTCTCATAAAGATATCTTTAATACTCAGAAACTTAAAGATACAAATCCTTTCTTCTTTAAATTCAAAGATAAATTAAATTTAACAGGTAATATTTTTCAAAATCATAAATCATTTGAATAATTTTTTTCTAAAAAAGAAACTTCCGGAGACTTAAAGTTACCGGAAGTTTTTTGTAACACTAATATTTTTTAATTATTCTTAGAAGTCAGACTGTTACTTTCCCGGCGGTGCAGACACCGGAGGATCGGGTTGAGGAACAAGATTCTTTACGGGTTTAAGTGACTTCAGATATGCAAAAATTGCCTTGATCTCATCATCAGATAATTCTTTAAAATACTGCCAGGGCATAGGCGGCAATAAAGTTCTTCCGTTCGGCATGCCTTTCAATTTACCTTCCCGCAAAGCTGTAATGAAATTGCTTTCCTGCCAGTTGCCGATCCCGGTAGCATCCGGAGTAAGATTTGCAGAATAAGAAATCCCCCATGGTCCGACCCATGAAGTCAGATCCTGAGTTACAATAAGTCCTTTGCTTTCCATTTCTTTTCTGTCAACATCCGGTGCCGGCATTTTTTCCGGATGACCTGACATCGTAAGGTCCATGTCAGGTACGGGTCCCTGAGGTGTCATCTTTTTCGGAGTATGGCAGTCATTGCAGCCGCCTACTGTTACAAGATGTTCTCCCCATTTAATCTGACTGTCAAAACCTCCGAATGAAGATTTTGGAAGGGAAATTTTTTCCTTTCCTACATCGGAGCATTTTGAAAAAAGAAATACACATGAAATTAAAACAAAGCAAAGAACAATTAACTTAGCTTTCATTTTTGTTTTTTTTATTTAAAAAATTTGTTAGTTAATGCAAAAATAATAATATTGTTTTTTAATTTCCAACATAGTTTTGGAAAATAATTTCTGAGATGAGGATACCGGAATGAAATTAATGCAGGTTTAAAAATATGTTCAAATGTGTTCTTTATCCGAAAATTTTTTAATTCAATACCGTTTAATTTTTTAAGACCGCATTGCCTCATAATTAATGT
>JAFDZQ010000093.1 GCA_018266895.1 Bacteroidota bacterium
TTAATAAGCAAACTTTTTGGAACAACAACAACGGCGGAAACTTTGATTAGAAAATAAATAAAATTCTATTGTTTAAAATTATCCTGGACATCATTGCTCCATTTTATTCCAAATATATGCATTGTATCCGTAACTGCATATTCTTAATTTTTCAAAAAAAGGGGGTGTTATGAAACTCACTAATACTCTGCTGAGATTTTTTCTCTTCACTGTCTTAACAGCAATATCATTTTTCTCCGCAAATAATATTCTAAAGTCACAACCTTTTGAATGGCAGCCCGCTCAGAAATATACTTCCGGTTTTGTTGATAAAAATCCTTCATTCGGCAATCCTGAATTAATGTTTTTCAATACTTACAGCTGGGAATTCCTGATCTTTGAAAGAGGGAGCTTTTTACTGAACAACAGGATTTGCGTTATGAAAGTCGGGCTGAATGGTCCGGTTGATACTGTTTCCTATCTTACCGATAACAATTCCCTGAATTATCATCCTTCGGTGTCTTATGACCTTCCTGCGGGTTCTGAAGGGGGTCAGATAAACATTGCGCTTGCATTATGGGAATCATACCGAAACGGGAAATACGATATTTACGGAAGTTATTACAATCAGGGTAACGGATGGAGCAGCCCGTTTCCATTTGATACAGGCGCTTACAATAAATCAATGCCGCGAAGCGCATATCTTAATAATTCCGTCTTTGCCGTTGTCTATGAAAAAAACAACGATATAATATACAGACATTTTAATCCTGTTACTCAAACTGTCTCTTACGATACAAATCTGACTGCAGGCGATACTTCTGTATGTAAAAATCCTTTCATAGGTCATCATCCGTTCAGCGGTTCCAGATATTCCGTAAGTTATGAAATCAAAAAAGCTGACAA
Organism: Bacteroidota bacterium; assembly: GCA_018266895.1. Lineage (GTDB taxonomy): Bacteria > Bacteroidota > Ignavibacteria > Tepidaquicellales > Tepidaquicellaceae > JAEUSI01. The sequence continues at coordinate 886 of JAFDZQ010000093.1, forward strand.
TAAGAATGCCGTTTATGTCAGATCAACATCCGGGATTCCGGTCTGGACTTCTCCCGATACAATTGCTTACCTCGGAAATAATGTTAACTCCGGTTTTGTTTTTGCGAATTTCGGGAATTATCTGAGCGGTGTTTTTAACTCTGACAGAGCAGGCAGTTACGGTGTTTACGCCACTTCAATTTATAATTCAGGCGGTTCGAATTTTCAGGATCGCGTTATTTCTGATGCAGGATCCGATAACAGCAGTTTTCATTCAATAATATTCCCGATCATCACAGAAAATTTACCGCATAATTCTTCCGTAGTTAATTCCATTAATTTTCAGGCTGCTGCACATATCAAGAAAAGCAGCGATTCCGTAAGAGTAAAGTTTCATACTTATAATTTTATATACCAGTCTGACAGTTCGACTGCAGGAAATTCTGCGGCAAACGTAAGTCTTGCAATGAACAGAGGAATAAAACTCGGCAGTTTCGATGCGAGAATATGGGCAATATATAATAAAGACAGTTCTTCATATTCAATACTTTACGGAAGATATATCAACATTATCAATACGGGAATAGTAAAGACAGAGTCACCGGTTCCGCAGAATTTTATTCTGCATCAGAATTATCCTAATCCTTTTAATCCCGTAACAAAGATACGATTCGGAGTTCCGTATAATTCATTTGTGACTATCTCTGTTAATGACGCATTGGGTAAAAACATAGAAACTCTTGTGAATGAAAATCTGGGTTCCGGCAGTTATGAAGTTCAGTTTGACGGAAGCAAATTTGCCGCAGGAGCTTATTACTGCAGACTGACAAGCGAAGGATTTTCTGACGTAAAAAAATTAATTTTACTAAAATAATTGGAATTACAAATTTATCTTATAAATCATATATTGAACAAATTCAGAAATAAAATAATATATGAAATTTGATTTAGAAACTGTTCTGTTCTTCTTTCTTGCAGTTTTATCAGTAGGATCAGCCATTATGATGATAACAAGAAGAAGCCCGATATCAAGCGCTATATTTTTAATTCTAAACTTTTTTACTGTTTCAGGTCTTTATCTGCTACTGAAAGCGCAGTTCATTGCAATCATACAGGTATTAGTGTATATGGGTGCAATTATGGTTCTTTTCCTTTTTGTGATCATGCTCTTGAATCTACATGATGAGGGCAAACTAAAGGAAACATATTCTTACAGAAAATTAACCGCTGTTCTGCTTTGTATTTTTCTGTTCTGTCTTCTTTCATTTACGGTTTATTTCGGGTTTGAAGGAAAGTTTAAGGTCATGTCCGAAAAAGCATTAACAATGGGAACTGCGGAATCTCTCGGTATGGAACTGTTTTCAAATTATTCATTCCCGTTTGAACTTGCTTCATTCCTGCTGCTTGCCGCAATAGTCGGAGCTGTGGTCCTTGCAAAAAAGAAATTCGAATAATTTTTAAAATCAGATAACATCAAATCCTGTATAGCTTCTCAGTGCTTCCGGTACTGAAATATTTCCTTCCTTTGTCTGGTATGCCTCCATTAATGCGACCATAAGTCTTGAAGTGGCAAGCCCCGAGCCGTTAAGCGCATGAACTAATTCTGTTTTTGTCTTCCTGTTGTCAAGGATTTTTTTATATCTTACCATAGCCCTCCTTGTCTGAAAATCAGTGCAGTTGCTCACCGAAGAAGCTTCCAGCCATTTGTTCTCGGCATGAGACCATACTTCTATGTCATAGCATTTGCTTGCTGCAAAACCAATGTCGGCTGTGCAAAGCTCTATTACTCTGAAGTAAATATTTAATTTTTTCAGAATTCCCGTTGCATCCTCAAGCATTTTTTCAAGTTCACTGTACGAATCTTCCGGTTTGCAGAAATTTATGAGTTCGACTTTATTGAACTGATGGACTCTGAGAAATCCCTTTGTATCTTTTCCGTAACTTCCTGCTTCTCTTCTGAAACAATTTGTAAATCCGCAGTATCTGAGAGGAAGTTCATCCTGTTTTAATATTTCATCACGGTGAATATTGAGTATCGGAACTTCCGCAGTCGGTATGGCAAAAAGATCGTCCTTCTCCATGTGATACATATCTTCTTCAAATTTAGGAACCTTTTCAGCCGCTTCCATAGAAGCCCTGTTTACCAACACCGGTGTCATCACTTCTTTGTATCCGTTCTTTGACTGCTCATCCAGCATAAAATTGATGAGCGCTCTTTCAAGCTTCGCGCCTTTTCCTTTGTACAAAGGGAAACCGCTTCCTGAGATCTTTGTGCCACGCTCAAAGTCAAGTATGTCAAGCGCTTTTCCGAGTTCAATGTGATCCCTGACTTTAAAATCAAAACTCTTCAATTTTCCCCAGATTAATATCTCCTTATTGTCTTTTTCTGATTTTCCGTGTGGAACGGAATCATGCGGAAGATTAGGCACATATTTCAGAAGCAGGTCTATTTCTGAATCGACTTTCCTGAGCTTTTCATCATACGTTTTGATTTCTTCGGAAACCTTTTTCATTTCCGCGATTTTATCAGATGAATCCTGTTTGTTTTTTTTCATAACGGCAATTTCATCTGAAACAGAATTCCTGAGTTCCTTCAGAGTTTCTGATACGGAAATCAGATTAAGTCTTTTCCCGTCAGCTTCAAGGATTTTATCAATTACGGATGTATCTTCGTTTCTCAGAATGAGTTTATTTTTTACTGATTCAGGATTGTCTCTGATTAATTTTATGTCTAACATTTCTTGTATAAATTATAAAATTTATTAATAACCAAGCTGTATTTTCAGGAGTCGTAATCCTTCAAGAGCATCCATCGGTTTAAAACCAAGTTCCGATTCCATTTTATATGTTGTCAGTCCGGATTTCAGCGGTCTTGGAGCTGACTGATTCAGGCTTGCGGTGATAGCCGGTCTGACGAGTTCCTTGCTGTACCCGAATACTTCACAGACCTTCATTGCAAAATCATATCTCGAGAGAATGTCTGAACCTGCGATATTATAAATTCCTTTTAAATTCTTTTCCGTTATTTTCAAAGTTCCGTAAGCAAGATCATCAATCATGGTTACATTGCTGATCTGATCGGTTACAATGGTTACGGGTTCATTGTTTCTCAGTTTTTCAATCAGCCACAGGGCAAAATTCGGCTTGACCTTATTTCCGATGCCGTAAAGCACCAGAGTCCTGATTATTGCATAATTTATGTCGCTGGTAATGCAGGCGTTTTCACTGGCAAGTTTTTCTCTTCCGTAGAAGGATATCGGATTCGGGACTGATTCTTCAGTATATGGACCGTTCTTTCCGTCGAAAACATAATCAGTGGAAAAATGTATTAATCTCGAGTTGTTTCTTCTTGAGGCAATGATCAGGTTTTTTACTCCGTCAACATTTATTTTCCATGAAAGCTCTCTTTCTGTTTCGCATTTATCCACATCCGTAAAAGCAGCGCAGTTGATGATTACATCGGGCGCATAGAAATCTGTTAATCTTTTTACGTCTTCTTTTGAAGTTATATCAAGAGTTTCATATATATGTCCGAAAGAAAGATATGAATTGTCTTCAAATGAAGTTTGTATCAGTTCGTAATCCGATTCTCTTGTGAATATTGAAGTGACCGCCTGTCCGAGAAGTCCGTTAGATCCCGTAATGAGTATTTTCATTCAGTCCGTTAAATAATTTATCTTAGTTTGTCCAGTTCTTTAATTCCTTCAAGAGAGGAATTAAATGACGCCATCCTGTTCGCAAAATGAATGCTCTTAATAAAATCTCTGTTCACGGAATAATCGATTGTAAATGATGATGCAAAAACATCGCCGCAGCCGGTGGAATCTTTAAAGTAAGGATTTTCAATCGAAGCGACGTTTAAATGATCCAGATCATTGAATTTTTCATTGCCGTAGGATTTTTCTTTTTTCACAAATCCGGTAACTCCTATCTTTCCGCGAGTTACAATCAGACCCTTAACTTCATAGTTTCTGTTGTAAAGAATTTCTTCGGCAATTCTGTATTCAGACAGCCTGTCGCGGCTTAATGTCGCTATTTCAAATTCATTCATCTGAACCGTATCCGAATTTGTGCACCATTCATACCAGTTGTCCACAGGCTTGTGAATCCTGCTTCCGTCTTCTTTTGTATGCATTACAATGTTATGTATGTCAATATGAATATAGCCGCTGAAATTTTTCCTTATGTTTTTCAGTGTCTGAATAGTGATATCAACTCCCGAAATCATATTTATCAGGATAGCATCCGCCATTTTAAAAAAACTTTCGCACTGATTGTAATCAAGAGTATAAGTCGGCTCGGTTGACTTTTCTATTCTTGCGCTTTTATCAGTGTTATATAAATTGTAGTAAAGATTAACTTTCCTTGTAGGGTGTTTTACTTTATTAATTCCGTGAGTTTTGATCTTAGGATATTTTCTGAAAATGTTAATAATGTTATCAAATTCATCGTCTCCCAGATTCATAACGGGAATAATGCTGTCATTTGCACCCGATAGCACTGCCATGCTGATCACGGAATAAAGTATTCCGCCGTAACTGTTGACAGTCTCGCCGTTGGATTTATGAATGACATCTACGCACGGTTCTCCGATCACTAAATAATTCATTTTGCGGGTTTAAAGATTTTTTCGATATCAATTAAAATTTCTTCCGGTAACTCCGTTTCGGAAGCTTTTATATTTTCTTTTAACTGTGATTCTTTAGTTGCAGAAGTTATAGCGCTTGACACTATCTCATCTCTCAGACACCATGCCAAAGCCAGATTGGAAACTGTGATCCCTGTTTTTTCGGATATCTTTATCAACTCTCCGACTTTATTCAGATTTTCCTCTTTTGCAAAACTCTTCACAAAAGCATTATTTTTTTTGTCTTTTAATCTTGAATCGCTTTCAATTTTTTTTCTGTTATACTTCCCGGTCAGAACTCCCTGCGCCAGCGGTGACCAGACCACCAATCCGATTCCCTGTTCCCTGCAGATCTCCAGGACTCCGTTTGTTTCTATCGCTCTTGAAAACAGATTGTACTGCGGCTGATTGCTTACCGGCTTATGAAGATTTAATTTTTCGCAGATACCGAGCGCATTTTTAATTTCATCTTTAGTCCATTCACTGACACCCCAGTAAAGAATTTTACCATGTTCGATCAGTGTATTGAATGCTCTGCAGGTCTCTTCCAGCGTAGTATCGGGATCATAACGGTGACACTGATAAAGGTCAATGTAATCTGTCTTTAGATTTTTAAGAGATTTATGAACTGATTCAAAAATGTGTTTTCGTGAAAGACCTTTATCGTTTGGATCGTCAGACATTTTACCGAAACATTTTGAGGCAATGAACAGATTCTGTCTCCTGAATTCCTTTAGCGATTTGCCGAGTGCGATTTCAGCCATACCGTAATTATATACATCAGCCGTATCAAAAAAATTTATTCCGCTTTCAAAAGCAAGTTTAATTATATCTCTGCTTTTTTTAGTTTCAACGGTTCCGCCTATCGTAAGCCAGCTGCCAAGGCTGATTACGCTTACCTTTGCGCCGCATTTGCCGAGTTTCCTGTATCTCATTCTTACCTGAATTATGGATTATTTTAGAAATGCTTTTTTCAGCTGTTCCTTTGCAAGTTTTCTTGATTTATCACCGCCGAAATTGAAAGTTAACGAACCCTGATTTGTGATTCCCAGATCCTTGTAATTATAGATAGCATAATCTAACTGGAAGTTGTTGTAGTAAATGCTTAACCCGCCTGAAAAAGAAGTCGGCTCTGTCCCAACTCCGGCACGGATATCAACGAAATCATTAACCGAATATTCCATACCTCCCCTTACTGAGAGCGGATATTTAACGTCTTTTTCAAATTCAAGGATCATATTAAGATCATTTCTGGGCTGTGCATTCAGACCGGTCCTGTAAACCTGAGCAAGTTTTTCTCCCGAAGCTCCGATCTTTGTACCCGAAATATTTTTTGCAAAAAATCCCCATCTGAGAAAATCAGTTATATATGCCATTGCCCCAATGTCAGCGCCGAATGCGGAAGCAGTGTTGTAATTCTGAATTTTCAGATTATAATAATTTATATTGAATCCGTAAAAGATCTTTTCCCTGAAATTATTTCCGTAAGATAAGATTGCGTTTGTTTCTCTGTAGAGGTCGAAGCCGTATGTTCTGATGCCGAATCCGAGAGTTCCGAATTTTAATGGCTCCGCATAGGTTAATGCAGCTGTGGAAATATCACTTAATCCGAACGGGGAAGGAGAATAAAAAACGGATACTTCCCTGTATTTCATCTGACCGAGTCCGGAAGGATTATAAAAAACCGCAAGAGAATTATTGGATAAAGAAGTATAAGCTCCGTTTAAACCGGTTGCCCTTGCTCCGATGTCTGTGTTTTCGAACTGAGCTGTTGAACAATTTATGCAAAGGAATAAAAATACAGCTGTAATTATACTTTTCATGTATCTAATTTAAATAATTGTATTGATTCTTTTAATAAGTATTTTGAATTTCATAAATAAATTAACCGAAAGAGATAGAAAATGCAAAGTCAAATTAAATGGTTTTTAATTATCGTAATTATTTGTTTAACGAATGTCAAAGAATCATTTTCACAGATTGATCTTAAGGCGGAAGTTTCAATAGACGTAACACAGCTTCCCCAGAGCTCACAGGAAAAATTAGTAAATTTCAAACAGAAGGTAGAAGATTATCTGAATAAGAACAAGTATCACAATGAAAAAATACCTCCTATCAGGGTTCAGATGCAGTTCAATTTTACCGGTGTAAATACTACAACTCTTACTTATGATGCAAAACTCTTCATTGCCAGCCAGAGAGAAGTCTTCAATCCTTTTAACAACGGTCAGCAAAAATTTTCAGTTGCTTTCAGATTTCTTGATGAAAGATGCCAGTTTGTTTATAATGAAAACATTCCCTTCATAAAAAATGATCAGAGATTCGATTCGTTTCTGAGTCTTCTGGATTATTATGCGTATATGATAGTCGGATATGATGAAGATTCTTACATTGCATTTGCAGGGAATAAATATTTTCAGAAAGCGGTGGATATTTGTAATAAGGTTACAATAAGCACTTCGGGCTGGAATGAGACCGGAGGCGGTTCAAAACCGTCAAGACTTCAGCTTGTGCAGGAACTTCTCAGCGTAAGATTTGATAATTTCAGGAAAGGTTATTTTGAATATATGTACTTCGGTCTTGATTCGCTTTTACTTAAGAAAAAAACAGCTCAGAATAATATACTTATCGCCCTTGAAGCAATCAGCAATATTAAAAAGAAAGAAGTGAAATCGTTTAATGTAGACATATTTTTTGATTCAAAAGCTGCGGAAATAGCGGACGTGTTTCTTGATTACGGAGACAGGACCGTTTATGATAAGCTGATAAATTTCGACAAAGCCCATCAGACAATTTATGAAGATGCCCGGAAAAAGGCACGGTGACAGATTCGTATCCTTTTATACAGTAGTGATTTCTGAAAAACCCTTAGTGTCATCCCCGCGCGCTTTTAGCCGGGATCCAATCATTGAAAACTATATTAAAAATTTATTCCCGGCGGGAGCACTCCTGCCTCGCGGTTTACCCCGCTGAAAGCGTGTAAGGCAGGCATTCGCGGGAATCCAGAATGTAAATTAACTTTTTATATTTTCAATTTAACTCAATCCATACTTATGGGACAGCCCCGGCAGGGTGGGGTTGTTTTAAAAAGTTTGCATTTTATTCAATTTTTTAATAGTAATAAATATTTATTACAAATATAAATTAATTTGGACAACACTGGCCTTAATTTCATAAAGGCATCTATTTTTATCTGTAATCTTGTATCGGAAAAGCTTAAATTCAATAAGAAAATATTATTCTTATTTTAATTAATTAAAAGACAGGAGGAAATTTTGAAAGTAAGATACTTTTTAGCAACAATTTTTTTAGTTTTATTATCCGTTACCGCGAATGCTCAGTTCAAGAATTATAATGTCAAAGCCGGAATTCAGTACAATCAGCTTTTGCCTTTTTCGGAATTTGACGCTGCACCTTCATTTCTCGGAAGAGCATTTCTCGGATTTGAGCTTAATAAAACGTTTTCAATTGAAATAGGCGGAGGATACGGTAAATATAAAACGAATGATAACTTCAATGTTCATTCTGAAACTGCAACTACAGATCATGAACATTATGTCAGTACAGACATAATACCGATAGATGCAAGATTAAAAATTGCTCCGTTTCCTTCGGCAAACTGGAATCCTTATGTTTATTTCGGCGCAGGCTTATTGAAATATACAGTAAAGGAAGTTCCTTCCACAGTTCACATTCCTGAGTACAGCAAACTTGAAGACAGCTGGACAGGCATTGTTCCTGCAGGTATAGGAACGGAAATCAAATTATCAAAAAATGTCATTCTTGATGTAAGTGTCGGAGCTACGTATTCATTCACGGATTTCCTTAACAATTTTCTTATTAAAGACTTCAAAGACGGTTACGGACACCTTGGTGTCGGTCTTTCGTTTGTCGGCGGTGATGACTGCAATACCGATGAAGATATGGACGGCTTAACGAAATGCAGGGAAGAACAGATCGGAACAGATCCTGAAAATCCGGATACTGACGGAGATGGCTGTAAAGACGGTGATGAAGTTAATATCTACAAAACCAATCCTTTGAATAAAGATACTGACGGCGATACGCTTAATGACTGTGATGAGATAAATAAATATAATACAAATCCTCTCAGTAAAGACACCGATTCTGATAAACTGATGGATAATGAGGAAGTAAACCAATACCTGACTAATCCTACAGACAGAGATACTGACAATGACGGATTAACAGACGGTGATGAAGTTCTGATATACAAAACAAATCCTAAGATCGCAGATACTGACCTTGGATCGATCGGCGACGGTGTGGAAGTAAACAGAGGCACTGATCCTCTAAATCCAAACGACGATCTGCCGCCTGCTCCAAAACCAAAAGAGGAAGTAAAGATCGGAACAGTAATTGTTCTTGAAGGTATCAACTTTGCAAGCGGAAGTGCCGAAATCTCAGCAGGTTCCGAAGCAATCCTTGAGAAAGCTTTAAGATCAATGAAAGACAATCCTGAAATAATTGTTGAAATCAGCGGTCATACGGACAGCCGAGGCACAAGAGCCATGAACATGAATCTTTCAAAGAACAGGGCTGAATCCGTAAAGTCATGGCTGGTAAACAACGGAATTGACGCTTCAAGAATAGAGACTGAAGGTTACGGTCCGGATAAACCTATCGATTCAAATGATACGGAAGAAGGAAGATTGAGAAACAGAAGAATTGAATTCAAGAGAATCAGATAAAGTAATCTTTTTATATGTTTCTAAGCTGTATCCGTGAAAACGGATACAGCTTTTTTTATTTCAAAATAAAATAAACATCTTAATGAATTTTGACTGGCATAAAGATAAGATTGACTATACTACAGTTATTGACAAAAATTATAAAAATACTCAAAATGTCAGAAGATTTTTTATATCTGAGATCGGTGTTCATTTTCGTTTTGACAGGGAATTCATGAAATGGCTGAAGGATAATCAGGGAAAGACAATGAAGGATGCCGTCCTTTACAGGAAAAAAAT
>JAFDZQ010000094.1 GCA_018266895.1 Bacteroidota bacterium
CATTAAGTATGACAGATCGTCTTCTTAATATAGCTTTGACTCTTGCCATCAGTTCTTTTACGCTGAAAGGTTTTGTAACATAATCATCAGCTCCGAGTTCGAATCCGATCACTTTATCCGCCTCTTCTGCTTTTGCAGAAAGCATTATAATTGGAAAATTATGACCGTTAAGACGCAGGTCTTTGCAAATATCAAAACCGTTTTTATTCGGAAGCATAATGTCAAGAAGTATCAGGCAGGGTCTTATCTTAAGCGCAGTCTTATAACCTGCTTCACCGTCGGATTCTGTTATAGACTCATAATTTTCTTTCTTCAGGCTTATTTCAAGTCCTTTTGATACTGCAGGGTCATCTTCGATGATTAGGATTTTATTCATGTCTGAAAAGTATTTTTGAATTAATATTAAAAAAAAACAATTTACCGAAATATTACAAAACTACTTCCGGTCAGGATTCCGGGTACAAAGACATTAATCATTCGTCCGAATACAGTTTAAAGAATAATTTAAAAGTACTTCCTTTTCCTAAAACACTTTCAGCTTCTATTCTTCCTTTATGAGCATCCATAATGTTTTTTACAATGCTCAGACCAATGCCTGCGCCGCCTGTATGCATTGCGTTTGAATCTTTGGAACGGACAAAAGGTCTGAAAATATTTTCAAGATCATCCTCAGAAATACCGATCCCTTCATCTTCGATTATTACAACTGCAAATTCATTTTCAGTATTCAATGTTACTCTGATGACTTTTTTATCAGTACAGTATTTAATTGTATTTGTAAATAAGTTCAGCAGCGCCTCTGTCACTGAATCTTTGTCTGCAATAATGTATATATCTTTCTGAAGGGACTTTTCGATTTTAAAATTCTCAATGTCAAACTGATATTCCATTATTTTCAGAGCTGCTTCAATGCATACATTGAGATCTGTTCTGCAGAAAGAATATTCCTTGATGCCATTCTCTATCTTTGCAAAATTAAGAACATTGTTTATAAGCCTTGAAAGTCTGTCACTCTCTCCTTCAATAATATCAAGATATTCTTTCTCTTTCACATTCTTAAAGTTGTTCTGTTCTTTCAATATTTCAGTAAACATTTTAATCGAAGTCAGAGGCGTTTTGAGATCATGGGAGACGCTTGATACATAGTATGACATCATGTCATTGAGTTCTTCCAGTCTTGTAACTTCCATCTCTTCATAAACAAGTCTTTCCTGCATCTGCAGTTTCTTCAGCGCAAGCGTTGTATTCTGAATCAGCACATTTAACAGATCAATATCATGTTTGGTGTACCGGAGTTCCGATTGTTTATCTCCGAGCAGTAATGCTCCGGAATTATTTTCTGATTCGAGTTTAAAAGGAATGACGACATTAATTCCCCATCGGTTTAAAACGTTGTTCAGACTGTTATCTGTTTCAATTCCCGGTTCGATTTTTTCTGCGGCTGTAATAATCTTTTCAGGATCAAATCTTATTTTGCTGATTCTTGCAGCTGAAATGTATTCAGTGAGGTCATCAAAATTATTCTGAGAAAGAATTTTTAATCTGTCGCCTGTAACATTGGAAGCAATAAGAGATATCTTTTTCACAGGAATGATTTTTTCAATTTCATCTATAACATATCTGCTTAGCGAAGTGACAGTATTCCGGTCTTTTATCCCCGAAATGAAATTACTCACCGATTTTTCAAAATTATATTTTTCTCTGTAAAATATTCTGTCTATGAAGTGCCTGATCTTATTCTGAAGCGGATTGAAAATGAATGCTATAAGTATTATCAAAGAAATAGATACAAGATTCCTGTATTCCTTCAAAAGGTCGTTTGCGAAAAATGTAATGACGGAGATAGCGGTGAAATAAATAATTATCGTGATGAAAGTCAGTGAAGAATAAAGTATGCTTCTTTTAATGAAAATATCAATCTCGAAAACATGATACTTTATCACTGCCATAGCAAAGAAAACCGGAACAAGTATTAGAAAGGAAAGCAGGATTTCTTCACGCACCACTTCTTTAACCCCGAACACCTGAGGCACGATGTACAATAGCAGAAACGGAGATGCGCCGACAGCCAGACCCCAGAATACCCATTCGATCTTTTTTCTCTCAGGACGATTGCTGATGCTTTTGTAATTTAAAAACAAATTTAAAGATCCAGCAATAATAAAGACCAGTAACAGCGCTTCTGTAATTTTCCAGAGTTTTTCCATTGCAAAAACCCAGCCGGAAGAATTGAATATTATTGAAAATACCTGAACAATGATCAGAACAATGCAAAACAGAATTGATATGACATACATAACTTTTATCAATAGTTTAGTTTGCGCTGTTTTGTCCTTTCTGAATGTAAAAGTAAAATGCAGGAATGCGACTCCTCCGAGAAAGTATGAGGAAACATGTGAAGCTCTGATTAAAATAGCTATCATGTCATAGCCGGGGAAATAACTTCCGGGAGATGTAATGGTTGCAACGGAAAATAGCATCAGCACCCAAAAGAGAACGGTAACTGAACTCTTTCCGTATTTTTTCATTATCAGAAAAACTGATGTGATCCAGAAAGAAAGTCCAGTAAGAAGACTAATTAAAATAAAATTAAGACTTCTGTAGTATCGGTCGAGATGAACATGTAAGGTAAAAATTGATTTACCGGGGGAACTGATTTCAAGATCCGTATTCTGACCGATCGATCGCGCATCAGTCAGCGTTTCAAGCTGATATAAGCTCTCGAGTCTGACACCATCGATTGAAAATATAACATCACCGGAATTTATAATGTCATATTTCTGAGTTGAGACAATTTTATCATCCTGAAATGAATAACTGAAAGGCAGGTCGGCTTTTGTCATTAATCTTTTAATGCCGAATAGACCGGTGATCAACAGCAAAACCGAAATTACATAATAAAAATATTTCCCATAATTTATGCTATCCATGACAGCTTAATTAATAAACACATCATGTTTCGGAAACTTCATTTAAAATTAGACTTATCCTTTTGTTTATTCAAGTTACTATTGAACTGTCAATCTTTGAGCTAATATATTTTGAATCATGAACAAAAGGATTTTAGAATTACCATGTGACTCAAGTTGGCAGCTTTAATTTTTGAAGTTTGCTTTCTGCCACGAATTACACGAATATACACCAATTGTATAAAATACATTTTCAAATCCGTGTCGATTAGTGAGATTAGCGGAAATTTCTTGTTTTCAATCCTGATGTGGTAAACTTTAATTAATTGATTAAAAATAGCTGAAAATATAAGTTAGAATAAATGGCAGATAATCATAAAATAATATTTCACATAGACATGGATGCATTCTTCGCATCCTGCGAGGAAGCCATAAAACCCGAATTAAAGAATAAGCCGCTTGTAGTTGGCGGGACAAAGGAAGACAGGAGAAGCATAGTTGCCTGTCCGAATTATCTTGCAAGGGCAAAAGGAGTAAGAACTGCCATGCCTCTTGCAAGAGCAATGCTGCTTGTTCCGGAAGCTAATTTTATCAGAAGCACAAGAGGTCTTTATTCCGACTATTCAAAAAAGGTAAGGGAAATATTTTATAAATATACTCCGGTTGTTCAACCGGTCAGCGTTGATGAAGCTTATCTTGATGTTACTCAGGTTCTTTATCTGCACAACAATGATCACATACTCCTTGCAAATAAAATAAAGAATGAAATAAAAGACACTCTGAAGATCACTTGTTCGATCGGAATCGCTACAAATAAAATATGCGCAAAGATCGGTTCCAAATTCAATAAGCCTGACGGAATTACAGTAGTTCCTTTCGGACAGGAAAAGGAATTTCTGAGCGAACTCACTATTGATAAAATACCAGGCGCAGGGAAAGCGACTCAGGAAAGACTTAAACGTTACGGCATAATTAAGATAGGTGACATTCTGAAATACAGTAAATCATTTTATGAAAACGAGATCGGCATTCATACATCTTTTCTGCTGAATGTAGCTGAAGGGAAGTCGAGTGACATTGTAAAAGAATTTAATGAAGACAGGAAATCGCTTTCAAAGGAAAACACATTCTGGGAAGATACTGATGACAGGGAGTTTCTGGAGTCAGAACTGTATTATTTAATGGAAAGGTGCTGTCAGAAGCTTCGCAGCATAAATACAAAGGGCAGAACTATTACTGTCAAAGTAAAGTATTACGATTTCAAAGTAAATCAGAGATCATTCACGGGAAAGAAGTATTCGAATGTTGAGACTGATTTCTTTGAAGATGCAGTTGAGCTCCTGGATAAAATGCTCAGCAATAAAAAAAAGATCAGACTTCTTGGAATCAAGTTTTCAGAGCTTGTAACCGGTGAAGATGCTATGCAGGAGAATTTATTTGATGATGCGGACAAGAAAGAGAATTTGCTTAAGAAAATGGATAAAATAAGGAAGAAGTATAATTATGATGCAGTGAAGTTCGGAAGAACTTTTGGTCTTTGAATTAAAATCCAAATTATAAAATTCGAATTATGAAAAAAGAAATAAAGATTTTTAAATCAAACGCAGAACAGGAAAAGGCTGATATTGACTATTATTTGAATCCGGTTCCGATAAAAGAATTGAAGAACTGGAATATGTTAGAAATACATATTTAGACATGATCAACGCTACAGCTGAAGAAAGAAGACTTCAGAAAGTCATAAAAGTGTACAGCTGTCACAGAGAGCATGAAGAGGATGATAAAAAGATTTTTGAGAAATTCAGAAAGAGGTTAGAAAATTAATATTTTATATTATAAAAATATTCTTAATATTGTGTAAGGTTGTTTAACTTTAAATCATTATGGTAGAATATATTTCTTTATCAGAAGCATCAAAAAGAATAGGTGTAAGTAAAGAAACATTAAGAAGATGGGATAGATCTGGAAAATTCAAAAGTTTGAGACATCCAATTAGCAAGTACAGAGTTTATAATGAAAGAGATGTAATATTCTTTATCACTGAACAGATAGTATTTCGAAAATATGATTCAGAGATTAAAAATAATTTAATAATTGAACCATTCTTTGAGACAAATTATGGTAAACTATTTCAAACTGATTCAATTAAATATTTACAAAATATAGAATCTAGTTCAATAGATTTAATTTTTGCTGATCCTCCATATAACATTCGTAAAGCTGAATGGGATACTTTTTCTTCTCAGATTGAATATGTTAACTGGAGTATGGAATGGATAAATGAAGCATATAGGATTTTAACAAAAAAAGGATCCTTATATATATGTGGATTTTCTGAGATATTAGCTGATTTAAAATATGCTTGTTCAAAAAAGTTTACAGGATGCAAATGGCTTATTTGGTTTTATAGAAATAAGGGAAATTTAGGAAACGATTGGGGCAGGTCTCATGAAAGCATTTTACATTTAAGGAAAAGTAAAGATTTTATTTTTAATATCGATCCAGTAAGAATTCCTTATAATCAACACACATTAAAATATCCTAAAAGAACTCAAGCATTATCATCACAATTTTCTAATGGAAATAAAAAAAATTATATTTGGGAACCGAATTCATTAGGGGCAAAGCCGAAAGATGTTTTTGAAATTCCAACTATTTCAAACGGTTCCTGGGAAAAAACAAAGCATGAAACACAAAAACCAGTCGAACTTCTAAGAAAAATAATTCTTTCATCATCAAATGAAGATAGTATTATACTTGATCCATTCTGTGGATCTGGAACAACTGTAGCAGTAGCAGAAGCTTATAAGAGAAAGTGGATTGGTATAGAGTTAGAAGAAAAATATTGTAAAATTATTCAAGATAGATTAAACAACAAAAATCATTTAGATAGAATTTATCTTGCAACTGATTCAAACGAATCAATTGAAAGGAGAATGAAATTAAGAGGCTAGTAAATTTTTAATTTCAATTGAGATCAGATCTGAAAATGATTTTATGTGCATTTTAAATGGA
Organism: Bacteroidota bacterium; assembly: GCA_018266895.1. Lineage (GTDB taxonomy): Bacteria > Bacteroidota > Ignavibacteria > Tepidaquicellales > Tepidaquicellaceae > JAEUSI01. The sequence goes on from JAFDZQ010000094.1 coordinate 5,925, forward strand.
TCTTTTAAAGCGTTTGGAGGAGGATCAATATAATATACACCTTCTAATTGAGACAGGAATTTCGTGTAAACCATAAATAATCCAGATACAAGAGTGTAACTAATGTTATTATCTTTTTTTCTTTGTACATCATTAAATATTATTAATAAAATTTTTCGTTTACCTCCAAGAAATCTTTCGATTAATAGTTTATCAATAAATACTTTTCCCATTCGGTCTTTCGAAGTAGTTTTCAAAGAAACAATAATTTCTTTTTCTTCAATAAATTTCGAAGTTGATTTTACTTTTTTATAAGGAGAAAGAACAATGTCATTTTCACATTTATAAATTTTTTCCCCTTCATCTGATTCGTAAGGAATTTGAAGAACTACTCTCTTGTTAGAAATTCCCATTTCCGTGAAGATCGCTCTAATTAATTCTTCAAATCTATTACCAACATGTTTTCTTGCACTATTTGGATTTACTAATAAATCTAATCCTGCACCAATAGATTGTTGAATTGTATAAACCACCTGGTCTATGACTATTTTATCTTCAAGAATATTTAAATTAATTTTTTGCTTTAATAATTTTCTAAATAATTTAAACTTATTTTCAAAAATTACCGATTCTTTCAGGAAAAGCTTTTTGTTAATTGGTCTTAAATATTTTGTAGTTCCTGCTATTCTAGACGAATAAATTATATAATTATTTTTTATAATTTCAGAACTAATAACATTTTGTAAATACTCTAAAATTCTTTTTGTTAATTCACCAAATTCCTGTAGTGAATTTCTTTTTTCTTGTAAGTCATCAGCTAATGAATTCATAAAGATTAAATTTAAATTATAATATGTAAAGACATAATTTGATGGAAGTAAATAATTTCAATAAAATACAGTTTTAGAATGTATGTTTAATTGAAATTTAAATCAAACATACTGTTAGCTGTTCTTGAGAGAAAGTTTGGTTGTTTCATACTAATTCTTTTTTGTGTATTTAAGATTAATAATATTCAGACCGTCAACATAAAAACCTTCCACATTTTTCTGAAGCAGATAAACCTTCTGATTATAATACAAAAAAAGCCAGACGGCATCATCAATCACAATTTTCTGCATTTCGTCATAAATCTTTTTTCTTTCTGTAAAGTCAGTGATCTTCAGCGCTTTTTCGTACAACTCATCAACGGCGGGATTACTGTAACCCACTCTGTTTGGACCTTTCGGAATTATATTTTTGCTGTAAAACAAAGCCATGAAATTTTCCGGATCATAATAATCAGCGCCCCAGCTTGCTCTCCAGAAAGGAAACAGACCTTCCTCCTGTTTTGTTATAAGAGTCGCCTGAAGCATCTGATCGAGTTTCAGATCTATGCCGAGGTCTCTGAGTTGTTCCTGAACTGTTATAGCAATGGTTTTCTGGATCTCGTCATTGGCTGTTACAAGCGTTAGTTTAAGACCTTTGCCGTCAGGGTATCCGGCTTCTGATAAAAGCTGTTTAGCTTTTTCCTTATCATATGAATAACCTTTTATATCCGGATTAAAGCCAGGCATTCCGGGAGGGATAGGTCCGTTGGAAGCAGGAGTTCCTCTGTTCTTCAGAACGAACTTTAGTATTTTATTTCTGTCTATGGCGTAATTCAGCGCCTGCCTTAATTTTTTATTGTTAACAAACGGACCTTCTTTTCCGCCAGGCAGTTCTGCAGACTGAATCATTCCAAAATAAACTGTCTGGAGCCATGGCTGCCTGATTAAAGTATAATTTTTATCTGAAGCGTTAAGAAGATTGCCGTTAGGATCGACGAGCTGATCATAAGTCTCGGATGAAGGATCGTGATAATCATACTTGCCGTTCTGAAAGTCAAGGAACTCGGTTTCCGAAGACTGAGTGAAAGTAATTTTTATTCCGTCGAGATAAGGCAGGGGATTGCCGTTTAAATCCTTTTCCCTGTAGTTAATATTTTTTTCAAAGATCATTTCCTTGTCAATGTCCCATTTTACAAATCTGAAAGGACCCGTTCCTACAGGATTCTGACCGAACTTCTCTTTGTAATACTCAACTGCTTCCTTTGGATAAACAAAGCCGTAAGTCATTGTAAGAGTGCTTAAAAATGGAGAGAACGGTTTTGTAAGTTTTATCTGAAGAGTGGAATCATTCAGAGCTGATATGCCTGAAATTTCTTTCACTTCAGCAGAAGACGGATCAGCATGATAATCAACATATTCTTTAGCGCCTTTTATCTTATCCCTGAAAACCCATTGTCCGCGGGATTTTGTCTGAGGGTTATTGACTCTTTCGAGACAATATTTAAAATCCGAAGCAGTTACTTTCCTTCCTTTGGAATTGCTAAAACAGGGATTATCATGAAAAAATACATCACTTCTCAGATTAAAGGTATAAGTGAGTGCATCGTCAGATATTGACCAGCTTTTTGCAATACAGGGAGCGATTTTATTTTCCCTGTCAAACTGAACAAGTCCTTCCATCATAACTGACAAGCCCCAGATTGACTGAACTGAATTTGACATTACGGGCTCAAGCGTTTCAATACCCTGATTAAGATTCATATTAAATATTTTAGACCCGGAAACTTCTTTTTTGGAACAGGAAGAAAACAGAAATGAAACAGTTAAAGCAATTACATAAAAAGAATTTTTGATTATTTTCATATTGAGATAATTATTATTTTGCAAAATAATTAAATACATCAAAGTCACAAAGTCACAAAGAAATAAATATTGTTGCACTTTGAAACTTCACGGAAATCCGAATTTAAAATTATTAATGAATGAAAAAAACCATACATGACAACATTCTGAAGGCGCATTATTTTGGCGAATTGTCAGCGACAGATTATCTTGTTCCGTTCAAAAATATCTTAGAAATTGTAAAAAAAAATTCATCCGAAAAACCAGAGAAAATTTATCTTACGTTTTACGATGACAAATCTGCAAGAGTAAGTCTGACGTACAGGGACTTCTCGCAGAGAGCTTATCAGCTTGCAAATTATCTTACTGAGAACGGAATCAGACACGGAGACAGGATAGCTACATTCTCACATAATCACTTCAAGACTGTGATATTATATTTTGCAAGCTGGATAATAGGAGCTGTTGTAGTTCCGGTAAATGTAAACGAAGATATTCACAGAGTGGAGTATATTCTGAACGACTCCGGAACTAAAATGATCTTTACTAAGGATGAGTATATTTCACAAACCGGGAAACTGAATTTAAAAAATAAAACAGAGATAATATCATTTGATAAATTCGCTTTCGACAAATACAGTGATGAACTGAATTCGGAAGTAAAATCCGACAAGGAAGACGAGTGTCTCATTGTATATACATCAGGAACAACCGGTAATCCGAAGGGTGTTGTTCTGACACAGTATAATCTGATGTCAGATGCACTTGCAATTTCCAGAAGTCATAAACTGGATAATGATGATGCAATGATGTGCGTACTGCCGATACATCACGTAAACGGAACAGTCGTAACAATAATGACCACGATGTATTACGGAGGAAGGCTTATACTGAATCAGAAATTTCAGACTGAGTTTTTTTTAAAAAGACTTCAGGATGAGAAAGTGAAAGTCGTCAGCGTTGTTCCCACGCTGCTGCAGTTTCTGCTACATTCGGAAGAGAATTCCGGGGACTATGATCTCAGGAATTTTTCGCATCTGATATGCGGAGCAGGTCCGCTGACATGTGAAATTGCAGGAAACTTCGAGAAGAAGTTCGGGCTGAAAATTATTCACGGATACGGATTATCCGAAACCACATGTTATTCGTGTTTCATTCCGCTTGACATCAGCAGGGAAGATCACTACAGATGGCAGAATGAATACGGATTTCCTTCGATCGGGATACCGGTAGAATGCAATGAAATGGAGATTCATAATGACAGGGGAGAGCATATGCATGAGAATGAAAAAGGTGAGATCGTTATCCGAGGTCACAATGTAATGAAATACTATTTTAACAATGACGAAGCGAATGAGAAGACATTTGAATTCGGGTGGTTCAGAAGCGGTGATGAAGGATTCTTCAAATATGACAGCAAAGGAAGGAAATATTTCTTCATAACGGGCAGAATCAAAGAACTTATAATCAGAGGTGCAGTTAATATTTCTCCGCTTGAAATAGATGAAGTCATTTCAAAAATTGACTGCGTTAAGTCAGGAATTGCAGTAGGATTTGAAAATGACTGGTACGGAGAGGAAGTCGGTGCTCTGGTGATGCTTAAGAACAGTAATATTTCAGAAGAGCAGAAAGAAAAGTATAAAGAGATCATAATAACGGAATGCCTGAAACACCTTCCGTTTTTTAAATCGCCGAAGGTAGTAGTTTTCTCTGATTCCATCCCTGTCACATCAACAGGAAAATATCAGAGAAATAAAGTGAAAGACCTGTTTAAGGAGTGGAAAGAAGTTCAGTTTAAGGAATTAAGAATTACGAATTGAGAATTACCTGCCTCGCTCTTGCCTTGCTGTGCAAGGCGCGGCAAGGCAAGGCGGGCGAATTAAGAATTACCTGCCTCGCTCTTGCCTTGCTGTGCAAGGCGCGGCAAGGCAAGGCGGGCGAATTAAGAATTACGAAATAAGAATTACGAATTACGAATTAAGAATTACGAATTAAGAATTACGAATTAAGAATTAAGAATTTTTGTCATTAGATATTGGAACACATATAGCAGAATAATAATAAAACTCAAAACTTCTTTATATCTTTCACATCAAAGATCTTAATTCCGTTTGAAGGATTTTTTACGGCATAAACAATACAGCTTAAGATCTGATTTATTTTTACAAGAGATAAACGGCGGGCAGTATCTCTAGTTGAAGGGATCAATTCGAGAAATTTATAAACAGGAATAAACAAATTCGGCCAGTAGTGACCTGGACCCGTAACATACCACGGTCTTATAAAGCTCGCATTAATGCCGCTTTTAATAATCAGATCTTCGCCTTTCAAACGGACATCTGTATAATCTTTCATAACAGGAGCAGGATGTGCGACACTAAGATAAATGAAATGCCTGACTCCTGAATTCAATGCAGCAGGAACCGCCTGCTGAACTGAAATGAGATCAACTTTTTTGAATTCATTCCCTTTCCACGGTCCCGGATGTGCTGTGCCTATCAGATGAATATATGTTTCACAGGGACGAATTTGATTTTCAAAATCAGAACTGTCGAGAGCGTTTCCGAAAATAACATTGCAGCCGGAGGGAAGTTTTTTTTCCGAGCCTTTTCTTGTTAATGCAAAAATTTCAAATTCATTTTTAATCAAAACGGTTATCAGCCTGCTGCCGATATAACCCGTCCCTCCGGTAATGAATATTTTATTGTTCAATAAATTCTTGTTCATTCAGAGTTTTCCGAAGATTTATTTTCAGTTATTGAGAATTTCACCGAGATTTATGTTCTCCTGTTAACCGGATCATTTTACTTTCCGATTCATCACAAATCAGATATTTAAAAATTTTAAATTGATTATTACATTGAGATACTAATTCAATATTAGTAAATTGAATAAACAAACTACAAAATTTAACTAACAGAAAAAATTTAAATGAAAGAATTTGATGTCATAGTAATAGGCAGCGGTCCGGGCGGATATACGACTGCAATAAGAGCGGCTCAGCTTGGATTTAAGACGGGAATAATCGAGAGGGACAGATTAGGCGGGATTTGTCTGAACTGGGGATGCATTCCTACAAAGGCTTTGCTTAAAAACGCGGAACTGATGAACGGAATGAAGCATCTTTCTGATTTCGGCATTACCTATGACAATCTCAAATTTGATTTTGAGAAAATAATTGCAAGGTCAAGAGGTGTGGCTGATGTATCTGAAAAAGGCGTAAGATATTTAATGAAAAAAAACAAAATAGACGTACTGGAAGGCACGGCTTACATAAATAAAGATAAAACGGTTACAGTTAAGGATAAATCCGGCAAAGAATCGGAAAAAGTAAAAGCAAAGCACATCATTATCGCCACAGGAGCTAAACCAAGGACACTCGGCAATTTAAAATTTGATGAGAAAAAAATTCTTACTTCAACAGGCGCAATGACTTTGAAAGAACTTCCGAAAAAAATGACGATAGTAGGAAGCGGTGCTATAGGTGCGGAGTTTGCATATTTTTACAATGCATTCGGAACTGAAGTAACAATAATCGAAATGCTTCCGTCAATTCTGCCTATTGAGGATAAAGATTCTTCGGATATTGTGGCAAGGGAATTCAAGAAAAGCGGAATAAAAATACTGACTGATACAAAGACGGAAAGTGTAGAAATAAAAGGAAACAAAGTAATTACAAATGTAACAGGAAAGAGCAACGAAGCAATTGAATCTGATGTTGTATTAATTGCAATCGGCGTATCAGGTAATGTGGAAAATCTTGGACTTGAAGAAGCAGGCGTTGAAGTTGAAAAGGGAAGCATAAAGGTTGACAAGGATTATAAAACAAACGTAGAAGGCATTTATGCGATAGGAGATGTTAACGGACCTCCATGGCTTGCTCACGTAGCATCATCGGAAGGAATAAACTGCATAGAAAAAATTAAAGGTATGCATGTTCCCGACATTGATTACAATACAATTCCAGGATGCACATACTGTCAGCCTCAGGTAGCATCAGTCGGATTAACGGAAAAGAAAGCCATTGAGCAGGGATATGATATAAATGTAGGTAAATTCCCGTTTTCTGCAAGCGGCAAATCGAGAGCAATGGGCGAGACAGTCGGGATGATTAAAGTAATATTTGATAAAAAATACGACGAGCTTCTCGGAGCTCACATAGTAGGAGTGGAAGCAACTGAACTGATAACCGAATTTGTTCTTGCAAAATCACTTGAAGCTACACATGAGCAGATACTTAAAACAGTTCATGCTCATCCTACTTTAAGCGAAGCCAACATGGAAGCAGTAGGTGTGGCATATAACGAAGCAATAAATATCTAGTTTGATAATAAAATCGAATTAACATATATTTCTTAAAATTCCATATAAAACAGGAGGATAACATTATGGACGAAAATAAAACTGCAAAAGGTCTTTTGCTCGGTTTTGTAACGGGAGGAATCGTAGGTGCAGCTTTAGCTCTGTTGTATGCGCCTAAATCCGGAAGAGAGCTGAGAAATGACATCAGAGTAAAAAAAGACGAGCTTATGGATGATACTTCAGAGTATCTTCATATTGCAAAGTCAAAAGCTACAGATCTGCTGAATGAAGGAAGAAGAAAATCAGAAGAATTAATTTCGGATGCGAAAAAGAAAGCAGGTTCTCTTATCGATGACGCTAACTCCATTCTCAATGATGCAAAAGAAAAAGCTACGACAACAATTGATGCGACAAAAGACAGGTTATCAACAGAATCTGATAAAGTAAAAGACGCTTTCAAAGCCGGACTCGACGCTTACAATCAGGAAAAAACAAAAAAATCTTAATTTAAAGTAAACATTAATTTCAGTGGAAGACACAATACAATACCTTCAGATAGCGACTGATATAATTATTATTATTCTTTTCATCGGGCTTGTGATACTTGTTTTCAGTCTGATAAAGACATTGAAATTTGTATCAGCTAAAATTGAGGAAATGTCATCGCAGATAAAAGACATCAAATCTACGATGAATCCTGCCGTTGAGAAATTTCAGGACCTAACCGAGAATGTAAATGGTGTTTTCTCAAAAGTAAGGGATAATATTGATGTACTTACTACTGTAGTTGAGAAAGTCAGGGATACTGCGGATAACATTATAGAATTCGAGCAGAAGGTTCAGAACAGAATTGAACCTCCTGTAATGGATACTCTGAATACTGTTTCAGCTTTATCAGTAGGAATAAAGACATTTTTTGATACTTATAAAAGAAGAAAAAATGAAAGTTCCTCTGTCAGGGAATTAAAAAATGAAATATCGGAAATTAAAGAATCGCTCAGAGATGCGAATGAAGAGCTTGATAAAGTTAACATCAAGCTTAACAATAACTGATCTTCGGCTATTTGATTTATTAATTTTCTATTCAGAAAAAATTATGCAGCAGGATAATAATTATTCTGCTGCATTTTTAATTTACCTTTACAACAATCTTTCCGAACCGCGATGTTTCATGCATCAGCTGAAATCCTTTTTGAATTTCGTTCAGATTTACAAGCATATTAACTTCAGGTACAATCAGATTAACATTTATGAAATCCAGCATATCAGAAAAGTCTTTATCAGAACCCATCGCTGATCCGTAAACCTTCAGCTGTTTCCAGTAAAGTTTATGAATGCTGAATTCTTTTACACTTCCCAGACCGGCGCCAATAGAAACGATTCTCCCTCCCGGATTAATAATTTCCATACACTTTGAATAAGTATCACCTCCCGAACTGTCAAAAACAGTATTTAATGAATTCCCCGAAAGACTTTTTATTTTTTCGTGCCAGGAAGGATCATTATAATTGACTCCGGCTTTAACACCGAGTGATAAAGCTTTATCAATTTTCCGGTCATCTCCGGAAGTTACATAAACTTCCGCTCCGGCTTTAAGCGCAAACATCAATGCAAATGATGAAACCCCTCCGCCTGTTCCTGTGATAAGAAGTTTGTCTTTATCTGTAATTTTTAATTTACGGAATAAAGCTCTGAAAGCGGTAACACCGGCAAGAGGAACCGAAGCCGCCTGTTCGAAAGTCAGATGTGCAGGTTTTCGGAAGACATTTGTTCTGCGGATTTTAACAAACTCCGCGAAAGTACCGTTATCCGGCATTCCCAGAATACTGAAATCTCTGCTCTGGAAATCTTGATTGTTTCCCCAGTCTAATCCCGGATTTATAATCACATCATCACCCGGTTTAAATTCATGTATGTCATCAGTTACAGATTCGACAGTACCCGAACAGTCAGATCCCAGAATCACGGGTAATTTAATTTTCGAATACATACCCTGTGCTATCCAGATATCCCTGTGATTTAAGGAAGCCGAATTCACTTTGACCAAAATTTCATCTCCGGATAATTCAGGAACGGGAACATCTTCTATCAGAAGATTTGATTCAAGATCCTGAATCATTCCTGTACTTTTTAAAACTGCAGCTATCATTTAATATCAATTTTTATTGAAACAGGGCAGTGATCGCTTCCCATAACTTCAGGATGTATCCTGGCATCTTTCACTTTTGAGGCAATATCATCAGAGACCATAAAGTAATCAATCCTCCAGCCGATATTTCTTTCCCTTGACCGCGTAATCTGATCCCAGTATGAATACTGACCTGGTTCAGTATTGAATTTTCTGAAAACATCGGAATAACCGAGATTAATGATCCTGTCAATCCATTCCCTTTCTTCAGGAAGGAAGCCAGAAGTTTTTACATTTTCCTTTGGTCTTGCAAGATCAATTTCCTTATGTGCAGTATTAAAATCCCCGGTTACGATAATTCCTTTTCTGTCACGGTAATTTTTTTCAAGATAAAAAAACAACTGATCGTAAAAATCCAGTTTATATTTAACCCTTTCCGGACCTCGACCGCCGTTAGGGAAATAAACATTTGCGAGAACGAATTTTTCGTATTCAGCGAAAATAACTCTGCCTTCATTATCAAATGAATCATTTCCGAATCCGTTCCTGATATTTTTCGGATCTATATTTGTATAAAGGGCAACACCTGAATAACCTTTTTTCTGAGCCGAGAACCAGAAAGATTTATATCCGTCAATATTTTTAACTGAATCGATTAACTGATCGGGCTGAGCTTTAGTTTCCTGAAGGCAAATAATGTCTCCTCCATGACTGCTGAACCAGTCCATAAAACCTTTATTCTGAACTGCCCTGATGCCGTTCACATTCCATGAAAAAATAGTAAGATAACCGGATTTTTTTGACATAAAATAATTAATGATTAAAAAAAATGAAGATAACTATTTCAAAAAGTTTTTAATTTTTTTGGTTTCAAATTTATAAAAAAATATTTTTATCAAAATTTATTTTACGAAGTTAATTAACTATTTTGAATTTTAATATTCATTTAGCCTATGTTCAATAAAGCCAAATCTATTGCTGTACTTTATGAAGAAGTGAAAGACTATGATCTGGTCATTACCAATGACGCTCCGCTTGCAACTGCCCTGAATAAACTTGTAGAAAAAACCAGATTAGAACTGCTGGCGATGACTCCGAGACAGATAGCTTCCAAATTCTCACAGCTGTATTTTGAAAAAATTCTTGATAAATATGAAGTAGTTCTCAAAGCGTGCAGAGAATCAGATAAACCTCTGCGGGTTGTGCATAAGATAGTCGAAAAAATTTATGAAGTATGGATGTACAATGCGAAGTTTGAATTTATTGAAAACTTTTTATCGGAAGATGAATCAGAATATCTTAAATATATAAAAGATTCTGATACAATTGAGACTGCGCTCGAGAATTTCAATGAAGAATTTTACGGAGACAAAAAAATTGCAGTCATCGGGCAGGAGCTTTTCAGTCTGCTTGATCTGGAAGTACTTCCTGGCCGCAGAGCACCGGCTGATAAAATAAATATATTCACTGAGGATGATTATAAAATAGACAAGACATACATTTTCAGAACGACTGAGCAACTGATTCAAAGTATTACTGATATTATTAATATTGAAAATGCAGACCAAACAGCAATTGTACTGGATCCGGAATCCGAATATCTTGAGATACTGAAAGCCAGTCTGAATTCAAAGGGGATCAGCATTGAAATTAAAAATTATATAAGA
>JAFDZQ010000095.1 GCA_018266895.1 Bacteroidota bacterium
AGATCATTCAGTTTGGATATTTTTTTTGTGGATTCCACATTGACTAATTTGAGATAAATCTTTATAAATCTGTCATAAACTTTCTTGTAATCCGGATGGATCAGCTTATCATTCCGAAGAAACTGAATGAATGATTTTGCCGAATCAGTACACTCGGGTAGCAGACGGAGTTCAAAATAAATCATCATCTGAAGAATCTTTACAGCAGGTTTGTAATGAATGAAGGCAAAATTTTTGATTCTTGATAACTCTTTCAGAGCCAGTTCATATTCCTTTCTGTAAAAATGTAATCTGGCATTGCCGTAATGAACGGCATTATTCCGGAATTTATCTTCAAGATAAACCGAGTACTTTTTCAGAAAATCCTGTGCCCAGTCAAATTCCTCCAATGAAACAGCCAGCATAAACAAACTGTAGAAAGCATCTATTTTTACAATATTGTTCTGAACAAGCTGATTATATTTAATTCTGAGTTTTGCGATCTCGAACTGCTCAGTGTGATTTATCTTTCCGTCTATCATATTATTTGAACAAAAAATAAGAAGACTGTTAATTATTTCACCAATATTATTTCTTTTGAGTCTCTCATCATTGTCAATAAGGAATTTTCTGACTTTGTAATAGCTTTTTTCATCATTATAAATGTGAATTCTTATAAGGTGATAAATTATTTCAATATCCGGCTGTTTAAGATACCTGCTGTCGCTTTCAATAAGGTCCATAATCTTATTTACAAACGGAATTTCGAGCTTTTCATTAAGTGTCCGGCTGTAATTTGATATTAAAAGTATCTGTGAAAGAATTCTTTTGAGAAAAAATATCAGAAGTTCGCTGAACGGATTGAACCATTCCTCCCTGAATGCATCTTTTTTCGTGAGTATATTTTTCTGCTTGTCAATATGATGAGAATAAATTACGGAGGAATAATATTTATAGAAATTATCCGGATCATTATCACTGTTAAGCTTTTTAAGAATTGTTTTGAATTTCTTCTCAAACAAGCTGTCAAGCCTGTTCCTGCTCAGATCTTCAAGCAAAACAAGTTCTAAAGAAAGTGCATTTATTTTTTCATGACTTATAAAACTGCATACTAATTTCTCCATTTCAGAGATAAGATAAAACATTGTTCCTTCAACATATTTATCATTATCATAAATCTTTCTGAAAATATTTTGCCTGCTGAGTTCAAGAGAATCGAAATCAGGATGAAATCCTGAAAGGTGATCATAAAAGAGTATCAGTTTAGAATTAGTATTAAAATAAGGAGAGTTAACAAACCTGCCGAGCTTTCGGAAGTCTTCTTCATTTAACGACGATAGTAAATTTAAAAGATTACTGTTTAACATCAGAAAAATTACTTTAAATAAAATGAGGTATGTTTAATTTTTTATAAATATGCAAAATAATACGAACATTTAATGCACAAATCAGAAAAGTTTTAATCGGGTATTATTATTATTGGATTAGGAAACGGTTCAATAATAAACAATCTTTTTTTGTCATACTGATTCCAGTACATCACTGAAAAATTAACACTCCGGAATTAAATAAATTATTTATTTTTTTAAATCGCTGTTTCATGCCTTCATATTTATTTACTTATCCGGTCAGTTTACAAAAACATCATCGGTGATTAAACTTCCGGCAAATTAAACAATTCATTCTTAATGTTAAAAACAAGTCCAAGAATTCAAAAAAAGTTTAATTCATTTCAACAGATCAGAATATATAATTTTGCTTAGTTTAATTCAGATTGTCAATTTTAAAATTAATTTTATAAACCTAAACTAAAAAAATCATGAAAAAAACAGTATTCTCGTTTCTTCTTATCTGTATTTTGATTTTGTCAGGCAATGCGAATTCGCAGGTTGATCAAAATCTTGCTCTGAGATATTCAGGAACGCAAAATATGGATGAAGCAAAGGCAATCACAATAGATGCATCAAATAACATCTATGTTACCGGAAAAAGTCTCAGCGCATTAAACGGTTATGACATAGTAACTGTCAAATACAGCTCCGCCGGCGCGGTTCTCTGGACGGCAGTTTATAACGGAACTGCAAACTCATTGGACGAACCAAATGACATACTTTATGATGGTACAAATATTTATGTTACCGGAACAACCACAAGGTCAGCTTTAACAGGTCTTGATTATGTAACAATAAAATATAATGCATCTACAGGAGCGATATTATGGAATTCATTTTATACGGGAATAGGCGCAACTGATGACATAGCCACAAAAATAGCTTACAAGAACGGAAGTGCTTATGTTACCGGAAAAGGCTTTTATTCAACCTCCTCCAGCGCTGATTATGTAACCATAAAATACAACGGTACAACCGGTGATTCAATTTGGGTAAAGAATTATAACGGTACAGGAAACGGAAATGATTCTGCAACATCAATCAGAATAAGTACCGACTCAAGTATTTTTGTAACCGGAAAAAGCTTCGGCACTTCCACTTATGATTATGCTACACTAAGATATTCTTCCGCAGGAACTCAAAACTGGGCTAAAAGATATAACGGGTCTTCAAACGGAAATGATATTGGAATTTCATTGTCTCTGAATTCAACGGCAGCTTCTCCTGACATATATGTAACAGGTACAAGTGACAGCACAGGTACCGGGACAAACATAGTTACGATAAAATATACTTTTACCAGCGTTGAAAGCTGGAAAAAAACTTACAATGGCAACGGCAACGGAAATGATTCTCCTGCAGAATTAAGGTATGTGGATGACAACAGTATTTACATTATCGGTAAGAGCAGTATGTCAGGTGCCGGTACTAATATGGCTTTAATGAAATATACAAGTACGGGAGACACTACTTTTGTCAGAACATATAACGGCACAGCTAACGGAAATGATGAAGCTGCAGGAATCACTATTGATGCAAGCGGTTATATTTATGTGGCAGGAAAGCTCAGTCAGGCAGGTACCGGCGATGACTACGGAGTAATTAAATATACAACAGGAGGCGCAATAGAATGGGTTGCCACATATAACAATTCAGGCTCAGGCTATGATGCCGCAAGCAGAGTAACAGTTGACGCAACTACAGACAGGAATGTGTATGTAACTGGAGCAAGTTTCAGCGGATCAACAGGAACAAACTACGCAACCGTCAAATTCAAACAAAACAAAGTTTTAGATCTGAATGTATTCATTCAGGGATTTTACAACCCTGTTACCAACTCTGCAATAAAAGATACAATCCGTGTTTACTTATATAATTCAGCTGCAACAACAATTATAGATTCAGCGAAAGTAAGATTGGATTCGCTCGGAAAAGCCAGGCTGTATTTCAGGACGGCACTCAACAGCACTGCTTACAGGATAGTTGTAAAACACAGAAACTCCTTAGAAACATGGGGAAATACCACGAACACATTTGCAAACCTGTATCTGGCGTATGATTTCACGACAGCAGCTACAAAAGCATACGGAAGCAATATGATCAGAGTTGATACTTCTCCGACGGAATACGCAATTTACGGTGGAGATCTGAATGATGACGGAGCAGTTGATGCGACTGATATCAGCCTCGTGGATAATGATTCATTCAATTCATTGTCAGGGTATGTACAGTCAGATGTTAACGGTGATGATTATGTGGACGGCACTGATATATCTCTTATAGATAATAACGCATCTAATTCGATCAGTTTAATCAGACCTTAACTTTTCCAGCCATCAATAATTTTATAAAAAGAAGGCATGAAATTTTTCATGCCTTCTTTATTAATGCAATACAGGATATCCTGTATAAAAAATCATATAGCTCTGCTGATCTTGTTTTTACCGGAACTTGAATCCAGTTCATCTGCTTTATTCATAAGCCATAGCTTTCCCGTAATAAAGTTCATATCATTTGAAAGACTGTATTTCAAACTTCTTATCTTTGAAGTTCTGTTCCCTGAACCTGCATTCAGCAGTTTCAGGAAGTAACGTGTGAAATTCAGGTATGATTTCCGCACTTCGGAATTTAATAATTTGTCATTCCTCAGAAACTGCAGGAATGATTTTGCAGCATCTTCTGCTTCGGATACAAGTTTAAGATTATAGAAAACCTTCATCTGAAGAATTTTAACTGCCGGCTTATAATGAACATAGCTGAAATTCTTGATTACAGATAAGTGTTTAAGGGCTTTTTCATAATCTTTAAAGTTATACTGAATAACTGCATGGGAGTAATTTATTGCATTATTACGAAACCTTGATTCAAGTCTCTTTCCGTATTTATCAACAAAATCATTCGCCCATTCATATTTTTCAAGAAAAACTGCCTGGCTGAATATCTGAAAGAAAGCATCTACCGGAATTAAATCTTTATTGCCTTTGAACATAAGTTCAAGATATAATTTATGTATCTGAAACTGCTCCTCGTTAAAATCTTTTCCTTCAAACATTTTCTGTACTGTGAAATTATTCAACTGAGCCAGTGTTTCTTCAAGAAGATCAGAAGGAATATTTTTATGCTTTTTCTTAATCAGATCCTTAAGCTTAAAAAAATATTCTTCATCAGATTCATATATCATTTTTATCCTGTAAAAAGCTGTCTTAAGCATAATGTCATTTTCATAAATACCTGAGCCGGATATGTAATCCATTATTTCATGATACATAGGCACTTTAAGATCTTTGCTGAAATACTGCTTAAAGTTAGAGAGAAGTTCAATATTCCATATCATATTTTTTATGAACAGTCTGAAAAGCTCATCAATAGGCTCAGTCCATTCGCTTTTGAAAGCATCTTTCTTTGTAAGAAATTCTTTTTTTTCTATTTTATGGAATCTGTTTATCTCAGCTAACCTGAAAGCGAGAAGATTCTTAGGGTCATAAGCGCGAGAAATCTTTTTCTTTATCTCTTTATATTTTTTGTCATAATAATTATCAAGTCGGTATTTTCCGAGTTCGTTCAGAAATACGATTTCCTGTTCGAGCGGATCTGTCTTTTCAATGCTGATGAATCTTTCCAGGAGACTTTCCATTTCTGAAATAAGATAATACATCGTTCCCATTATCACGGAATCTTTTTTGTACAGTTTCCTGAAAATATTTTCCTTTGACAGTTCAAGGGATTCGAAATCCGGATAGAAATCAGTCAGTACATTATATAATTCTGTAAGTTTAAGATTATTATTGAAATAGGGAGATTCCAGGAATTTACCGAATTTCCGGAATTCCTGTTTATCCAGTCTGGAAAGAAGATTTATGAGATTGCTTTTATGCATGCACATTTGATGATGTATTTATAATATAGTTTATGTTATTATATTGTTACATACAAAAACAAAAAAAAACAAATCCTCTCGATTTGATAACAATGCTCAAGAATAAGAAGAGAACCCGTCTGAGAAATAATAAAATCCTCGAGGATCATAAAGTATTTTTAAGAAATATAAATTTGATTAAATTAAATCAAATATATTTGTAAATTAAAAAACATCTCAATGACAACAATCAATCCTTATCTCACATTCAACGGAAACTGCGAGGAAGCTTTCAATTTCTACAAATCGGTATTCGGCGGTGAATTCCCCTACATTGGCAGATTCAAAGACATGCCTTCTCAGGATCCGATTCCTGAAAACGAAGCGCAGAAGATAATGCACGTTTCGCTTCCCGTAGGGGGTAATACGGTATTAATGGGAAGCGACTCATTAGAATCGTACGGTAAAAAGCATCAGCCGGGGAATAATTTTTCCATATCCGTAAATACAGACACTAAGGAAGAAACTGAAAGAATTTTCAACGGACTTTCTGAAGGCGGAAATATCACTATGCCGTTAATGGATACATTCTGGGGAGCATACTTTGGAATGGCTACGGATAAATTCGGAATTCAGTGGATGATAAATTACGATAAAAAATAGTAATTCTGTTATTGATTTTATCCTGATCAGAACATCCTGCTTCTTAATCACAGCGATATTTCAGTCTCCAGATCAGGGAAGAAATCTTTTACTTTATCTCATCAAATCTGCCAATCCGGAAAAGAATTATTTTGAATATAAAATTTTTCTTTGTCCATTGCTGTTGCTTAATGTCTCTCAACGGAAGTGTATCAGGTCAGTCGAATTTAGTGTTCCAGACTATTTAGAAAATTTCAAAATTTTAAATACTTCTGCATTAATAATTATTTGAGTTTTATGACCTATGTCATATTTTAATGATTTGATTTGTTCTATTTTTGATAAACATATTGATTAACGCACCCCAAACAATGAAAGTTCTTTATGAAAAACTTATTATTACTTCCGGTTATTTTTCTGTATGCATTTAGTACTGCGTTACCCCAGGATTCATTTAAGAAAGGTTCATATCTTTGTTCACAAAAGAAATTAAATAATCCTGATATAACAAATCTTATAAGTTTTGATTCACCAAATACTCCTGTTCATAAATTTGATGTCCTTGATTACAAAATTTTTGTTGATATCAGAAGCTGCTTTATAAGTCCTTATCCTAAAAATTTCACCGGAAGAGTTAATGTGAAATTAAGAGTTGATTCCACATTAAATTCCATACAGTTAAATGCAGTGAATACTTCACTGACCATTAATTCTGTCGGATTATCGGGAATCAGTTATTCGCACAGCAGTAACATTCTTACTATAAATCTTAACAGAACATATTTACCCGGAGAAATACTTGAAGTGCTTGTGAATTATACTCACAATAATGTAACAGACAATGCCTTTTACGCAAGCGGCGGAATGATCTTTACGGACTGTGAACCTGAAGGAGCAAGAAAATGGTTTCCGTGCTATGACAAACCGGGTGACAAGGCGACTTTTGATCTCACTGCTAAAGTTCCGGGAAATGCGCTTTTAGGATCAAACGGACGTCTGAATGATTCGACAGTTACCGGAGATACTGTCTATTATCACTGGATCAGCAGAGATCCCATATCTACTTATCTGATTGTAATGTCGGGAAAAGTTAATTATAAATTAGACATCGTTTTCTGGCACAAACTTTCAAATCCCTCTGACAGTGTTCCGGTCAGATTTTATTACAATTCGGGAGAAAATCCCGCATCAATGAAAACGAAAATAATCCCGATGATGACCTATTACTCCCAAAAATTCGGTGAACATGCGTTTGAGAAAAATGGTTTTGCCTCGCTGAACAGTTCATTCACCTGGGGCGGTATGGAAAATCAAACCCTGACTAATTTATGTCAGAACTGCTGGAGTGAAAATCTTATTTCGCACGAATTCGGACATCAGTGGTTCGGTGATCTTATTACCTGCGGAACCTGGGCTGACATCTGGCTGAATGAGGGATTTGCCACTTATCTTGAAGCTCTCTGGTATGAAAATACAGGCGGATATGCATCCTACAAAAGCGATATTGTCTCTGATGCCTCAAGCTATCTTGCATCAAATCCCGGATGGCCGATGTATAATCCTTCGTGGGCGATAGTAACACCGAATATAAATGAATTGTTTAATACTCAGATCACATATTACAAAGGTGCCTGTGTCCTTCATATGCTCAGATATACGCTTGGTGATTCATTGTTTTTCAGTGTTATAAAATCTTACGCAACTGATTCGCTTGGCGGCTTTAAATTCGGCAATTCAGTTACCGATGATTTTACGGCTAAGATCAGCGCTGCAGCCGGTCAGGATCTGTCCTGGTTTGTAAATCAATGGGTTAAGGAAGCTAATCATCCGGTTTATCAGAATTATTACAGTATTATTCCAAACG
Source organism: Bacteroidota bacterium (assembly GCA_018266895.1). Classification (GTDB taxonomy): domain Bacteria; phylum Bacteroidota; class Ignavibacteria; order Tepidaquicellales; family Tepidaquicellaceae; genus JAEUSI01. Next base: position 7,733 of record JAFDZQ010000095.1, read on the forward strand.
GAGGAAGCAGCTGGAGCATAAGTTTCATCGCAAGACAAACCCAGACAAACTCCGCTTTTCATAAAATGCCTGTAGTGGTAAAGATAGCTTTTACTTCAGGCTCAGATTCTACAATAAAAGTTATGAATGATGCCAATTATCAGTCATTTGTATTTAATTTCAACAGACAGCCTGTAAGTCTGACTTTCGATCCGAATAATGATATAGTTTTAAAGCAGGCAACTACTACTTTACAGACTGCTGCTGCCAAGACACTTACACTCACGGCATTTATAGAAGGATTTTACAATGCAGGTACCAACAGTCACACATCTGACAGCGCAACGGTATTTCTCAGAAATGTTACATCACCTTACTCTGTAATTGATTCTGCAAAAGCAGTGCTTAACAGTTCAGGCACAGGATCATTTTCATTTATGAAAATTTTCAGCAGCGCTCCGTATTTCATTCAGCTGAAACACAGAAATTCAATTGCTGTCTGGAGCAGATCGCCGGGACAGAGTTTTACTGGCTCCCTTTTGTCTTATAATTTTACTGACTCACTTTCAAAAGCTTTTGGAAATAATATGATACAGGTTGATAACGCACCTGTGAAGTTCGCTGTATATGGCGGGGATGTTGACAAAGACGGAAATGTAGATGCATCAGATGTCAGCATTGTTGACAATGATGCATTTAATGCATTAAGCGGTTACGTAAATTCAGATCTGACTGGAGATGATTTTGTGGATGCAAATGACGTCCGTATTGCAGATAATAATTCATACAATTCCGTTGCCGTAATTACACCTTAGTTATTATTTGAAATTCAGATAGTTTTATACTGAGAGAGGTTTAACAGACCTCTCTTTTTAATACTTTGTATTATAATTAAGAATCTGTAATTATATAAAAAAATATTTTTAATATTAAATATTTAAAATATGAAAATTTTTATTGGCATTTTGTTATCAGTCAGCATAAGTTTCATAAGTAAAGCTCAGATTGCATACAAGTTCGCAATAATCGGAGATTACGGAAAAGCCGGGATAAATGAGCTTAATGTTTCTAATCTTGTGAAAAGCTGGAATCCCGAATTTATCATTACTCTGGGAGATAATAATTATGAACTCGGAGAGCAGAGTACAATTGATTCTAACATCGGTAAGTATTACAGTGATTTTATTTATCCCTACACCGGTGGATTCGGAGCAGGCGATTCGGTCAACAGATTTTTTCCTTCAATGGGAAATCACGACTGGTATACCGATGCGGCTTCTGCATACCTTAACTATTTTCAGCTTCCCGGAAATGAAAGATATTATGATTTTGTAAAAGGCAATATTCACTTTTTTGTGCTTGACAGCGATCCGAATGAACCGCATGGCGTAGATTCGAATTCAGTTCAGGCGCTATGGCTGAAAAATTCTTTAGCTGCTTCTTCTCAAAAGTTCAACCTTGTTTATTTTCATCATCCTCCGTTTTCATCAGGAGCCCATGGAAATAATCCATACATGAACTGGCCATTCAGTAAGTGGGGAGCCGATGCTGTTCTTGCCGGACATGATCATACTTATGAAAGAATCATATTAAACGGATTTCCGTACGTTGTAAACGGTCTTGGAGGAAAAAGCATATATTCTTTTAATACTCCTGTAACGGGAAGTGTCGTCCGGTACAATAATAATTACGGAGCGATGATCGGCAATGCTTACAATGACAGCGTTGTGTTTAAATTTTATACTGTTACTCCCACACTTCGGGATAATTTTAAAATACTTCCTGCAAAAAAGAAACTGTTTCTTACAATTCTTCCGGAAGGGTTTTATAATGCAGGTTCAGGAATTTCGGTAACGGATACCATAAAAGTATTCCTCAGAAAAACAGTTTCCCCTTATGAAGTGATTGATTCGGCAAGCGGATATTCCAATTCAGCAGGAAATGTTTCATTAGAATTTGTAAATGCTCTGAATTCAACTGCTTACTATCTTGCAGTAAAACACAGAAATTCAGTCGAAACCTGGAGTGCTTCCGGAAACAGCTTTTCCGGAAATAAAATGAATTACAGTTTCACAGTTTCAGTGACTCAGGCATACGGTAATAATATGAAACTGAAGGGAGCAAAATTCTGCATTTACGGCGGTGATATTAATCAGGACGGATTCATTGATGACAGTGATTTAAGTTCAGTAGACAATGATGTCTTCATTTCAGCTGCCGGATATTTAAATACTGACCTGACGGGAGATAATTTTACTGATATTGACGACCTAAGCATTGCAGATAATAATTCATTCCTTTCAGCAGGGATAATCAGACCTTAACGGGAGAGTTTTCAATTCATCAGAGACTTTTTATTTTTAAAAGCAGCCAGCTTCTGGAATCAATATGCTTTTCTTTTTCAACTTTGTGATAAAGCATATCCCTGATCTTTTTATTGCCGGATGATTTAATCTTCAAAAGTTCCGCTGAATATTTCACAAAATTATTAATTCTCTTTCTGAAAAATTCAGTCAGGTCTTTCGATGTTGCAGCGTAATGTTTCATTGAATCAAGAACTGAAAAGCATTGTTCAGTATAATTCAGTTCATAGTAAATTCTGAAATATATATTCTTCAGATCCATTTTAAACAGAGACAAATCATATTTTACTTTTATAAGATATTCGAGGGCTTTTTCATATTCTCCTTTTGCAAAATAAAGATTTGCCAGAGAATAGTTGATCATATTATCCCGGTAGTTAATATTGAGTTCTCCTGAATATTTCAATATGAAATTTTCCAGCCATTCGGTCTCACCGTCGCTGGCAGCCGTAACTACCATATTCCTGAATAACCCCAGCTGAAAGTCATCTTCTTTTCTCCACTTGTAAACGCCAAGTTCAATGCAGGATGAATAAATGCCGAACAATTCTTTTCTGAATTCAGATCTGTCATTTTCCTCAATTTTTCCTATGCAGTATGATCCGAGAATTCCGAACAGCATATATTTTTCACTCTGACCAAGCAGGTTAAGATGCTCAAAGAATAATCTTTTCAGATCGAAATAGTATTCTCTTTTGTCAGGCTGCTTCGTCATCTTATGAATTATATAACTGATCTCGATAAGCTGATAATATTTAACATCTTTTTTTTTTATGCCTTCGATGAATCGTTCTTCATCAATACAATCTATCATAAACGAAGAAGGAATGAAACCGGGTTTAATACCTGCCAGATTATTTGCTACTGTTTTTATTTCTGTAAGGCGGAATCCTCTGATAAGAGCTGCAAAAGAAAGATAATCAGCCATCAGGAAAATTGAATTGAATGCATCTTTAAATCTGCCGTTATCCACTGAGAATTCAACCAGCGCAAGATTGAGAAAATACTTGTCGAGGAAATCTTCAGGAGATCCCGTTTCTGCGGCTTCCTGTATTTCCGATGAATTTTTAAAATCCCTTTCAAACTCTTTATACAGTTTCTTCTTTCTTAACTGATTAAGAAGGTAGTAATTCTTTCTGTTTTGATCATAGCCGAATTCCTGATATGTGAGAAATTCTTTGCCAAGTTTGTAAAGATCGGAAGTATAGGTTTTTAAATAACTGTATGATTTTTCGTCAGTGAATTTTTTCCCGGGAAAAAGTTTATTGAATACAAACTCATCAGTCAGTTTTTCATTTTCAAAATCCGGATGAAACTGTTTTAATGTTTTCAGCAATGGCAGTAGATCCCTGCCTCTGCTGAAATAAGGGGAAGATGTGAATTTTTCAAACTCTTTTAACTCTTCTTTGCTTAATCTTTTTAAAAATTCTATGATCTTGGTCTCTTTCATTCATTTTTAATTTGCTGAAATTTGTGATTTTAATTTACTTAAAAAAGTCAAATTTAGTTTAATTTGAGCATTTATCTTTAATTGCCGGTAAAAATTTTAGTGAAAACTCTGGAAAAGTTCTTTTGCATTGCCTTAAAAATTCTTATAAATTTGCAGTAATTATTTTTACTAATTTAAATTTATACAAAATGAAAAAATCAACTTCATTAATGCTGCTTCAGTTTATGTTAGCATTTGTCTTTTGCTCTCAGCTGTTTTCACAAAAAGTGGGATTGCGTGACGACCCTCTCAGCAGAGTCAGAGACCTTGTAAACTCAGATGAGATTATTTTACTGAACAGCCAGACATTAGGATCAGATCCGAATGTTCAGACAGCAAGATCAAGAATAATGGATATAGATCTCAATCAGATCAATCCTGATCTTAAGCTTGTTCCGAAAACTGTTCAGAATGACTCTGCCGTAACAGGCAATAAAAGAATGTGCGTAACTGCAGGAAATTTTCTCGGAGGTACATACAAACATCTTGCAGCAGCATGGATCGGAACGAATAACTCTGTCAGGATTTCCATTCCGCAGATAGTTGCAAACTCCCTTAACTGGAACAGCGCAAACAGACTGACACTTCCGAATGCTGTAATGCCTTCTAACAGATCTCCTAAGACACCCTTGAGAATAGCTTCCGGAAATTTTTACGGCGATGCAAAAGAAGAAATTGTTCTTGGCTATATCGGTCCTGATTCAACTATAAAATTGAAATTGCTCACAGTTGATGTCGGGCTTGTTCCCGTAAAAGGTGACAGCATCAATAATGAAAAAACAGCCATAACAGGCTCGGGACAGAAATTTGAAGCATTCGATTTTGCTATCGGTGATTTTGACGGTGACGGTTATAATGAAATTGCACTGATATTTTCTAAAAAAGGAACTTCTCCTGCGTGGACAATCAGTGCCAGGATTTATAAAATAAATGAACAGGGAAAATTTGTATCAAAAGGCACTGCAGTAATTTTTAATGCTCCGGCTTACAACATTACCAATATTCAGATCTCTGCATCAGCTAAAGATTTTAATTACAACGCAGTTGATGAGATCGTTGCAGGTTATGCTTTTACACACAGTACTTTAAATCAGCCCGGTACATACATTAATATTCTTAAGGTAAAAGATTCATTAAACACCATAGAAGTAAATGCCACAAGAAGAGCGACTCTGGATTTTTCCAATGAAGGCGAGTCAAGACCGTTTGACGTAAGCGCAGCCGATCTTAACGGTGACGGGAAAAATGACATTGCGGTTGCCTCAAGAGGAAATCTGTATGCTTACAGCGTTAATGACAGTCTGATCCCGACATTAAGAATTTCCGGTCCGTCAATTTTCGGATGGGAAGCAGTGACAGTTGATTATTCGGAAAGAGTAATGGTGGCAAGTGATCTGGATTACAACAGAAAAGCTGATATTGTGGCAGTAGGGAATCCGTACAGTATTGATAATGATAATCAGCAGTTCAATGTATATGTATATGAAGTGAATAATGCCATGACTGCATTCACGCTTAAAGGACGAAAGGAAAATTATGAAAATGTTCCTTTGAATGGCAATATGGGAAATCTCCGTCACTTTGCAATTGCTACAGGAGATTTCAACGGTGACAGGGTAAGACTCGGAGCTGTAACTCATTATACAAGGTCGCTGGTAAAACAGCCTCTCGTCATTCTTAACACGCCTCCGATTCATTATGATATTTTCGAACCTAATCCGGCTGCTCATGATCTATCGGGATGCTTTCCACAGCTGAATTGCGGTTTCTCGGCAGATTATATTCAGACACAGACACAGGATACTACAATCTCCGTTGAAGTTCACAGCGACTGGGGTGTCGACGCTACGCTTTCTGCAGGCGGAAGTATTTTCGGACTTGGAGTTCAGGCGAGCATAACGGCTTCTTATGCTGAAGGTTTCGGTAATGTCCAGGGTTCGGGAAGTACAATCAGAGTAACTGAAGGCAGAAGGGCAAGCGGAGATGATTATACATTCAACATTGTACAGGATTATGACTTTTATGAATATGCTGTCTATGACAGTCTGAATAATTTCAGGGGACATGTAATTACAATGATCCCCGGACCGACAACAAAACTCTGGGTAGAATCTAAGGATGATTTTTTTATCGGAAATATTTACAGACCTGAACATGAAGTAGGAAACATATTATCCTATAAAGATTCGCTATCATTATCGGAAGATACTGCACAGCTTATTTATCAGTTCAATCCTCAGACAGTAGGAGGAAGCGGAAGCAGTTTTGTACAGCTTGAAATGGAAAATTTTCATTCAACCGGTGCAGATACTTCGAGAAAGATAGGAGTCGAGGTCGGAGGATCTGTCGGCGGATGGGGGATAGAAGTAGGAGTATCCGGTAATTACAGTCAGAGCCAGCTTTCAAGTGTTACAACCAAGATCAGTTCGTCAATGCTTTTAAGGGGAGATTTCGGAAGACTTAATCCTCCTTACAATCTTCCTCAGAACACTTACTACATTCTGCCTTATGCTTACTGGGCAAAAAGCGGTGCACTTGTTTTTGATTACAAGGTAAATTTCACGGGAAATCCAAGTTCATTCTGGAATGCAAATTACGGCGGAAAAACAGATCCGAGCTTTGCATTGCCATGGAGACTCGATCCGGAAAAAGGACTGCCTCTTCCCGGCGGTGACACGGCATATCGATACAGGTCAAAAGATATCAGAATTTCAAAAGTTGATCCTCAGGCGGGTGATACGATAACTATTAAAGCGAGAGTAAGTAACTACGGATTGCAGGATATTACAGCTCCGATTACTGTAAGATTTTATAAGGGAAATCCTGGTACGGGAGGAGTTCTGATCGGACAATCTGCAATAAGCGGCGGATTGCAGTCAAGAAAATCAAAATATGCTTCGACTACGTGGATAGTTCCGCCTTTGACACCGAGAAGCACAAGAATTTATGCTGTAATAGATCCGGATAATACAATTACAAATGAAGTTCACGAAACCAATAACAGGGGATGGACACCTCTGAGTGATTACTCTCTGCCTGTTGAAATTCAGTCTAACGGAAATACGCAGATCCCGGACAGAGTTACACTGCAGCAGAATTATCCTAATCCCTTTAATCCCAGCACAACAATAAGTTTTAGTCTTCCTTCAAAAGCCGAGACTACATTAAAGATTTATAACATTCTCGGAAAAGAAGTCAGAACACTTGTCAGTGAAAAACTTTCAGCAGGAAATTATGATGTCACATTCAATGCATCAGACCTGACAAGCGGAGTTTACTTTTACAGGCTTCAGGCAGGAAATATGGTTGAAACCAAAAAGCTAATGCTTGTAAAGTAAAGTTAAATCAGTAAAAATAATGAAAGGGGTTGCAGAATATGCAATCCCTTTTTTTTATTCTAAACACATTAAGCACTTCCGTCCAAAACATTGAATGTTTGTTAACGAAACTAAATCTATATTTAAATCAAAAGGATTTCTTCTCTCAGATCACACAGAATCACAGATCTTACTCTGCATTTCTCTTTCAAATTTTGAACATAAGGTTTAGTGTTAAGTGTGATCTGTGAAAATTTGTTTCAACTGTGAGAGAAAACCTTGGTTTGATTTTTAAATATGAAATTGATTGAGATCCGGGGGATAGTTTTGAAATGTCCGGAAATCTGTTTTAAAATTTGTATTCATAATTATTTTTTTTAACTAACGGAAATGTTTAGATAGTTGTGCATATTAAGCGATTAGTTTTAGTTGCAATATATTTATATTTAATTTATGTTTTGGTATTTTACAACTAATATATTTCTTTTAGTATACAATATGTTTGAGCCGGCTATGTGTTCAGATATAACTTTATCTTTAGTTCAGTGGTTTGGCAAAAAAAGCATAGCTTAAATGTAACAAAAAAAGCATTTACTCAGGAGATTTAAATCAGGACATAATCATTGATGCCGAAGATCCGGATATTATTTATAACGATGAGAAAATTTTTTATACAGGGTGATTATTTCAAATGTAATCGGAGATAATTCTGTTGATTCAGTATATAAGTATTAATATCAAAATATCCTTCAAGTATTTCCCTGATTTATAAACACAAAATTTAATAATCTATATCATAACAATGTTAAAAAAATTACTCCTTTCACTGATTTTTGTTTTTACATTTTCAAAACTGAATTCACAGACTTATCAATGGAATCTGCTTCCCAATTCACCTGTACCGGATTCAGCATCTCAGAGATTTGAAGATATTTCATTTGTCAATCCGGGAACAGGATATATTGCGATGTATTCCGGCATTGTTTATAAAACCACTAATGCGGGAAACAGCTGGGCGAATGTTCTTACTGCTTCTGATTTTCCTTTCGCAAAATTCAGGAGTCTTGGATTTTTTAATTCTCAGTTCGGACTGCTCGGAACATTGAATCCGTCTAAACCTCTTTACAGGACTACAAACGGAGGATTAAACTGGTCTGTTGTCGGCAATATTCCTAATCCCGTTCCATACGGTATCTGCGGGATCTCTGTCGTGGATTCCAATATTGCTTATGCAGTAGGAAGATATGCAGCTCCAGCAAATGTCATAAAGACAACAGATAAAGGAGCAACATGGACATCTATCGTTATGGATCAGAATCTTGTAAGGACACTCGTTGACTGTTACTTCTGGTCTGCGGATTCAGGAATTGTCGTAGGCGGTTATAATAATTCATCTTATTCAAACGGTTATGCAGTCGTACTCATAACTTATAACGGCGGCGCAACCTGGCAGAGAGTTTTTATTTCAAACAGAGCGGGAGAATGGTGCTGGAAGATTTCCTTCGTCTCAAGACAGACAGGATTTGTAAGCATAGAACGACATACCGGATTTTCTTATTTTCTTAAGACTACAAACGGCGGTCTGAACTGGACTGAAAAACCTTTCCGGGAATATGATCAGGAAGGCATCGGATTTGTCAATGAAAATACAGGCTGGATAGGTGGTTGGAGCGGACCGACTTATGAAACTACGAACGGAGGAAACAACTGGTATCAGGTCAGCTGGGGGACTTATGTTAACCGGTTCAGATTTGTAAATGATACTCTCGCCTATGCGGTCGGCGACAGAGTGTATAAATATTCACCGGAGGTGATACCTGTAGTTCAGGCAAAGTTTGCCGTGATAGGTGATTATGGAAAAGCCGGCTCGGCAGAGTTGGCTGTATCCGAACTTGTGAAGAGCAGAAATCCCGGATTTATTCTGACTCTTGGAAATAATAATTACGAATCAGGTGAACAAATCACTATAGACAATAACATAGGACAGTATTACAGTGATTACATATTTCCCTATACTGGAAATTACGGGGCAGGGGATTCTGTAAACAGATTTTTCCCTTCACTTGGAAATGTTGATTACCTGACTTCAGGTGCAGCGCCTTATCTGAATTACTTTTCACTTCCCGGTAATGAAAGATACTATGATTTTATAAAAGGTAATTTTCATTTTTTTGTGATCAACAGTAACAGCAACGAACCGGACGGTAAAGACAGCAGTTCTGTTCAGGCTCAGTGGCTGAAAAGTAAACTATCTTTGTCATCAGAAAAATGGAATATCGTTTATTTCAACAATCCTCCTTATACATCCGGCAATGTGTCAGGTCCTGATTCAGTTATGAGATGGCCCTTTTACAGCTGGGGGGCAAATGTCGTAATGTCAGGACATGAACATGTTTATGAAAGGATTTTTCTGAACGGAATGAATTATTTTGTAAATGGTCTGGGAGGAAAAAATACGGGAAGTTTCGGGACTGCAGTCAGTGGCAGCCAGAAACAGTATAACGGCAACTACGGAGCTTTGTTCGCTTTTGAATTTAATGACAGTCTGGTATTTCAGTTCATAAACGTTTCAGGAAATCTTATTGATAAATACAGAATTACTCCTAAACCCAAAGTCCTTACTCTGAAGTATCTCATTCAGGGAATGTATAATGATGTGACAAATTTGACTCCGGGCAACTCTGTAAATGTTTATCTGAGAAATATATATCCGCCTTATTCAATTGTCGATTCTGCGAAAGGTACGTTGAATCAGAACGGCACAGGTACATTTGTTTTTACAAAAGCAGGAAATAATGTTGATTATTATATTGATGTAACTCATAAAAATTCACTGGAGACATGGAGTGCTGCAGGTCAGAGATTCACGGTTGATGCTATGAATTATGATTTCACAATTTCTCAAAACCGGGCTTTCGGAAATAATCTTGTTTTAAAAGGCACAAAGTTTTGTGCATATTCAGGAGACGTAAATCAGGACGGCGTTATTGATGTGGCTGATCTTAGTATAACTGATAATGAGATCAATACTTTTACTCCGGGAGGAGGTTTGTTTTCAGCTGATGTTAACGGGGATTTTACTGTTGATGCTTCTGATCTGAGTATAGTTGATAATAATGCGGTAAATTCAATTTCTAAAATTGTTCCGTAACCAATGGTATAAAAATATTTAATGAAATAAATCAATTTCTTTAATATTTACAGCCAATATAATTTTAACAATATTATAGTTTGTATTTAACCGTTCCCGGTTTCAGAAAAAAATAAATTTTTATTTTTATCAAGACCGTTTATGAATTCAGATGCAGATATTCTTTTTTTTCCTTCTGCCTGAAGATCAAGAATTTCAAGCAAATAGTCTGCACAGGAGACATAAAGTCTTTTTTCTTTAACGATTACTGTTCCGGCTGTAACGGATTTCATAATATCTGTTAATGATGATTTGAAAATTTTTACTGACTTCCCGTTCAGATAAGAATATGCCGCAGGATAAGGTGATAAACCTCTTATAAAATTGTGTATCCTTAAAGCATCCTGATTCCATTTAATCAGGCAGTCTTCTTTAAAAATTTTCGGTGCAGCTGATGCTTCTGATTCCGTCTGCATCTGAGTTGTAACTTTTCCTGATTCGATCATTCTTACTGTTTCAAGAACGCATTCAGCGCCGGCCTGCGATAATTTATCATGCAACGTACCGGCATCATCCTGATCTTCAATCACTATTTTTTTCTGCAGAATAATATTACCGGTATCTACTTTCTTTTTCAGAAAAAAAGTAGTTACTCCGGTTTCTTTTTCACCGTTAATTAGAGCATGATTAATTGGAGCCGCGCCTCGGAATTTCGGAAGCAGGGATGCGTGTAGATTTACTGAACCTTCAGAGGGGATCGTGTACACTTCTTCAGGTAAAATTCTGAAAGCGACTACTATTATAAGTTCCGGCTTAAGATCTTGCATGCTTTTTATGAACTCCGGATCTTTTAAATTTTCCGGCTGAAAAATTTTCAGATTATGTCTGAGAGAATATTCCTTAACATCCGAATATGATAAGTTAAGTCCCCGTCCTTTCTTTTTATCAGGTGCTGTAACAACTGCGCAGATATCTTGTTTATCCGAAATAAGTATGTCCAGTGCAGGTACGGCAAATGCAGGTGTTCCCATGAAAATTATTCTCATTTTAGCAGATAAGTTTGGTAAAACCGGTGAATTAATAAATCGAAGAATTAGCGATAAATGACGAATTAATACAGAACATTATCACTACCTGAATGAATATGAAGTTTATAATCGGTTTTTACATTTCCTTTTTTTATAAGCGAAAGCTGTTTCCTGATTTCCTTTTTCTGTTCAGGTGATACATAATCAATAAACAATTTGCCGTTTAGATGATCTATTTCGTGCTGAGCAACTCTCGCAATAAAACCTTTTAATTCGATTGTTTTCTCGTTCAAATCAAAATCATTAAACTTAAGAAATACTTCTTTGGCTCTTTTTACATCTCCGCGTACATCGGGAATGCTAAGGCATCCTTCTTCCTGTATGTCTTCGCCGTGACTTTCGGAAATGACAGGATTAATAAGAATAAGAGGTTTTTCGCTTTTATATTCTTCCATTGCGGAAATATCTATCACTGCAAGCGATATGCCGAGATTAATCTGAGGGGCAGCAAGTCCTATTCCGGAAGCTCTGTCCATTGTATAAAACATATTCTGAACCAGGTCTATAAATTCCGAATCGATCTTAGTAACCGGCTTTGTCTTCTTCCGGAGAATCTGCATTCCGTATGTAGTGATAGGTAATTGCTTTTTCATTCAGTTTTTTACAAATATAACAAAATGCAAATATTGTATAAAGTAACTTTAATGTTTTGAATATGAATATTATTTTATCGGATTATATTTTAAATCGGATTCATGGACACAATTATGAGAAACAATGGAAACTGAGTTTTTTAATGAACTGAATATTTTCTGGAAAGAATTTATTCATTTTATTCCGAAAGTCATTATATCAGGCCTGATACTGATATTGTTTATTTTTCTTTCCGGAAAAATAAGAGACCTCGTCAAAAAAAGATTAATTTTCAGAACTGAAGACTCCCTGCTTTCAGGTTTTATAGCAAAGATTTCCCAATGGGGAGTTTTTGTTATAGGTTTTGTAATTTGCATGGAAATTCTCGGATTTGCGACTCTGGCTGGTGGTATCCTCACAGGCGCAGGACTTTCGGCTGTTATTCTCGGATTTGCTTTCAAAAATATAGGTGAAAATTTCCTTTCCGGATTGCTCCTTGCTTTTAACAGACCTTTCAAAACCGGTGATCTGATTAATGTAGAAGGCTATACAGGAAAAATAACATCAATGGATTTCAGAACCACAAATATTGAAACGTTTGACGGACAGAATATTTTTATCCCGAATTCAATGATCATTAACAATCCTCTTGTCAACTATACTTATGAAAGTAAAAGAAGGCTTGATTTTACTATTCAGGTGGATTACACAAACGATCTGGACAAAGCAAAGAAAATTATTCTCGGTTCTATTGAAAATGTGAAGGATGTGCTGAAAGATCCTAAACCTTTGGTTATTGTTGATGAACTGACAACTTCCATGAGTATAAAATCTTTTTTCTGGGTAGATACAAAAAATTCTGAATTTTCACTGCCTGAAATTAAAAGTAATGTGATTGAACTGAGCAGGAAGGAATTAAACAAAGAAGGTATTTTTATAACAGATGTAACTCAAATCAAAATAATGAACGATCCGGTTATGGTAGGAATTGAAACCGGGAACACAAAATAAAATCATACTAAATTAAAATTTATACATCAAAAGGAGACTAAATATCCATGGAAGTAATTAAATCTGAAAACATCAGGAATATCTGCATTACCGGCCACGGAGGCAGCGGCAAGACTACATTTGCGGAAGGTATATTGTTTGCGTCAGGAGTTATAAACAGGTTCGGGAAAGTAGAAGAAGGAAATACTGTGAGTGATTATCATAAAGACGAAGTTGAGAAACAGCTTTCCATAAATTCTTCCCTGCTGAATACTTTCTGGAAAGGATCCGACGGAAGCATGAAGAAGCTTAACATAATTGACACGCCCGGATTCATGGACTTTATAGGAGAAGTTAAAGCAGGTCTGAGAGTCTCTGATACTGCCATAATTATGGTTGATGCATTCAAGGGAATAGAGGTCGGTACCGAATCATCCTTTATGATGACTAATGAATACGAAAACAACGTAATATTCCTTGTAAATAAACTTGACACTGAAAATGCGGATTTTGACCATACCGCATCACTTATAAAAGACAGTTTCGGATCAAGAGTTGCCGTTGTTCAGTTTCCGGTTAATCAGGGAACAAACTTCGATGCAGTTGTAGACGTGATAAGAATGAAACTACTCAGATTTACCAATGACGGTAAAGGTGAATATACTGAAGAAGACATACCGCCTGCACTGATGGACAAGGCAAAGGAATATCATCAGAAATTTGTCGAAGTCGTAGCAGAAGAAGATGAAGAACTTCTTAGTAAGTTTTTTGAAGAAGGAGCGAATTTAACTGATGAAGAAATAGATTTTGGTCTGAAAAAAGGAATGCGCGAAAGAAAATTATTCCCTGTATTCTGTATTAGCTCAGGAAAAAATATCGGAACAAGGGATGTTCTTGATTTTATTTCCAATTACACTGAATCGCCGATGGATAAACCCGCAGAGATAGGTCACAGTCCTAACAGTGAAGAGCCGATAGAAATTATTCCTAAGGCAGACGGAGAACCGGTAATGTTTATTTTTAAAACCGTATCAGAAAAAAATATCGGCGAACTTTCATTCTTCAGAGTCTATTCCGGCAAGGTTAAAGCAGGAATGGATATGATTAACGAAGCTAACGGAAAAACCGAAAGACTTTCACAGATGTATTCTATGAACGGCAAGGAAAGAAAGGAAATGAACGAAGTAGTCTGCGGCGATATTGCTGCTGTAGTTAAACTTAAAGATTCTCATACAAACAATACTCTGAGTTCAAAAAATTATGCCGTAGTCCTTCCTGAAATTAATTTTCCAAAGCCGAATATGTCACTCGCGATCCACGCAAAAAATAAAGGAGATGATGATAAAATAGCTTCGGCATTGCATTCACTTCATGAAGAGGATCCGACATTTTTGGTTGAATTCAATCCTGAAACTGCTCAGACCATAATCAGCGGTCAGGGTGAAATTCATCTTAACACCATTCTGAACAGGATGAAAAGCAAATATAATTTTGAAGTGAATGTTACAAACCCGAAAATTCCTTACCGTGAAACTATCCGTTCAAAAGTTGACAGCGTAGAGTACAAGCATAAAAAACAATCAGGCGGAAGAGGACAGTTCGGTCATGTGCTGATAAAAATTGAACCTGTTGAAAGAGGCAAGGGATTTGAATTTGTAAATGCCATCGTAGGCGGTGTCGTCCCGGGAAGATTTATTCCAGCAGTGGAAAAAGGTTTGCTGGAAACTATGAATTCGGGAGTCCTGATTGGAAATAAAGTAATAGATGTTAAGGTTACTCTTTTCGACGGTTCATACCACAACGTTGACTCTGATGAAATTTCATTCAAGATCGCAGCTTCACAGGCATTTAAAAAAGGCTTTAAAGATGCGAATCCGGTTATACTCGAACCGGTTTATAATGTCGAAGTTGTTTTCCCCGAAGAATTCATGGGATCGGTTTCAGGTGATATATCCTCAAGACGTGGGAGAATCCAGGGCATGGATGTCTTCGGAAAACTTCAGAAAATTACTTGTCAGATTCCACTGTCCGAAATGAATGATTATTCTACAAAGTTAAGATCGATTACTCAGGGAAGAGGTTATTACGACAGGAATTTTTCTCACTACGAGGATGTACCTAAAGAAGTAGAAGTTAAGATCATTGCGGAATATGAATCTCAAAAAGGTCAGGAATAAATTGTCTGTAAAATATAATTTTACTTTTTAATTTTTATTGAATCTAATTTTTTGAATGAGTTTTTTCGAATTATTTTTACTTCCTGAAACTTATGTTAGTCTTCTCACACTTACTTTTCTGGAAATTGTTCTGGGTATAGACAACATTATTTTCATTTCCATTCTTACTGGCAGGCTTGATGAAAAAGAAAGGGAGAAGGGTAGGATTACCGGGCTGTCCATTGCCTTAATTTTCAGGATTCTACTTTTACTCGGAATATCTTACATAGCAGGACTTGTTGCTCCCTTTATATCAATTTTCGGATTTTCCTTCTCCGGAAGGGATCTGATTTTAATGGGAGGAGGATTGTTTCTGATTGTCAAAAGCACCCTTGAAATTCATAATAAACTTGAAGAGGAAGAAGAATCTGAAAAGTCTGCTGGCAAATCAAAATTCTGGAATATAATTTTTCAGATAGTTGTTCTTGATCTGGTTTTTTCTCTGGATTCCGTTATCACAGCCGTTGGTCTGGTAAAGCATGTATCTATAATGATTATCGCCATTATTATTTCAATGATCGTTATGATAATTTTCGCAGGGAAAGTGAGCGATTTTATTCACAGACATCCGACTATAAAAATGCTGGCGCTTTCATTCCTGCTTATGATTGGTCTGCTGCTGCTTGTTGAAGGATTCCATGTGGAAGTTCCGAAAGGCTATGTGTATTTTGCGATGGCTTTCTCATTCCTCGTTGAAATGCTGAATATAAAAGTGAGAAAGAAAAACAAACCGGCAGTAACAAAAACTCCTGAGTTAGAATAAAATTTTTTTGCAATAAAAATTCAGGGAGAAACTGCATTTTCTGTTTCTCCCTGAATGTTTTCAGATTCTATTTTTTGTATAATTTCCAGAGACCTGCAAATACCTTGTCAAGTTCCGGTCCGAGAATTACGGGATCATCAGTCTTCGAAGGCATGTTTTCAAAAACAAAATAAGGAACACTTACTCCGTTGATATCGATATGAGTTTTTGAATTTTTTGAAACTTCTTCCCAGTCAACTTCCTTATACATTTTTTCGAGCTTTGCATCAGGAAGTCCGTGTTCAAGTATGCTGTCCGGTTTTGAAGGATTATAACGCTTTCTGTTTTTTCTCAGTGATTCCTCGAACGGTACGTTAATATATACCAATGCTGCATTCTCCAGAACTTCTTTTGACAAATGTCTGAATGCATCTTTGTATCCGCCGTGTTCTGTTCCTCTTGAGAATTCAATCAGGGCTGTCCCGTTATCATGAAAATCAGGATTGTCCCTGATTAATTTTGTGTAATCAAGAGAGATCCTTTCTATAAGCAGGTTCCATAAATACTGTTCTATAAAATAACCGTCTTCGTCAGTGTGTATTCTTGGCTTACCGAATTTTTTTGAGAGTATGGCATCTTCCTCAAACCATGTCCAGAGCATGGGGAAATCATCTATTTCTTTTATCTTGCCAAGATGAAACCGCTTCAGTCTTTCCTCGTCTGAAGTGTTTTTCAAATATGCTATTACTTCAGATTTTCCTGAAGCAGGTCTTCCCAGAAGAATAATCTTTTTAAATATTTCCGGCATAATCTATGTTTTTAATTTTAAACTTTTTAAAAATAGTCATTTTAAAAAACTAACTCCATTCAATTAAATTTATAGTGTGTTAATTTCAATCATTAAAGTCCAAAATAATTTTATTTAAAAAATTTTTATTCGTTTTCTGATCACATTTCAAGTTTAAATTAAATAAAACAAACACGCCTGAGAGTTTTGGACGAATGTGTAAAAAATTCATATTCGTCCTAAACGATATTAAAATAGATTTGTATGAAATATATCTGTCGTGTAAAACATTAAGAAACTGAATGAATTATGCAAACCCCCTCCCAAATTCGACGAAGAGACTGAGTCAAAACAAATTGATTGTTTTGAGACATGCACTGAAGGTGTATGACAGTGGGGTTAAATTATGTACAGGACTGAAAAAAAAATCACATCCGTCCAAAATATTTTTGAATATG
>JAFDZQ010000096.1 GCA_018266895.1 Bacteroidota bacterium
GGAGCAGGATATACCAACTTAAATACAGGTTCATGCTTTTTATATCTCGGGGGCAGTCCGATGGATGCATCAGCCGATCTGACTTTGACTGGAGAAACTTCGGGAAGCTATTTCGGGTGTTCGGCTGCTTCAGTCAAAGATGTGAACAATGACGGATATGATGATTTTGTGATAGGCGCATACGGTTACAATTCCTTTATCGGACGCGCATACTTATATTTTGGTTCAGCAGTCATTAATAATTCAGCCGATATGACATTTCAGGGATCTACAGAAGTCTGGATTGGTTCAACACAAAGTGCGTTTGGAATATCTGTCTCTTCAGCCGGGGATGTAAACGGAGATACCTATCCTGATATAATTATAGGAGGCGACAGATATTTCTACGAATTCGGAAGAGCAGATATTTTCTTTGGCGGTCCGGGAATGGACACAATATCCGATGTCAGGCTTTCAGGAGAAACAGGAAATCCTCACAGTTTTCTGGGACGCAGCGTATCAACTCTCGGAGATGTAAATAATGACGGATTCTCTGATGTAGTTGTCGGTCTGCCCGGATTTTCATGGTGGGCTTACAGAGGTATGGTAAATATTTATTACGGCGGATCGAATATGGACGGTACGCCTGACAGAACTTACAGTGGTGAGAACAACGGTGACGCATCAGGCTTCTCAGTAGCTTGTGCCGGGGATTTCAATAATGACGGATATCCTGATTTAATCACCGGTGCACCGGGGTTTGGAAGTTCAAGAGGCAGAGTATATCTGTATGATCTTAATTTTGGACGGCTGGATCCCGGAGTTATATATATTGGTGAAAACTCTCAGGATAAATTCGGGACCTGCGTAAAAAAAGCCGGTGACATTAATAAGGACGGATATGATGATCTTATTATCGGTGCTCCGGGTTACAACGGCAGCCTTGGAAGAGCTTACGTTTTTTACGGCGGACCTGCTCCCGGAAATACTCCTTCTGTTGTTCTTTCAGGTGAGAATTCTTTCTTACAGAATACTTATTTCGGATATTCCTGCTCAGGTGCAGGTGATTTAAACAAAGATGGTTTTGATGACGTAATTGTCGGGGCATACGGCTGGTCATCTCAAACCGGCAGAGCATATATTTACTTTGGAGGTGCCGGCATGGATGATATACCTGACCTGATACTGCAAAATGATTTAGCTAATGACTGCTTCGGTTATAGTGTTTCCGGTGCAGGTGACGTAAATGGAGACGGCTATTCGGATGTCCTTGCAGGCGGAAAACATCCTTGTATATATTTTGGCGGAAACAATATGGATAATATTCCCGATCTGGTTTTTAGTGGAGGAAATGAAGGTTTCTTCTATGGGAATCCGGTTTCAACTGCAGGAGATATAAACGGAGACGGATTCTCGGATGTCATGGTTGGCATTTTTAATTATAGTGATAATATAAGAGCTTTTGTATACTTCGGCGGAAGTGTTATGGATAACAATATTGATTTGATTCTGCACGGAAATAATATTATAAATAATTATGACGTTTTCGTATATACTGCAGGAGATGTCAATAATGATGGATATGATGATATGGCAGTCGGATTAGATGAATGGTCAAGAGGTGAAAGCAATGCCATGATATTCTTCGGAGGAAGTATACCTGACAATATTCCTGATGTTTCAATGAACTACGAATTTTTAAGTGATCATTTTGGAGCAACAGGTATGAGCGAAGACTTTAACGGAGACGGTTATTCGGACGTAATATTCGGTGCATGGGCTAATAATCAGAGTTCCGGCAAATCTTACATTTTTAACGGCGGAGAAAACATGGACAATACTTACGATTTCTTTGCAGAAGGAGCGGAGACTTCCTGTAATTTTGCAAAAAGCGTATCAACTGCAGGAGATGTAAACAGTGACGGATACTCCGATTTCATTGTCGGGGCACCGGAAAAAGATAATGGAACCGGATCTTCCTATTTATATTTTGGAAAAGGAGATCCTGCAAAGACATTGTCTGCACTGGATCTTTCACCTGTAATTTCTTTGAAACAAGTGAACGAGCAAATATGCTTAACTGCCAATGTTAAAAATAAACTTGATTTCCCTCTTGAAAACACCAGGATCAATTATTTTGTAAAAGGATCTAATGAAAGATACGGCACAGGTATTTCAGACGGAAGCGGAAATGTTCAGTACTGTTATACAGGTACTAATCCGGGTAAAGATACCATCATTGCAGTATCAGGGAAATTACGTGACACTGCTTTTGTCTTCTGGGAAGCACAATTTTCTTGCATTACAGGATCTCAGATTGTTTTGAGAAATTCTTTAAACCTTTACTTTGCGGAATCTAATCCCGATGCTTACTGGGATATATCAAATTTCGAATCTACGCAGGCCAGAATAGTTTCTAATAATCACAATGATTCAATATATGCGGATGCAGGAAATAATCCCGGACATTTTATTCTTTATTATGTTACCCCTGACAGCATTCTTTGTACTAAACATGTATATGTTGATAATCCCCTGCCTGTCGAACTGGTATCATTTATCTCTTATGTAAGCGGAAGAAATGTAACTCTCAACTGGTCAACATCTTCTGAACTGAATAATTCAGGATTTGACATAGAAAGATTTTCAACAGAAAACCAATGGGTCAAAGCCGGATTTGTCAGCGGTCACGGGACAATTTCGGAATTGTCGAATTATTCATTCACAGACAAGAATCTTACAACAGGTAAATATAAATACAGACTGAAGCAGATTGACTTCAACGGCAACTTTGAATACTTCGAACTCGCTGAAGAAGTAAGCATTGGCATTCCGGATAAGTTTGAACTTTCGCAGAATTATCCGAATCCGTTCAATCCGGTTACGAATCTGGAATTTGGAATTGCAAAACTTGGATTTGTAACTTTGAAAATTTATGATGTCCTTGGAAGAGAATTAATAACATTAGTAAATGAAATTAAAGAGCCGGGATATTACAAAATTAAATTCGATGCCGGCAATCTTGCAAGCGGAGTTTATTTTTACAGAATGACAGCGGGTGATTTTGTTGCGGTGAAGAAGCTTGTTGTGATGAAGTAAATTAAAAGTTGAAAGTTGGAAGTTAAAAGTTAAAAGTTAAAAGTTAAAAGTTGATAATATAAGCTAAAAGTAATTATCAATTGTAAATTTAATGTGAGGATATCAAAATGAAAAAATATTTATTAGCTTTACTCTTAATTTTAGGTATTTCAAATGCAAAATCTCAAAGCTCATGGCAGTGGCAGAATCCCCTGCCGCAGGGAAATAATCTTAATTTGGTCACTTTCATAAACAGTTCAACCGGCTATGCTGTCGGTGATGTTGGAATGATACTTAAAACGACCGATTCAGGTGAAAGCTGGTCAATTCAGAAATCAGGTACTTATAACAGACTGGCTTCAGTTGATTTCACTGCTCAGCAGAATATCGGATATGCTGTTGGCATCAACGGTACGATTCTCAAGACCACTAATGGCGGTATTACATGGATCGACAAATCTTTTACTAATAATGAACATTATTACACTGTAAATTTTCCGTCTGATGATCAGACAGGATATTTAACAGGTGTAAGCTCAGCAGATACGTTGGGATTTATATACAAAACAGTAAACGGCGGAGACAGCTGGATCCCATTGAATCCGACCGTTAACGGTGTATTCAATGAATTTGAATTTACTGAAAATGCAGTTACGGGTTATGTTTGCGGAAGAACTTTTAATAATGTTGATCCACTAATTCTGAAGACCACTAACGGAGGTCTGGAATGGTTAAACCAAAGTCAGGGACTTACCGGCACTTTTAATTCGTTATGTTTCCCTCAAAACAGTCAGGTCGGTTACGTAACAGGTTATCCGGGGAAAATTTATAAAACTACGAACGGCGGAGTCAACTGGATTTCGCAATTGACGGGTTCAAATGCACAATTCTATTCAATTGATTTTCCTGAAAATGATCAGACCGGAGTTACAGTTGGTACATTCGGATATTACATGAGAACAACAAACGGAGGAATAAACTGGACCGGCTACAATGTGCCCGATGCAAATAACAACTTCATGTACTCGGTTTCGTTTTCAAATGCAAATTCAGGTATTGCAGCCGGGATGACAGGAGCCTTGCTGAAAACAACCGATTCCGGTCTTACATGGAACAGCATTAGAAAGGGATTAACCAAGTGGACCGAGTCAGTTTGCTTCCCTGTAAATAGTCAGACGGGATACGTGTGCGGCTCCGGAATGATCATGAAAACAACCAACGGCGGCGAAGAATGGATTCCTCAGTCTGCAGGCGGCAGTACAGTAATGTTCCGTGAAATTCTTTTTCCTTTCGATAATGAAACAGGATATGTCGTCGGAGGATCAGGAAGGATATTTAAAACTAATGATGGAGGACAGAACTGGGTCCAGCAGATTGCAATCGGAGTAAGTGCTGAATTATCCGATATAGATTTTCCGGTAAATGCTAGCACCGGATATATTTCAGGAGACAGAGTTATTTTAAAAACAACTAATGGCGGGGATAACTGGGAACAGTTGACAGCACCGTCTGTCTTTCTTAATTCAATTAGTTTTCCTGCTGATAATTTTACCGGCTATGTTTGCGGAGAATCAGGCTCATTAGGAAGAATTTATAAAACAACCAACGGAGGCATGAACTGGATTCAGCAGACTACAGAAACGGTTTCAGGGCTGGTTGATATTTCATTTCCTGCTGATGATCAGAACGGTTATGCTGTTGAATGGGCGGGAAAAATACTTAAAACATCTAACGGCGGGATTAACTGGAGCGGATATCAGTCAGGAGTGAATACTTACGGGATTTGTTTCCCGAATAACAGTCAGACAGGATTTGTTATCGGTGGAAGTTACGGAGCATCTTATATTCTGAAAACGACTAACTCAGGTGAAACCTGGAATAAACTTAATACACCTTACAATAATCAGCTTACTTCAGTCTGCTTTCCGTTCAATAATGATACAGGTTACATTGCCGGAGTAACAGGTGCGATACTGAAAACAGTTGACGGCGGCGGATTTACATTCGTAAATTCTTACAGTGAAATGATCCCTGAACAATATTTTCTTTCGCAGAATTATCCGAATCCTTTTAATCCGGTTACGAATCTGGAATTTGGAATTGCGAAACTTGGATTTGTAACTTTGAAAATTTATGATGTACTTGGGAGAGAATTAGTAACATTAGTAAATGAAATTAAAGAGCCGGGATATTACATAATTAAATTCGATGCAGGCAATCTTTCAAGCGGAGTTTATTTTTACAGGATGACTGCAAATGATTTTGTTGCGGTGAAGAAGCTTGTTGTGATGAAATAAAAACTAGACATAAACTGTTTTTACAAATTAATGTATGATATTTTTTCTGCTTCTGTAACATCTGAAACTTCCGGAGTTTTAAAGCTCCGGAAGTTTTTTCATACATTATCATAAACAAATAATCTCAAATCTTATAAACCTTATCTGATTTACCTTTGAAAGTCTTAACTACTTATTCCGCAGTTTTTTTTGTCCAATAATGCTAAATTATAATTGATCATTGTTCAGATTAACATCTGTAATTTGAATTTTAATTCCCGTATTACAAAATTCGTAATTTTTAATTCGTAATTCTTAACTCTTAATTTGTAATTCTTAATTTGTAATTCATAATTTGTAATTCATAATTTGTAATTCATAATTTGTAATTCATAATTTGTAATTCGTAATTTGTAATTCGTAATTTGTAATTCGTAATTTGTAATTCGTAATTTGTAATTCATAATTTGTAATTCTTAATTTGTAATTCGTAATT
>JAFDZQ010000097.1:0-11008 GCA_018266895.1 Bacteroidota bacterium
TCTATACTTTTTGGACAGCCCCGGCAGGGTGGGGTTGTTTCAAAAAGTTTACATTTTATTTAAATTTTTAATAGAAATAAATATTTATTACAAAAATAAATTAATTTGGACAACACTGAATTCAGGTTGGACCCAATAGATATTTGAAGATTTTTTCCCTGAGTGAAATACACGAATTCACAATGATTATACTAACACTACTTCAAATTCGGTTTAATTATTGAAATTAGTGGCAGTTTCCTGAGTTTAATCATATAGCAGTCGACTTCAGTTAATAATTAATAATTTTTTTAAATTTTAATCTCGGAAATAATACATTTAAAGCTTTTCAATAATTACTTAGCTTACATAAATAATCATTAATATCATGAAGCTATTCAAAATTGTTTTTTTCTGTTTTAATTTTATTCTTCAGCATAAACTCAGCAAGATCCCAGGATACTTTTTCAATTGTTGCCATTGATCCTGTTACAGGAGAGGTCGGAAGCGCGGGAGCTTCGTGTGTCACGGGAAGCATTATTCTCAGCGATGTGCATCCGGGCAGAGGAGTGATACACACACAGGCATCTTATCTTTCATCGAATCAGAACTATGCAAGAAGCCTGATGAACCTCGGACTTTCGCCGCAGCAGATAAGGGATTCCGTTGTAGCTCATGACGCTCAGGGAAATCCTTCTGTAAGGCAATACGGAATTGTTGATCTGATCTCCGGAGGCAGAACGGCGGCTTACACAGGAACCAATTGTCTCGATTAATTATCATTAATTTTAATTATAAATGTCTATAACATGTAGATCAAATGTGTTTAAATTTGTACGAAGTAATTATTCTGATTTTAAACTTAACTTAAAGTATAATTTCGTAAAATTCTATAAAATAGACTTTTTGAAGGCTGATTGTAAACGGCGGAGTCCGGAAAACCAAGAGACTTCGCCGGAGAAAATCTTTTTCAAAATCTGTTATGTAAATTTTAAACAAAATTAATGTTCTTAAGAAGTTATTTCCATTTTTGCTTATAAGAACGGAGTTTTTAATTGAAGGGTTCTATGAATAGAAAATACTAATTAATTTTATAAATTAACATTATTTAAGGTGTAATAGAACTTACGCCAAGTAAAATATTATTGTCAATTAAACTTACATCTTCTGCGTCAACAAAATTATCTCCGGTTAAATCAGAGACTACATAACCAGACAAAGAATTCCCAGAATCATTTTCTACAAAACTATAGTCAGAAGCATCTATAGTTCCATCTTGATTTACATCACCGTTATAAATACACCACTTAGAACTTTTCTTTATTATATTGTTTCCATATGTTTTAGATGAATCTATTGAGAAAGAAAAATTTACCCTACCACCAGGAATTATTAAGTATAATGATTCACTGCTCCATGTCTCTATACTATTTCTATGTTTTATAATCAGAAAAAAATCTTCCCCATGATCTTTCAAAATGTCAGTATTAAATAAAAAAGATCCTTCGCCTTCGGAATTAACAAAAGATTTTGAAGAATCAAATACTAAGTAAGGCGATGAGGATTCTGCAAGATAAAGTCTTATAGTATCCCCAACTTGACTATCAGAAATTGAATTAAAAAATCCTTGAATATATAAATTTAAGTCAACAATTATAAATTCTGAATTATCCTCATAAGCACCTATATCAAATTCATTTGCTGTAGGAATAGTTGTTCCATAAAAATCAAAGCTACCAATATTAATTCCAAACAATGAATGCAAATTTATTCCATTCTCAACAATAATTGAACCCGGCTTGGATTTATAAGCATTTAAAGTATCTAATTTATAAGGATTGTTAACATTTCCTCCATTACCAGGATTCAGCAATAGTGGATCTATTGTATAACCAACATTGTTATTGTTTATTTTTTCTCTACCCGTTGCAGATTGCCAATCGGTATAAGAGTAATAAATACTGTATCCTTCTTGAAATTTAAAAAACTGTTTAGTTGACCAATAATCATTTCCTTGTATCAAAAAAGTATTAGAAGAAGAAGATACAGGAGGATAATATCTAATTAAGGAAACTGTAGAATCAGTACAAATAATAACATTATTTCTAATGGAAATACTATCTAAGCTTCTATATAAATATATTCCTGCCATATCTGAGCCACAGTTCTTAATAGTATAGATTGTATTATTGTATATTTCAATATCATATGTAGTAGATTGATTACCAGCTCCTACTTCAATTTCACCATGATTATCGCCACATTTTCTAGAATTTTTTGCACTGATATTATATCTTATAACATTATTACTATCTGATAATGGGTATGATGAATAATAAGAAAAACAGTTAAAACCAGCTCCATCATTATCGTGAGAGTAGTTATATTGCATAATGCTATTTTGAACACCATCTCCAAAATGTAACCCAGCTCCATCAGTTTCCGAAGAAGTCTTTTGATCATAAGCTTCATTATACTGATAAATAATTTTTTTGCATTGAGCAGTTTCAATACCGTCAGGACCTGAACCATATGCTATATAACCCATACCACCACAGCTATAAACTAAATTACGCTCTATTAATGCTGAATCTACATCAATTAAAAGTATACCAGTCCCTGTATAAGTTCCAATGGAACTACTGGAAAATCCCTTAACTCGAGAAACTTCACAATTTATAATCGATATATCTTTGTTTGGATAGTTTGAAAATGGATAAGTTACGCCATAATATGACACAAACACCCCAAAATGACCAATAGAATCTATTTTACAATTAATAACTTTTATATTTTCATATCCTCCACTTACTGAAACATCTGTTACAAATGAAATTCCTGTGTTTAGAAATCTGGAAACTTTACAACTATCAATTAATATTCCTTTTAATTTATTGTTAGTAGAATTTTCAAACCAGATCCCTATATTATTATAAAAAGATGTGTTGCTTTGATTAAATGGATTATAATTACTAGTAAAGTTCAAACTTCGAATTTCTATAAATTCCTTGTCTTTGCAATACAATCCTATAGTATCTGCTTTAATTGTTGCTCTCATTCCTCCATAACTTGTGTACACTATAGGGGATCCAATCAGCCCACCGCTTCCTACCCATAACTTTGATCCATAAAATGATGTGTCTGACTCAAAAATAGATCCCCCCTCAAACTTTATTACATCGCCCGCATTGAAGCCAGGATTTATACTATATCGACTTATTTTCTTAAGAGTTTTCCATGGTGATGAAGTAGAAATTCCATTATTTTCGTCATCACCACTTGTACTAACATAATATGTAGTTCCAAAGCTGAATTGAAAATTTACAATCCAAAATATGAATAATAAATTCAAACAATATTTACTTATTTTCATGCCTTTAAATTTAATATGACAAAAAAAATTATAGTATATTTCAGTTGTTAAAGAAGAGCGAGTAGTTTTTAAAACCACTTTAAATTAAGAAACTTATAATTAATTTGTGACAACGAAAGATTTTCTTTTTCCAAAGAAACAACAACATTTGAAATTTAAAATTTATTTTCTAACTCCGGTTTAAAAAATTTTAAAGCATATTATTTCTAAATATTTTTAAGGTTAGTTATATATTAAAAAAACTATTATAATTTGTACTTTTAAAACTTATTTATTTAACTGTAAATTATTCTACTTTGAAAATCAAGTTAATTAAAATTTTTCTTAATTTCATTTTTTAAACGCAATTCCCTAAAATGTTTTCAAAAAATAATTTTTCATATGATTCTGTTATGAATAGAAGTATTAACAGAAATTTACAATCCACATAGAAAAAATAATGTTAAAGATTTGAATTAAAAAAGGTTAAATAAATATTTTGGACTGTGATTAGCATAGAAGAGTTAAAATATTTTATTCATTTGAATTTAAATTAAAAAATTTTTAAGAGAAGATTTTTTGGTTATATCTTTTTGTTGATCAAAAATAGTACTACAACAAGTAACCATACTTCAATAAGTGGGATATATTAATTTTTATAAAATAATTGTTTGTATAAACTCTGGGGAGTTAATCTCTGTTGTAAATGTATTTTTACCATAACATTTTGAGAGATGTGTTTCAAATCAAAAATATTTAATTGTAATAATTATTTTTTATACTCAAACATTAATTACTTTTTCTTCTTTAACAATAATTTTTTATTAAATAAATCATTATATTTATAAAATCTAATTAAAATTTTATTTTGAATAAAAAGAATTTTATTTTCTCAGAATCCGGTTTCCTTAACTCAAACATTTTCTTTTATATAATACCCGTATTGTATTTTATAGTGATGTTAATAATTACTATGTCTAACCGGCTTATTGGCGATTACGGTGTAGAAACTGACTTCTATGTCGCTTATGTTACTCAGGCAAAAGAATTCTTAAAAGGAAGTTTAATTATTGATCAATTCAGAGGACCTGTATATCAGCTTTTTTTAGCTGTCACAGGTTTCTTTTTTAAGTATGATTTTTATTTAGCAGGAAAGTTTCTAAATGTCCTTTGCGCTAGTATATCTCTTTTTTTTATTTCAAAATTAGTTAACTCAATTTTTAACCGTGAAGGTGCTTTAATAGTAGTGTTGTTTGTTTCAGTTAATAATGTATTTTGGAGATATACTTATGAACCCGGTACAGATATGCTTTTTCTTGTGTTTTATACTTCTACTATGTTTTTTCTTTTAAAGGAAGACAATTTAAATTTTAATAATTTACTGTTTGCGGGAATAATAACAGGACTTGCTTATCTTACCAGATATACAGGAATATCTTTGATATTATTTGCATTGTTAATTATTTTTTCGAAATTTCACAAAACAATTAATACCGAAAATATTTCTAAAAGTAATATTTTTTTAAAACCGGTAGTTTATTATTTAATCCCTGTAATTATTTTAGTTTCAGGCTGGGGATTAATTTGCTATAAGATAACCGGACATTTCATTTACAATATGAATTACAAAAACACAGCTTTTACTATATATAAACCTGATACTATGTCAAAAGATGAATGGATATCAAAAAATCAGGATACATTTAATTCAATGCAGGATGTCGTATTCAGGGACTTTGGAACATTTACAAAAAAAGTTGGAAAAAATTTCATAACTTATTTTACCAAAGATGCATTCAGATTTTTCCCTAAATACATTGGTATTCTGCTTGGTATCAGTTTAATTTTATTTATTCTAAAATGGAAATCAGAGAATATTTCTGCAAAATACTTTTTACTGGGAAGTTTTATTTTCTATCTTCAAATATTGCTGATTTTTTATTCGGAAAGATTCTCGATTCCTTTATTACCATTTTATTGTTTTCTAATCGTTAATGTTTTTTCTCTGGATTTTCTTGAAAAGTTTAATCTGAAATTCTCTAATCTCAAACTTTTCGGATTGATATTGTTTTCTTTGATAATGTTGAATTTTTATAATTCTTATTTAATTGCTAAGGAAGATATAAATAAAGTACCGGTTGAAATTTTAACAGTAAGAGACTTCGTTGAAAAAAATTATAAAGAAGAATTTTACGGAAAATCAATTATGGCAAGAAAACCTCATATAGCATATTATTTAAACATGCAATTTGTTGTTATGCCTTATTCTGAAAATTATCAGGAATTTATTCAGAATGTTAAGTACAATAATGTAGATTATGTTTTTGTCAGCGAAAATGAAGGACTAATTTCTTCAACTGAAAATCTTAAGAAAAATCTTCTTTTTGCAGAATCTCCGCCTGAAGAACTGGAAGTAGTGACATCAACAACTAATCCAGTAACTATACTATACAAAGTTAAAAAATAGATCTTTGATTTTAGATTTTTTTAATATAATCTGATTCTCTGTGCTTAATAATTTCTTTCCCGTGCAGAAGATGCTTTCAATTTAATTCATGTCTTTAGAATAATACATTTAAAGCTTTTCAATAATTACTTAGCTTACATAAATAATCATTAATATCATGAAGCTAATCAAAATTCTTATTTCTGTTTTAATTTTATTCATCAGCATAAGCTCATCAAGATCACAGGATACTTTTTCAATTGTTGCCATTGATCCTGTTACAGGAGAGGTCGGAAGCGCGGGAGCTTCGTGTGTCGCGGGAAGCATTATTCTCAGCGATGTGCATCCGGGCAGAGGAGTGATACACACACAGGCATCTTATCTTTCATCGAATCAGAACTATGCAAGAAGCCTGATGAACCTCGGACTTTCGCCGCAGCAGATAAGGGATTCCGTTGTAGCTCATGACGCTCAGGGAAATCCTTCTGTAAGACAATACGGAATAGTTGATCTTATATCAGGCGGCAGAACGGCTGCTTACACAGGTGTAAATTGTCTCGATTATAAAAATCATATACTCGGTCCGACTTATTCCATACAGGGAAACATTCTGCTCGGACAGCAGATACTCGATTCAATGCAGGCGCGTTTTTTAAGGACTCAGGGAACTCTCGCAGACAAATTAATGGCTGCGCTTCAGGGCGCAAAAGTGATCGGAGCGGATACAAGATGCGCAGGAAGGAATACTTCTTCGATCTCGGCATTTCTGAGAGTCGGAAGAACTCAGGATACTCTCGGAACTCTCTATCTCAGTCTGAACGTGAATAACACTCCTGTCAACAAAGATCCGATTGATTCTTTGCAGGTTCTTTATAATAATTTTCTTACTTCAGTTAAAAATGTTTCTTCTGAAATTCCATCCGGTATTTTCCTTTCACAAAATTATCCTAATCCGTTTAACCCGGTTACAAATTTTGAATTCGGAATATCGAAACAGGGATTTGTTTCATTGAAAATTTATGATATGCTTGGGAAGGAAACCGCTTCTCTTGTCAGTGAATCACTTAATGCAGGAACTTATGAGATCACCTGGCTTGCCGGCAATGCGCCAAGCGGAATTTATTACTACACTATGAATACTTCCGGGAAGACAGTTACAAAACGAATGGTGCTTTTGAAGTAAAAAAAATCAAATCCGGCATATTTGCAAACACAAAGCACAAACCAAAAAACAAATCAGAATCTCAGATCTCATACTCATGCAGCTCTCTCTCCGTCTCTACAATCTGCTGTATCTGATTTATAAACCATTTGTCAATCTTTGTGGAATTATGAATTTCATCCGTGCTTGCTCCGGTCAGCATTGCATAACGAATATAAAAAATATTATCGCTTCTCGGAGTTTTCAGTTTACTGAGAATTCTTAATTTTAAATTTGCCTTTTCTTCACCTTTCAGGTTTGTCAGATATTCAAAACTGAATTTATCCTTTCCGTCAGAGCCGAGACCTGATCTGCCTGTTTCAAGTGAGCGCAGGGCTTTTTGAAGTGCCTCTTTAAAATTTCTTCCGAAAGACATTACTTCGCCTACTGATTTCATCTGAATGCCAAGTACATCGCTTTCGGGATTTGACGACCTGAATTTATCGAAATCCCACCTCGGAATTTTCAAAACTACATAATCTATTACAGGTTCGAAACAGGAAGGTGTGGTCTTTGTTATGTCATTTGGTATTTCATCAAGCGTATAACCGACTGCAAGTTTTGCGGCGATTTTCGCAATCGGAAATCCCGTTGCTTTGGATGCCAGCGCTGAACTCCTTGATACTCTCGGATTCATCTCAATAACAATGACTCTTCCGTTTTCAGGATTTACCGCGAACTGAATATTAGACCCGCCGGTTTCAACACCAATCTCCGAAATTACTTTCTTCGCTGCATCACGAAGAACCTGATACTGTTTATCGTTAAGTGTCTGGGAAGGAGCAACTGTAATAGAGTCTCCTGTATGAACTCCCATCGGATCAAAATTTTCTATTGTACAGATCACCACGAAATTATCATTGATGTCTCTCATCACTTCAAGTTCAAATTCCTTCCAGCCCAGAAGAGACTCTTCGATCAATACCTCATTCGTTGGCGATGCTTCAAGTCCTCTTGTTACAAGCGTTTCAAATTCTTCCACATTGTATGCAATGCCTCCGCCTGTTCCGCCGAGTGTAAAAGAAGGTCTGATTATTATCGGAAATCCAGTTTCCTCTGCGAAGTTTTTTGCCTCACTGAAATTCCGAATGAATTTTCCCTTAGCTACATCAAGTCCGATCTTCTGCATTGCATCATGAAATTCTTCCCGAGATTCGGCTTTTCTTATTGCTTCAACTTTTGCACCAATGAGTTCTACAGTGTATTTTTTAAGAATTCCTTTTTCATGCAGATCCATAGCAGCATTCAAAGCAGTCTGTCCTCCCATTGTAGGCAGTATAGCTTCCGGTCTTTCCTTTTCAATGATCTTTTCTATGAATTTACTCGTGATAGGTTCAATATATGTAGCATCTGCAATTTCAGGATCGGTCATTATCGTTGCGGGGTTTGAATTTATGAGTACTACTCTGTATCCTTCTTCTTTGAGAGCTTTAACTGCCTGAGTTCCGGAGTAATCAAATTCACAAGCCTGACCAATTACAATAGGACCGCTTCCAATTATAAGAATTGTTTTTATATCCGTTCTTTTCGGCATTTAAATTTTCTGCGGAGTAATAATGATGAAATCAGTTTAATGAGTTAACTAAACTTTGGATTTTTTATGAGCGCCGTTCTGAGTTATCTTTTTTCTCATCTCCTGTTTGAGTTCTTTTTCATGTTTCTTGATCACTTTTTTAACAAAATATTCCTGTATGTTCAGACTTTCAAAAGGCTCGGAACTTTCTTTAAGCAGCTCTTCCTTTTTAATGTATGTGCCGTTGCTCATCATTACCCGTGTCTTTGCAGTATCTTTCAGATAAAGTTTCAGAATTTCAGTTATATCATCTTTGATCCTTTTGTCATCAATGGGAAAAAGCACTTCGATCCTTCTGTCAAAATTTCTCTGCATCACGTCGGCGCTTCCGAGATAAAGTTTCGGCTGTCCGTTGTTTTGAAAATAGTATGCTCTGCTGTGTTCAAGGAATCTTCCTACAATACTGTAAACATTAATATTATCACTAAGACCTTTTACTTTAGGTCTCAGTCTGCACATTCCTCTCGTGATCAGATCGATCTTTACACCAGCTTTGGATGCCTGATACAAATGCATTATCACCTCTTCATCTATCATTGAATTTATTTTGAACAGAATATATCCGTTCCCGTTCTCTTTGTGTGATTTCACTTCATCATCAATCATCTTAAGCATTTTCCTTCTCAGGTTCAGAGGAGCGACCAGAAGTTTTTTGTAACTGCTGTGTTTTGAGTAGCCGGTAAGATAATTGAACAGATTCGATGCATCCTTGCAGAATTCCTGATTTGCGGTAAATAGCCCGAAGTCCGTGTAAATTTTCGAGGTTGCAGCATTGTAATTTCCCGTGCTTAAATGAACATACCTTTTCATTCCTTTTTCCTCTTTTCTGACTACAAGCGCCATCTTGCAATGTGTCTTCAGTCCTGCAATGCCGTAAACGACGTGAACACCGGCATTTTCGAGAGCTCTCGCCCAGATAATATTATTTTCTTCATCGAATCTTGCTTTGAGTTCGACCACTGCAGTAACCTGCTTTCCGTTTTCCGCAGCTTCAATCAGGGATTTAATGATCGGCGAATCGCCGCTTGTTCTGTATAAGGTCAGTTTTATTGCATAAACTTTTGCATCTTCGGCTGACTGAGCTATAAATTCACTCACGGATGAAAAAGAATAAAAAGGATGATGAAGGAATACATCCTGTTCTGATATTTCCTTGAAGAAATTTTCCTTATTCCTGAAATAAGATGAGATCCTGGGAGTAAACCCTTCATATTTCAGTTCACGATTGTCAATTTTATATAACGACATCATATCTCCGAGATTCAGCGGACCGTCAATTTTGTAAATCTCATTATGTTCAACATCAAGTATGTTCACCAGAAACTGCAGAAGCTTATCAGGCATTTTTCTGTCAACTTCCAGACGGACTAATATCCCGAGCCTTCTTTTTTTAACTTCTTCTTCTATAAGCGTCAGCAGATCGGCTGCTTCTTCTTCTTCAAGTTCAAGATCAGCGTTTCTTGTTATCCTGAATGCAAAGCAGTCAATAGATTTCATTCCGGAAAAAAGTTTCTCTGCATTGGCTTTAATGATTTCCTCAAGAAGAATAATACTGTTTCTGTCCCCCGATTCTATTGAATAAAATCTGGAAATATTACTGGGTATCTGTATTACGCAGACTTTCTCTTCGACTTCCTCCGTATCAGGATCATCAAGAATAATTGCAAGCGCAAGGCTTCTGTTTAAGAGATTTGGGAAAGGGTGAACATTGTCAATTGCCAGCGGTGTAAGAACAGGAAAGATTTCATCTTCAAAATAATCGTCAACTGTCTTTTTATCATTTTCATTAAGCTCAGTATATTTTATAAAACTGATCTGATTTTCTTCAAGCTCCGGAAGTATCTCTTCATTGAAAACTTTATACTGCTTCTCTATAAGAGGTGTCAGAATTTCATAAATACTGTCCCTTTGTTCCTGCGCAGTCATTTTATCTGATGTAAGTTCATTTACATCGCTCCTGACCTGACGCTTTAATCCTGCAACACGGATCATGAAAAACTCGTCCAGATTTGTGCTGAAAATAGAAAGAAACTTCAGTCTTTCAAGCACAGGCTGTGATTTGTCTTCAGCTTCTTCAAGGACACGCTTATTGAATTCTATCCAGCTTAATTCACGGTTTAGAAAATATTCCGATTTATTCTTATTCATAATTATTATATCAATTTAATTCTTATAACTTTCAGATTCTATGCATTATGGTTTTTGTGAATTGAAACTTTGTCATTACCGTCAAAAACAATTTTGAAATGAAAAATAATCTTTATTTAATCACATAATTAGATTTATTTTTAATTTGGTAAAAAAGAACCCGCCTGCGAAAAATTGACGTTAAAAATTTTCGTCAGCCAGCCTCGCCGGTATGACTCGCCCGCTTTCAGCGAGGTAAACCAAAGGCGGGCTAGGCGGGCGGGAGATTTTTCTTTTGCAAAGCTTGGGCTGTCTAAAAAGTATAGATGG
>JAFDZQ010000097.1:11028-15739 GCA_018266895.1 Bacteroidota bacterium
ATTTACATTCTGGATTCCCGCATTCGCGGGAATGACATTTAGGTAATAATGACTTTTTAGACAGCCCCAAGCGTTTAAAATATTTAGTCTAAACTTTGATAACGTTTTGGACAACATTGAAACTTTGTACACAACAATTTTCTCCCGCAGATTGACGCAGATATTTTCTCAAACATACGCAGAATCAATTTACGATGACGAAAGCATCATTCAAAATAATTTAAGTCAGCAATTCAAATGAATCGAATTTTGAATTTAACTGAATTTAGATTTATGATTTTAGATTTAGATATAGAGGCTGATATTCAGGAGTTCTGAATACAAATGTATAAAGATTATTTAGACAGTATTTCAAAACTAAAAAATTGCCATATATTAAATAATCCCGAAGGGATTAAACGTTTACAGAAAAAATATGGATCAGTATACGGTGCAGGAGGCATCGTCCTGAATCCTGCATTTTAATAAAAATAATTTTTCAATTTCTTATGAGTATATATAATTCTATTTTGCAGTACATTAAAAACCATTGAGATAAAAACTTACCGGCCTGATTGTCTTCTTTTTACGAAAGGCAGAGTGACGGACCGGACAGTTCCGTTTAATTA
Source organism: Bacteroidota bacterium (assembly GCA_018266895.1). GTDB lineage: Bacteria > Bacteroidota > Ignavibacteria > Tepidaquicellales > Tepidaquicellaceae > JAEUSI01. Next base: position 11,637 of record JAFDZQ010000097.1, read on the forward strand.
TCTGAATTTGAAAACTAAAGTTAATTTATTTAAAATACCAAATGAATCATAAAGGTAAAATACTTCTTCTGCTGTTATTCAGTTTAATTTTTATTTACGGCTGGGGAGTCACCGGACATAAGATCATTAACAGAAGATCAGCAATCTCATTCCCGGCTTCAATGAGTTTCCTGAACTGGTCTGACTCTCTTGCCGCTCACGGATCCGATGCGGATTACAGGAAAAATACAGATCCGAATGAAGCCCCGAGACACTACATAGATATCGATGATTATCCCGAATTTATTGCAAACGGCAGGATACCTCAGGATCTGGATTCATTAATCGCTCTTCACGGAAACAGTTTTGTCTACGATAAAGGCATTCTGCCTTTTTCAATTATTGCAACAACCGATTCAGTAAAAAAATATTTTCAACTCCGTAATTTTCAAAAGGCAATGCTTCATGCCGCGGACCTGGGACACTATGTGGCGGACGGACATAATCCCCTTCATATTACACGAAATTTCGACGGGCAGTATACAAATCAGACAGGAGTTCATTCAAGGTATGAAACACAGCTTATAAACCGTGACTCTGCTTTTATTACTTATATTTTTGAAAACGCAACTTATGTTTCAAATATAAACCGGTTCGTATTTGATTTTCTTTACAATAATTACATGTATGTTGATTCTGTCCTGAAGTATGACAGCTTAGCCCGTGCAATTGCCGGAAGCTATAATTCAACTTATTACCAGTTATACTGGCAGCTGGCGGGAAATTTCACAAATATATTGTTTAATAACGCATCTCACTTCATTGCAAGCCTTATTTATACTTCATGGGTGAACGCCGGCAGTCCTTTATCAGTTGCTCTTGCAGAAACCTCGCTTCCGGAAAAATATTATCTCGGGCAGAATTATCCTAACCCGTTTAATCCGTCAACGCATCTGGAATTTGGAATTCCGGAATCCGGATTTGTTTCCCTGAAAATTTATGATGTACTTGGGAATGAAGTTGCATCTTTGGTTTACGAACAGCTTCAGCCGGGCTCGTATGAAGTGGATTGGAATGCTGAAAATTATCCGTCAGGAACATATTTTTATAAACTTTCATCAGATGCTTTTTCTGATACAAAACGGATGTTTTTAATAAAATAACCTGCCTCCGGCGATGTCTGAATTTTTAACCTAAGTAGACTGCATCAAGATTGAAATCAAGATATTGCCACTAATTTCACTAATGGACACGAATTTGAAAATATATTTTTAATACAATTGGTGTAATTCATGAAATTCGTGGCGGAAAAACATTATTTAATGAAAACGTTTTGGACAACATTAGTATCCGCTCAATCAATGTAATATATTTTTCCATTTATCATTCGTTTTATTATGACTAATTTTTGAGAAATTTGAATTACGAATATGAAAAGTTCAAATAGAATAAAGTATTTCTTCCTGATTTTCCTTTTGATTCTTCTTTCAAATATATCCTACTCACAATTTCCCGAGCATTACTTCAGGATTCCGTTAACGCAGGAAGTCGACCTGAACATACTTACAAAGATCGTTTCCATCGATAATGTAATGAGCGGATATGTCTTTGCTTATGCAAATGAGGAACAATGGATACAGGTAAATAAAATGAAATTTAAAATCGAAGAGCTTCCTCATCCGAGTTCGCTTTATAACCATGAAATGAGTTCCGATAGTCCGGCGGAATGGGACACTTATCCTACTTATTCTGCTTACAGGAATATGATGTGGCAGTATGCTTCTGCTCATCCAGATATCTGCCGTCTCGATACAATCGGTTACTCCGCGCAGAACAGGCTTCTTCTTGCTCTGAAAATTTCTGATAATGTGAATCAGAATGAGGATGAACCTGAATTCTTATATACATCTTCCCTGCACGGTGACGAATTAGTCGGATTTGTACTTACTCTGCGGCTTGCCGAATATCTTCTTACACAGTACGGACAAAATACTGCAGAAGGCATTCGTGTCACCCGCTTAGTCAACAAACTTGAGATATGGATAAATCCTCTGGCAAACCCTGACGGGACATACAGACTCGGTGGCGATACAACAGTGAATAATGCAACAAGATATAATGCCAACGGCAGGGATCTGAACAGAAATTTCCCGGACAGAATTTCCGATACAAACAACACTCTTACCGACAGAGAACCTGAAACACAGGCGATGATGAAGTTTGCTTCGAAAAGAAATTTATCCCTGTCAGCTAATTTTCACGGCGGAGCAAGGGTGGTAAATTATCCCTGGGACAATGGCGCTCCAAGCGGTCAGTATTCAATTTGTCCTGATGATGCATGGTTTATTTTTACATCTAAGGCATACTCAGTTCCGAACCCTGATCTTATGAGCGGAGGTTTTCAGAACGGCATAACCAACGGCTGTCAGTGGTACGCCATATTCGGGGGAAGACAGGACTGGATCTACTGGTGGTACGGAGGAAAGGAAACAACAATTGAACTCTGGGACGTAAAAAGCCCTCAGGGTTCAACGCTTCCGCAAAGATGGAACAGCAATAAAGAATCATTTCTTGCTTATATGGAACAGGCGCTGAGAGGCATTGGCGGAATTGTGACAGATTCAGCGACCGCTCAGCCTGTCAAAGCAAAAATATTCATACGGAACATTCCGAATTCTTTTGTGAGAACGGACTCGTCTGCCGGAGATTATCACAGACTCCTGCTTCCCGGAACTTACAGCGTTATCTTCACTGCATCAGGATATTTTACTGATACGGTTCATAATATAACTGTGGCTGACAGTACAGAGACAAGACTGAACCATATTATGCGGAAGAATCTGACTCAGATTGCTGCAACCGGTTCGGTTATTCCTCCGGAGTTCAGGCTTTATCAGAATTTTCCCAATCCATTCAATCCTTCGACTCAGATACAATTTGATGTTCCGTATTCAGGACATGTATCTCTGGTAATATTTGACAACACCGGAAGGGAGATAACATCACTTCTGAACTCACGGCTGAACCCGGGTTCTTATGAAGTAACATGGAACGGAACTGATTATGCAAGCGGAGTATATTATTGCAGACTCAGTTCGGCCGGTTTTTCTGATACGAAGAAAATATTCCTTTTAAAATGATTTGCTGAGAAAAGATTAACACGGTTATATAGCGAAGTCGGGTCAATAAAATAAAAAAAACAGGTTTGAAAACTTCAAACCTGTTTTGATACAGAAAGAAAATTGACGTTAAATTATTTTCTTTTAAATTTTATCTCCATTGTCTTCATTTCTTTGCCGTCCTTGGTTATATACATTTCCATCAACTGATTATTGTCATCTATTATAGTAAATACCTGTCTTGCATCCAGATCTTTGCCAACCAGAGGATCATATTGTGTTCCGGTAAAATTAATTTTTTTTCCTGTTGCATCGCTTGTTCCGGTCATATACATCATCCCCGTTCCCATATTATCTATCCATGTGGTGTAATACATTTTTTTGAAATTGTCATAAGCTAATGTGCTTTTTCCTTCGAAGGGCATTCCCATCATAGAGCCGCTGGTAACTGATTCCTGATATCTTCCTCCGAGAATCATTTTGTTTGTACATGTTGCATTCATAGTCATAGGAGGTGATGTTTCGTCCATCCAGAAAGTAATATCTTCATTCCATTCGCCGTCACATTTTGCCATACTTTCATGGATAGGACTTACAGCCATGTATTCCATCCAGAGTTTCTGTTCGGCTTCTGTTTGAGCGAAGATACTGGAACTTACAGCAAGAATAAATAAAGGGAGTAAAAATTTTGTAAGTGATTTCATTTTCTTGTCCTTTCTTTTTTTAAAAATTTTTTAAAAATAAATAAATTAAAAAAGAATTTCCAATGAAAAGAATATAATTCACAGATGAAAAAAAGGATTGTTCACAAAACTATTTTTAAACACGGAGTCTCAAAGTCACAGAGGAATATACTTCCCGGGGCTTGGGAAAGAGTGGAAATTACATCATGTTTCAATATTAGTATTAATTTTTTTAATTCGTGTATTTTTGTGAAATTAGCGGCAAAGTTTTTTTAATTTAGACAGATTTGAATTGAAATGACATCCGTCCAAAACGTTTCTA
>JAFDZQ010000098.1 GCA_018266895.1 Bacteroidota bacterium
AGATGAAAATGTATTATATGAATTTTTTCCTGCTTCTACTACTTCTTCGTGATTTGTTATTCCGGTAGAGTTTTCAGAAAGCAGATTAGTAATGCATGAAAAAGCTATTGTTTTTATTCCTGAATTTCCTGCATGGATCATTTCCGGTACTGTAGACATTCCCACAGCATCTATGCCGGCTTTAGTCAGATATCTGATCTCGGATTTTGTTTCATACATCGGGCCCGGAAGACAGCAGTAACTGCCTGATCTCAGTACTATTCTGCTTCTCAGAGCAATGTTCTTTATTTTATCGTGTAAGGCTTTATCATAGAAATCTGCAATACATCTGTCAGTAAATCTGTTTTTGATAAAATTATAATGGGAGGTAATAAGCATAATATCAGAAACTCTGAATCTCTTATTTAAACCTCCTGCGGCATTAGTCAGTATCAGCAGATCAATTCCGAGATCTTTCGACATATTAATATTCTGAAATATTTTATCATTATCATATCCTTCATAATAATGTCTTCTGCCGGAAAATAATACTATCTCATTACTCCTGATTTTGCCAGTGAGGACTCTGATATTATGGAAACTATTTCTGTCTTCGTATATGATACCGGGTGAAACAAGCTCGTCTGAGAAATTATGTAAACCCGATCCTAATATTATTCCGATTCTGCTTTTCAATAAATAGGCATTTAATAATTGTGTTTGAGATTATTTCAGTTAATCTGATAATTTTAAACTTCCGGAATATCTGATTAAAATGACCCCGTAAACAATTTACTTAATCAACTTGAAAAAAATAATAACATAAGTTATGTTTGTTATAAGAAACTTTACCGGATTTATACAAGTTATTAAGTGTAAATATAAAAAATGAGTACTGATAAAATAAAAAGTCCTTTAGAAAAATCCAGGGAATATTTAAACAAAGCTTACGAATTTCAGATGAAAGGTCAGTTCGAAGAAGCTATTTTGAATTACAAGCTTTCATTGGAACTGTTTCCTACTGCTGAAGCTCATACTTTTCTGGGCTGGACATACAGTTTTACCGGCGATCTTGACAAAGCCATTGAAGAATGTAAAAACGCTATATCAGTTGATGCTGATTACGGTAATCCGTATAATGACATAGGTTCTTATCTCATTCAGCAGGGAAAACACGATGAAGCTTTGCCATGGCTTGAAATGGCTGTTAAATCAAAAAGATACGAAAATCATCATTTTGCTCACTTAAATATAGGAAGAGTACTCGAACTAAAAGGCATGTGGTTTGAAGCTCTTGAGGAATACAGAACAGCCATAATATTGTCACCGGATTACCTGCTTGCAAAACAATATTTTAATAAACTTCAGGGATTATTAAATTAACATCAAATAATGAAAAAAATATTTTCAATTTTTACTATATTTCTGTTTTACCTTATTCTTTACAATATCAGTTATGCTCAGAGTTTTTCATTTACACCTCTGGGGTCAAGCACTGTAAATTATCCTTATATTCCGGACTCGACACAGATAGTTAAACTTCAGGGAATTGTCAGAAGCAACTCTTCTTCACCTGTTAATTTCAGATTTGCCCGGGTATTGAATAATTTGCCTGCTAACTGGGAATCTCAAATGTGCTACGATCTCTGTTATGCGCCTTTTATTGATACGATTTCGCTTCCTTCGGATCCTCCCTATACTATTTCTCCGAATCATACGGATACACTTTTTTATATAGACTTTTTATGTGTCGGGCAGGGCAGGGGAACGGCAAATGTGAAAATGTACAATACGGATAATCCGTCTGAATTTGTAATGATCAACTTTGTAGTTCAGATTGGTGATGTAGGCATTCACACTGTTTCATATAATGCCGATAATTACAGCTTATCGCAGAATTATCCAAATCCGTTTAATCCCGTTACTCAGATCGTTTTTTCAATTGCAAAATCTGATGCTGTTACTCTGAAAGTATATGATATTCTCGGAAAAGAAGCTGCTGTCTTGCTGAATAATGAAAAGTTGAATGCGGGCAGATATAAGATTGATTTTGACGGAAGCAGATTATCATCAGGAATTTATTATTATTCGATCCTTTCAGATAATTTTTATGACACAAAAAAAATGATTCTTGTGAAATAATTTTTATCAGAACTTATAAAACTGACTTTCAACAGAAAGCTCAATAAGGTATATTCAATAAATTATCTGATTAAATGGCTATAACTAAAAAGAAAGATTTAAATTTTTTTGAACAGACATACATTCCGCAGATAGTAAAAGGTCTCGGTTTGACTTTCAAACAGATCTTCAGGCCTAAATTTACACGACAGTATCCTGAAGAAAAGTGGACTCCTCCCGGATCTTACAGAGGACGACCTGTACTCGTTCAGGAAGATGACGGATCTGAAAGATGCGTAGCGTGTTCGTTGTGCTCAAGAGTCTGTCCTGCTCTGGCTATCGAGGTTCAAGCCGGAGAAACTGAAAGAGATAAAGAAAGATACCCCGAAAAATTCGAGATCAATATGGTCAGATGCATATTCTGCGGATTTTGCGAAGAAGTCTGTCCTGAAGAAGCGATTATTATGAGTGATGAATATGAACTTGTTTTTTCAAGCCAGGAAGAAGCCATATTCGGAAAAGACAAACTTCTTGTTCCGAAAGATAAACTGAAAAAGAGACTGGACTATTTACAGGAGTTTAGATAAAATAATCTGTTATGAAAATCTGTATTTCAATATTAATATTACTTTTCTATATCATGCCTGTTAAGGCTGATATTTTTGATGTAAAAAATAACAGGATTGTTAATTATACCGCTGTTATAAAAAACGGCGAAGTAAATCTTAACTGGAATATTGTAAATCCGGTTAATCTTTACAAATTCAAAATCGAAATTAAGAAAGCGGGAACTGAAAATTACAACTTAGTCAGTGATGTTCTTTTTGTAAATTTCCGTAAAAAAACAGAATCCGATACGCTCATTTCTTATAATTATTTCTATTCTCATAATCCCGAAGAAAACGGAGTTTATTATTATAAGCTGAGCGCTTTTGATAATTTTAACAAATCCGTATCTTCCGAAGAATTAAAAATCGGAATTACGGAAGTTCCTGAATTCACACTTCATCAAAACAGCCCGAATCCGTTTAATCCTTCAACCGTAATTTCATTCAGCATACTTGTACCTACAAATGTTAAACTACAGGTTTATAGTCTTACAGGCAGATATGTTGATTTGCTCGTTGACGGATTCAGAACTCCCGGAACCTACAACATAGAATTTAACACATCTAAATATTCCGACCTTTCCAGCGGAATTTATTTCTACAAACTGGAAACAAATTATTCTACGGATATCAAAAAAATGATATTTGCAAAATAATCCGGAAAAATAATCTCTTACTTTGTTTAAAACTGTATCGCTGTTCACCTGTTTAGTAATGCATTGTAGAAAGAATGCAAAATATTTATTTTATTCCAATACTTATGGACTATATTAAATCTATTTTCTTTGACCTTTTTTTACTTCTGTTATTTGTGCTGTTGAATGCTTTGTTTGTTGCAGCTGAATTTGCCCTGGTAAAAGTCAGGAAAACTCAGCTAGGACCTACTGAATTAAAAAATGATAATAAGGCGAAACTGGCTTTAAAACAGATAACCCATCTGGATGAATATCTTGCCGCGACTCAGTTCGGAATTACAATCTCTTCACTCGGACTGGGCTGGATAGGTGAACCTGTAACTGCCAGAATTCTGGAACCACTTTTCAGTTTGTTCTCTATAGACAGTCCCGCTACGATTCATACTATATCTTTATCAGTTGGTTTTATTTTGATAACATTTATGCATATTATTTTAGGCGAGCTGGCACCGAAATCAATTGCCATCAGGCATCCCAAAACAACAACTTTATTTGTCTCAATACCCCTGAATCTGTTTTATATCATTTTCAGGCCGCTGATACACTTACTGAACGCAACAGCAAACAGTATTTTACTGCTTTTAGGTTTGAAACCTGCAACAGAATCCGAAAGATCTCATTCAGAAGAAGAGATAAGATCTTTGATTGCGGAAACGACAAAATTCGGTAAAATTGATGAAACCGAATATGCTCTCATAGAAAAGATATTTGATTTCAATGATAAGATTGCAAGGGAAGTAATGGTCCCCAGAAATGATATGGTGGCTATTGAAGTAAACGAAAGCAGGGATAAAATTATTCAGAAAGTAATCGACGAAGGATTTTCAAGAATTCCAGTTTATAAAGACAGTCTTGATAATATTATCGGCGTGATTTATTCAAAAGATATTATAAGTGCAGCCGAACATCGTGATATAATAGTGCTGCATGATATAATCAGACCCGCATATTTCATTCCCGAAACCAGGCATATCGGTGATCTTCTGAAAGATTTGCAGAAGAAACACATTCACCTTGGTATTGTTGTTAATGAACACGGAGGCGTCGAAGGTCTGATAACGCTTGAAGATATTATCGAAGAGATTTTCGGAGAAATTGAAGATGAATATGATATTGAATCAGATTCTGAAAATCAGAAATTAAATACCGGAAGAAAAGGCGTTTATCTTGTTAACCCGAATATTTCTATTAAAGACTTTAATAATAAATTCGATACTGATGTGCCGGCGGATTCAGACGAATACCAGACTTTAAGCGGATTTCTTCATACTGTGACGGGGCATATTCCTGAATTGTTTGAAAGAATAGATTATAAAGGATTATTAATAACAATAATGAAAAAGTCAGGAAATAAATTACTTCAGGTGAAAATCCAGAAACTGAAAAATTACTGATTATACTAAAAATTTTTATCTTCAGAACTATTTATCAAAACTCAAAAATATATAAAATCATAGAAGATTGATAACATTTGTTGGCGGGAAGGTTTTTAAGTTTTTTACGGAGCTCGGTCAGTTTTTTTATTTAATGCTGAGAGTTCTGAAAAGTCTCGGAAGAATGTTTCGTGACAGGATGCTTATCATTGAACAAATGCAGCATGTAGGCGTAAATTCTCTCGCTCTTGTAACAATAATCGGTATTTTTACAGGCGCTGTTTCCTGCTGGCAGGCTGCTTATCAGATTAAAGGTCTGATCTCTTACAGCTATCTCGGCTCTGCTACTACAAAAGCCATAATTATTGAACTCGGACCCGTACTCGCTGCAATTGTTCTTGCAGGCAGAGTAGGGGCTTCTATGGCAGCTGAACTGGGTACTATGAAAGTTACTGAACAGATCGATGCTCTTGAATCTATGGCTATTAGTCCTGTCAGATATCTCGCAATGCCAAGAATCGTTGCAACAACTGTAATGCTTCCTGTTTTAGTAATTTATGCCAGCTCTATTGCAATAATAGGTTCATATCTGGTTGCAGTGCTTTTTCTTGATGTTCCTTCGGAAACATTTTTAAATTCCTTTAAAAAAGCTTTTGAAGTCAAAGATGTTGTTGCAGGTACGATCAAAGCCGTGTTTTTCGGATTATCTATATCTTCAATCGGATGCTTTATAGGTTTTCAGACAAAAGGCGGGGCAGAAGGGGTCGGACTTTCGACTATAAAAGCCTTTGTTGTAGCGGCTGCATCTATTCTTATACTTGATTATGTCCTCTGGAATTTCTTAATTGGAATGTAAAATTATGATTAAAATGAATTTTCCTCATCATCTTACGGGTTTAAGAAATCTGGAAATTGAAAATTTCAAAGAAATTTTTAAACTGGCAGAAGTTTATAAAAAGAAGATTCTGAATAAAACTCCATTTGAAAGAAAACTAAAAGATAAATCTGTAATTAATTTATTCTTCGAAGACTCGACAAGAACAAGAACATCATTCGAACTTGCAGAAAAAAAGCTGGGTATGGATGTAGTAAATTTTTCATCGTCAGGTTCTTCATTAAGCAAAGGTGAAAGTTTTCTGGATACTTTGAAAAACATCGGATCAATGAAATTTGATTACATCGTAATCAGGAGTCAGGAATCAGGGACACCTGCTGTCTGCATAAAACACACAGCTTCTAAAGTCATAAATGCAGGTGACGGAATAAATGAACATCCTACTCAGGGGCTTCTTGACTTGTTTACTCTGATTGAGGAGTTCGGAAGTTTAAAAAATCTTAAAGTATGCATAGTCGGAAATATTTCTCACAGCAGAGTTGCATTATCAGATATTTTTGCGCTCAGGAAGTTTAATGCAAATGTATCCGTATGCGGTCCTTTATCTTTTATCCCTGCATGCATTGAGGGACTTGGAGTTGATGTTTATATTAATATTGATGAGGCAGTTAAAAATAACGATGTACTGATTGTACTTCGTGTGCAAACTGAAAGAGATGCGGTTTCGCTTCTTCCGTCACTTAATGAATACAGTAAACATTACGGAATCAATTCAGACAGACTTAATCTTAATCCCGGTATTAAAATCATGCATCCGGGTCCGGTGAATATTAATGTAGAAATAGATCATAAAGCAGCCGTATCTGAAAATTCTCTTATCTTTGATCAGGTAACAAACGGGCTTGCGGTAAAATGCGCTCTCTTTGAATTAATGAATGAGTTATAATAAATGTATTAACAATGCAGGATATTATCTTCAGAAATATTGAATTGGTTTCTCCGTCAGATAATCTGAATTTCAAAACTGATCTATTGATTCAGGACGGTTTGATAAAAAAAATCGGAAGAGTAAACACATCTAAAAAGACTGTCAGCGAAATTAACGGAAGAGGAAAAACATGCGTCCCGGGATTATTTGATATGCATGTTCATTTCAGGGAACCCGGTCAGACTCATAAGGAAGATTTAATCAGCGGCTCTTCAGCTGCTTCCAATGGCGGTTTTACGGGTGTGCTTATAATGCCGAATACAACTCCGCCACTGGATTCGCCACTGCTTGTAAAAAACATTCTTGAGAGAACAAAGAATTTTCTGACAGATGTTAATATAGCAGCTTGCGCCACGCAAAAAAGGGAAGGACTTATACTATCTCCTATTCTTTCTTTGCATGAGTCCGGAGCAGTGGCATTTACCGATGACGGCAGCCCGGTATTGAATCCTGAAATAATGAGAAGAGTCCTTGAATACACTTCACAGGTTAATTCTGTTATGATTCAGCATTGCGAGGATATGAACATCTCAAACGGAGGCGTAATAAATGAAGGTTTTGTTTCTACTTTGCTTGGTCTGAAAGGCATTCCTGAAGTCAGTGAAACTGCAATTATTGCAAGAGATATTCTTTTAACTGAATTTGTTAAGAAATCAAGATATCACGTTCAGCATATTTCATGCGGAAAAAGCGTGGAACTTGTCAGAAATGCTAAACTAAAAAGTATTAATGTAACGGCGGAAGTTTGTCCGCATCACTTCTTACTTACTGACGAAGAATGTTTTGATTACAACACTAATGCTAAAATGAACCCTCCTCTCAGGACAAATGAAGATCTGTCGGAAATAATAAAAGGTTTAAGCGATGACACTATAGATGTAATCTGCACTGACCATGCTCCGCACACGGAATATGAAAAAAGCCAGCCTTTTGCCAAAGCACCTTTTGGAATTACGGGACTTGAAACTGCAGTTGGACTTTCATTTACTTTTCTGGTTAAGAATGAAATAATTTCATTTTCAAAAATGATTGAAAAAATGTCAGTTAATCCCAGAAAGATTATAGGTCTGAAAGAAATCAGAATTTGCGAAGGGGAAAAAGCAAATCTGACAGTGCTTGAAAAGAATAAAAAATGGATCGTGGATAAAAATAAGTTTAAATCAAAAAGCAGGAACACTCCGTTTGACGGATATGAACTTTACTGCAAACCTTACTGTGTAATTAATAATAATCAGATATTTTACTGCAAAGTATAAATTTTTTATAATAAGTTTTAAAACATGAGCAAAATTATTTCAGTCTGCATACCAAAGGGAGGAGTAGGGAAGACGACAACAGCAGTAAATCTTGCTGCATCACTTGCTGTAGCTGAGAAGAAAACACTGTTGATTGATACAGATCCTTTTGGTGCAGCTGCAATTGCACTGGGCTATACTCCGGATAAGATAAAAGCAGGCTTGGCTGAAATTTTCGGATTCTCGCATTCAATTAAATCTGTAATCCACAGGACTGATCTGGAATATCTCGATTTTGTTCCTGCAAATATTTATTCAATAAACATGCATGATAAGTTCATTAAATATGCTGAAAACAGGTCGATACTTAAAAACTCTTTGACTCCGGTTGAAGATTATTATGATTATATTATTCTTGATTGTCCCCCTGTTTTGAAAGGTATTACTACAAACGCGCTTGTTGCCTCGGATACAATCTTAATACCAATTAAATCAGGACATTTTTCACTTGAAGCAATTGATACTTTATTTAAATATTTCGAACATATTAAGGAAATTGCAAATCCTGAACTTGAAATAGAAGGAATAGTTCTGACAATGTATGAAAAAGATTCGAAGGTAACGAAGATTTCAGAGCGTGAACTTAAAATAAAGTACAGTAAGTATCTTCTCAGCACTGTTATACCGAACACAAGTTTATTGAATGAATCTACATTTTACGGAAAACCATTGTGTCTGTATAAAATTGATTCTGATGGCGCAATTGCTTATCTGGATCTTGCAAGTGAAATACTTAAAAACAATAAAAAGGAAAGAAAGGAAATTGTTTAAATGAGTGAAATCCCCAAGAACTATGATTTTACAAATTCGGAATTGAAATGGCAGAAATTCTGGAATGACAGTAAGATTTATGAATCACATCCGGTTAAAGACAAACCAAAATTTTCTGTTGTTATTCCTCCACCTAATGTAACGGGTATTCTTCATTTTGGTCATATTTTGAATAATACAATTCAGGACATTTATTGCAGGTGGAAAAGAATGCGCGGTTATGAAGTCTGCTGGGTTCCCGGAATGGATCACGCCGGTATAGCTACTCAAATGGTCGTGGAAAATGAATTGTCTAAAAATAATCTGACCAAACATGATCTTGGCAGGGAAAAATTCATTGAAATGGTTTGGGAATGGAAAGAAAAAAACGGCGGTACTATTAAAAAACAGTTAATTAAGCTTGGAGCTTCCGTAGACTGGTCAAAAGAAAGATTTACTATGGATGAAGGTCTTTCCTCTAATGTCAGAAAAGTGTTTGTAGATCTGTACAAAAAAGGTCTCATTTACAGAGGGAACAGAATTGTTAACTGGGATCCTGTTTCCAAAACCGCAGTCAGCGATGATGAGATTTATTACGAAGAAAGGACAGATAAACTTTATTTTATCAAATATAAACTTGAAGATTCGGAAGATGTTCTTACCGTAGCTACTACCAGACCTGAAACATTATTCGGAGATACTGCTGTAGCAGTGAATCCTAAAGATAAAAGATATAACAAATATAAAAATAAGAACGTTATATTGCCTTTCCTTAATAAAATTATACCTATAATCGAAGACGATTATGTTGAGATTGAATTTGGAACCGGTGTATTAAAAATCACTCCGGCTCACGATATAAATGATTTTGAAGTTGGTCAAAGACATAATCTTGAAGCGGTAACTGTCTTAACAAAAGACTCAAAATTAAATGAAAATACAGGCGAATTTGCAGGACTTGAAATCAGTGAAGCTCGGACAAAGATTCTTGAAAGACTTAAGGAACTGAATCTTTTAGTGAAAGTAGAAGATTTCACTCATAATATTGCTTTCTCAGACAGAACAAAAGCAGTAATTGAACCATATCTTTCGGAACAATGGTTTGTAAATATGAAAAAGCTTGCTGAGCCGGCTATTGAAGTTGTTAAAAACGGCTCTGTTAAATTCTATCCTGAGAGATATTACAAAGTTTATTTCCATTGGATGAATAATATTAGAGACTGGTGTATTTCAAGGCAGCTGTGGTGGGGACATCAGATACCTATCTGGTATCACAAAACTACTGGAGAAATTTATTGCGAAGTTAACGAACCTGCAGATATTGAAAACTGGAATAAGGATGAAGATGTCCTGGATACCTGGTTTTCTTCCTGGCTGTGGCCGCTTAGTGTCTTTGGATGGGATAATTCAGAAAAAGATCTGAATAATAAATACCTGAATTATTATTATCCTACTGATTTTCTCTCTACAGCTCCTGAAATTATCTTTTTATGGGTTGCGAGAATGATCATGGCGGGGATGGAATATATGAAGCAGATTCCTTTTAAAGAAGTATATTTTCACTCGACTGTCAGAGATGGTGAGGGAGTGAAAATGTCAAAAACGCTTGGGAATTATTCTGATGCTATAGAATTAATGGATAAATACGGAACTGATGCTTTGAGATTTACAATAGTATATCTTGCGCCTCTGGGAAATGATGTATTGTTCGATGAAGATAAAACTCAAATCGGCAGAAATTTCGTTACAAAACTCTGGAATGCCGGAAGATTTATTCTGATGACTCAGGAAAAGACTGAAAATTCTCATATTCCCGGCAATAAGATATATGAAAAAGATCTGACGGATAAATGGATAGAAAGCAGATTCAATTCGGCTTTATTGAATGCTGAAAAATATCTTAACGAATACAGGTTAAATGAATATGTGAAAGTCATTTATAATTTTGTATGGAGTGATTTTTGCGATTGGTATATTGAATTAATGAAAATTAAAATAAGCGATTTAAACTCTGCGGGCGCATTAAAAATTATAGATACTTCAATTCAATACTATGAAAATATTCTGAAAATTCTTAATCCGGTTATTCCTTACGTAACCGAAGAGCTCTGGCATATACTGGATGAAAACAGAGACAATAAAAGTATATCTCTTGAAAGTATTATATCCTGCGATGTATCAAAAATTAATCCGGAAGTTGAAGCTAAATTTGAAAAGTTAAAGGAATATGTAACCGGAATCAGAAATTTAAAATCTGAACAGGGAATTCCTTCTTCAAAAAAATGTAGGATCTTATCATATTCTCTTTATGATGAGGAAATTAATTTATTAAACGAATTTGAGGAATACATAAAAAAACTTTGTAACCTTGAACATTTTTCTGCAATTAATGATAAGAGTAAAATTAATACTGATGAAAATGAATTTGCGGTTAAGGTAATAAATAAATCCGAACTGTATTTATCGCTTGATGGCGTTCTTGATAAAGAAAAGCAAATTGAGAAAGCACAAAAAGAAATAAAGAATCTGGAAAAATATATTGATAGTCTGGAAAAAAAATTATCCAATGAAACTTTCATGGCGAAGGCTTCACCGGATGTTGTTAAATCAGAAAAGCAGAAGTACAATGATTCTAAAGAGAAACTTGGAAAATTACTTAGTCTTACCGGCAAATAATTTCTGATATTCTAATTGTAAAGTGTATTTTTACCGAGTGCTGATACAATCAGTTCAGTAGCCAGATATGCAGTTTTATTTTTGTTGTCAAGAATCGGATTAACTTCAAGAATTTCAAGCGAATTCATGCATCCGCAATCAGCAACCATTTCCATCAGCAGCTGGGATTCTCTGTAAGTAAGTCCTCCGGGAACGGGTGTACCAACGCCCTCCGCAAAATCAGGATCAATCCCGTCCATGTCAAAGCTGATGTGAATATAATCAACTTTGTTTTTAAAGTCAGAAAGTACTTTTGCAATTATTCTGTGAATTCCCAGTTTATCTATTTCTGTCATTGTGTGAACAGTCAGATTCATGTCTTTAATGTTCTTAGACTCAAGAAAATCAACATCACGAATACCTATCAGAGCAACATTTTCAACTTTTACTTTCGGAGAAAATCCGTTTATATGCGTTAATCTTTTATTCCCTAAACCCAGTGCAACTGCCAGAGGCATTCCGTGTATGTTTCCTGATGGTGTGGTTGATTCAGTGTTCATATCTGCATGAGCGTCAATCCATACTATGCCGAGAGTTTTGTTTTTCTTTCTGCAGTAATTCGATATTCCCGCAATTGAACCGATTGCGGTTGAATGATCTCCTCCTATGATTAAGGGGAAATAGTTCTTGTTTAATAGCGTTTCTACTTTGCCGGCAAGAATTTTAGAAGTTTTTTCAATTTCGGGTAAATATTTTAAGCTGGTATTTTTTATTCTTTGTGTTTCTGAAATCTGAATGTCAATGTCACCGAAATCCGTTACCTTATATCCCAGATGTTCTAACTTTTCCTGCAGATTTGCATATCTGATTGCAGAAGGTCCCATATCAACGCCTCTTCTGTCAGCTCCAAGGTCCATTGGAAACCCTATAAGACCTATTTTTTGATTTAACTTTTTATTTGTTATCATATTTAAATATAACTAACTGTCAGTTAATTATTAAGTAAGTAAATTGTTACTATTGAATTTATTTTCCTATTATTCTATTTTGAATTATTAATTATACTGATTGAACAGATTTAATTTTAAACATTCTGTTAAGGTACGTGTGAGAACTTATGATGTTGATTCTCAGGGCATTGTACACAATATGAATTATCTGAAATATTTTGAAATGGGAAGAATTGAATACAGAAGAAATCTCGGCTACAAAATGTTACCTTCGGGAATTTTTGATGATGGTCTGAAAGTAGTTGTTGTACATAATACAATCGATTATAAATCTTTTTCTTATCTTGACGATATTCTTATTGTGTTTACTAAAATAAGCTGGATCAGAAATTCCAGTTTTTGTTTTGAACAAATGATAACTGATGAATCTGAAGACAGAATAGTCTGTTCGGGAAAGGGGATTCTGGTTAATCTGAATGACAGAAATGAACCTGAAACATTAAGCAGTAAATTTATAAGCGAAATAGAAAATTTCGAAAATCAAATTGTAAAAATTCATAATGAAAATTAAAAAAAGATCGCCTTATTTATTTATAATTGTAACAGCTTCCTTTTATTTTTTTACTGTATTTTTCCAGTCGTGCGAGCAGGAATTTTCAAATCCCGTAAATTCCGATTTACAGTTTCCGCAGGAAATCGAATCAATATTTAATACTCCTTATTCAACCAGTAATATAACTTGCAATACTCCTTCCTGTCATTCAGGAAACAATCCGGCAAGTAACCTCGATTTAACCAATTGGATTAAAACAATGAACGGATCCAGAAATGGCACCATGATAATTCCGTATAACGGATTCTGGTCTCATATGATTTCAGTCCTTAATAATGATACGGTATATGCTCCCGTAACAACAGTAACTCTTCCGGAATATCATAAAATTGAGCATCAGAAAGTTTCTGTCATAATGAACTGGATAAATGAAGGAGCAAAGAATAAAGAAGGGCAAACGGCATTTACAAACGTATCTGCTACTGAAAAAGGTTTTATAACAAATCAGCAGGCAGATGTTGTTACAGTTTTAAAGACAAATGACAAATTAGTTACAAGAATGATTCCTGTAGGAGGCAGATCAGGCATATTGGATTCACCGCATTATATTACATTAAGTCCCGATAAAAGATTTTTTTACGTAAGTCTGATACAGGAAGGTTATATTGAAAAATTCGATGTTAATGTAGATTACCCATTTACTAAAACTGACAGGATCCAGGCAGGGTTAAATCCTGCTCACATAGCAATTTCCGGTGACGGAAGCACAGGCTATGTAACTAATTTTGATGCAAGTGGAACTGAAAGGATGGTAAGAAAATTCAGTACTAATCCTATGCAGATAACAGATACGGTCACAGATATAAAAATGAAAGCTCCGCACGGAATGGCAATTTCCAATAATGGTCAGTTTCTGTATGTAACCTCTCAACTTGGAGAATATATTTTTAAAATCAATCTTGGCAGTTTTGAAATTGAATTATCTCAACCGATTGATCCTTCCGTTCCTCCGACAGGAAACGGTACCGGATTGTTTAAGCCTTATCAGGCTGTTTTATCACCGGATAACAGTTTGCTTTATGTATCTTGCGTTTCTTCAAACCAGGTAAGAGTTTATAATACATCAGATCTGACACCTGCAACCGGCAATTCAATCATTCAGGTAGGAGCAAATCCTCTTTTAATGAAATTCACCAATGACGGAAATTATTTGTTTGTTTGCAACAGAAATAGTAACTCAGTTACTGTAATAAGAGGATCTGACAGGACAGTTGCAGCTACTATTGACAGCGTCGGAATTCAGCCTCACGGGGTTGATTTTACTTCTGACGGTCAATATGCAGTTATTGCCTGTGAAACGCTGAGTGGTTTTGACGGACATCATCCTACAGTGGGCAGCAATAAATTCGGGGTATCAAGAATTATAAATACTGCTTTGTTTCAGCTTTTGCCTGATAAACTGGAAATGGGACCATTTCCAGCCGGTATAGCGATAATAAAATAAATTTAATTAAAAACGGATTCGGATTTTATTTTGCGAGTAACATTTTTCTTACTTCTGTTTTTTCCGGTGTCTTTATTCTGTAAAAATAAATTCCACTTGGAAATTCGGATGCATTAAAATCAACTGAATGCTGACCTGAATCCTGGTTTTGGTCAACAAGAATCTGTACCTGTCTTCCCAGTCTGTCATAAACTGAAATAGTCACATATGTTGCTTGCGGAAGATTGTAAGAAATTGTTGTAATGGGATTAAACGGATTTGGGAAATTATTCGCTTTAAAATAAGATTCTTTAGATGTGCTGTTGTTAAAATCGTTGCTAAGAGCTTCCTTGTTTGGTATTTCCGATATCAGTGCAATTCCTGATTCGAATTTAGATTTTTTGTAATTTTTACCTGCTTCAAAATCCATTTGAATGCCATAAATATTTTCCTCAGTTACTTCAATATTATCATTGAATTTAGATATAATTTCAAAATTTTCCTGATCCAGCTTTATTTTAATTTCCTTCCAGCCTTCAAAATTCATAGATACCGGTTTTGATGAAAGCATTATATCCTGATCGGAATTGAATAAACTGTTATTATCCGCATCATACAATAAATTTATCTTTACGAAAGCATCATTATTTACACCCTTTAACATTATATTAACATAATTTCCGGCTGTAAACATATAAGACTTTTTTAATAATATTTTTCCTATATATCCATTTCCATTTATATCATTATTTGTGTAAATATCAGCATAGCCATTTTCTTTATTGTCTTCCTGATGCGAATACTTCATTTCTACTCCTCCCCAGATCCATCCCGGAAGAGATTTTAAAGAAAAATCATCTACAATTATACCCTGACTAAATCCCGAATTATAAATGAACACAGATAATATAAATATAAGAACTGCTTGAATTCTTTTCATTTTAAACCGAAACTAAATTTCTGAAAAATTGATTATTTAATTAAAGTCATACGCTTCACTGATGTAAAGCTGTTAACTTGAAGTTTGTACAGATAAATACCGGCAGATAGCCCGGAAGCATCAAATTGCTTAGAATAAGTTCCTGATTCCTGATTTTCACTTACAAGAACTTTTACAACCTGACCTACTAAATTGTAGACTTTTAAAGTTACAAATCCGCTCTGATTAATTTTGTAACTTATTATAGTTGCCGGATTAAAAGGGTTTGGAAAGTTTTGGAATAATTTGTAATCATCGTTGTTAAATGAAATAATTTTATTCTCAATACTCTCCGAAACATTAAGGTGAGTTTTAGTATTAGCATTGATATTAATACTAATACTAAAAATCACAATAACCAGAAATATTTTTAATATGTTTTCTTTCATTACACCATAAATTTATAAATAATAGTATTTAAAAGCAATATTTAAATTTTTAAAAACAAAGTAAAGAATCGGGAGGGGATTAACCCTCCCGAAAGCAAATTATTTTACTTCTACTGCGATAAGTCTGTTATTTCCATCGGGTGTTTTTACCTTAAATACAATTACATCTCCGACACCCTTGTTTGATATTATTGAGTTTAGCTGATCAATACTGTTTACTTTTTGCTTATCCGCTTCGACAATCACTAAATCCTGTCTTAATCCTCTGTCAAAACCTTCTGAGAATCTGTCGACTCCGCTTATATAAACACCATTATCAGTTTTAAATTTTTCTTTCATCGTTTCAGTCAGATTTGTAACTGAAATTCCGATTGATTTAAAGCTTTTTGATTCTGTTTCTGATGATGAATTATTTGGTTTTATATTTTCAGCTGTCTGTGTTGCTTTTTCTTCTCTTGGTTTTAATTTAACAACTTTTTCAATTGTGCTGCCATCACGGAATACTTTTAAGGAAACTTCGTCACCAGGATGATGAGATCCGATAATTGTCTGAAGTTCATTTGCGGCATTTACATTTT
The DNA here is from genome assembly GCA_018266895.1 of Bacteroidota bacterium. Taxonomy (GTDB): domain Bacteria; phylum Bacteroidota; class Ignavibacteria; order Tepidaquicellales; family Tepidaquicellaceae; genus JAEUSI01. The sequence continues at coordinate 16,232 of JAFDZQ010000098.1, forward strand.
TTCCGTCCACCATTAATATTACATCACCTGTTTTTAATCCTGCTTCATCACCGGCACCTCCTGCAATTACATCCTGGACTAACACACCTTCAGCTTTGTCAAGGCCGAGACCTTTTGCTTCTTTAATGTCTACATCTTTGATTGAAACGCCAATATATCCTCTTGATATTTTCCCTGATTTCATTAATTCAGATGCCACAGTTTTTGCTAGGTTGATGGGAATCGCAAAACCATATCCCTGATAATATCCGTTTGTGGTTTTTATAGCTGTGTTAATTCCTATTACTGATCCGTTTATATTAACTAATGCTCCGCCACTGTTACCGGGATTAATAGCTGCATCAGTTTGTATAAAATTGTTAATGGCATAGCTGTCGTTTCCCATTTGTATATTTCTGCCTAATGCAGAAACTATTCCTGCCGTAACTGTACTGTTTAAACCAAGCGGATTTCCAATTGCCACTACCCATTGTCCGACCTGAACTTCATCAGAGTTTCCAACAGTTGCAACCGGCAGATCATTAGCATCAACTTTAATAACTGCTACATCTGTATTAGGATCTACTCCTATAAGTTTAGCCGTAAATTCTCTTTTGTCCGTAAGTATGACTTTTATTCCGTTTTCTGCAGCTCCTTTTACAACATGATTATTGGTTAATATATATCCGTCTTTGCTGATAATTATACCGGACCCGCTGCCTTTGCCAGGTCCTTCTTCCGGCATTCTAAAATCCGGACCAAAATCAAAAGGGAATAAATTTTTGTTTGGCTGTTCTTTGTCACTGCCTCCGGTAGTAACTTCTATGTAGGCAACAGTCGGTGTGACTGATTTTGAAATTTCAATAAAAGCATCATTCAGACCCTGTAATTGGGTATTTGTATTCTGAATTGGAGGAGTGGTTTTAAAGTCAACCTGTGAACTTGCAACAATTTGCTTTACATTACCAAAGTTAGCAATTAACAATCCTCCGAACGAAATTGCAACAACTAAAAGAAGTCCTGCAAAGACTATTGATTTTTTTGACATTTTTAATTCTCCTGTATTAGTTTTAATTTATTTTTATGATTAATTACATTCATTTATTTCTTTAAATACTTTTTTTGAAATGTAAAAATTAGAACCCTGGGTGTGATTAAGTAAATATCTCTCGTATCCTTCTATTAAAGATTTAATACAATAATTATCAAAATTGAATTTAGCCGTTTCAGTAATATTATTATTCATAAAAATATTAACAACATCTTTTTGTTCGTTATTCAAGTTTAATTCATTGTAGTCAAAAAAAGTTTCATTGTTGCCTATATTTCTGTAAGTAATATCCGGACTTAAACCCATAAGTTCAGTTAATTTAATTTGAAACCTGAGGAAATTGTATAATAAATTATATTCAGAAACTTCAAGCTCTTCAAATGAATTCTTCAGTAACTCAAATATAGGTCGATTAATTTCACTTTGAATCAATGATTTATTAATCATTTCTATTATTCTGTATGATAATTCTAATTTGTCAAAATTGCTTATGATACCCGGAAAAGATTTTTTGTATTCAACTGCTGTTATTATCTGCAAATCTCTGCCGTCTCTGTAATAAATCACCGCATCGATGTAATTCATTGTTTCAAGAGTACCGCACATTCGTGATTTGAAATTTCTAGCACCTTTTACAACACAGGAAATTTTTCCGTAATCTTTTGTAAATAAGTTTACAATTTTACTCGTCTCTCCGTATCTGAAATTTTTAAGAACAAATGCTTCTGATTTTACAACGGGCATACGCTTATATTATTTTCTTGTTTCAACTAAATTATATTAAGCTTACTTCATCAAAATGGGTTAACTTTTTGAATTCACTGAACCTGTTCATTATTTGCGGATAGTTTAGATTCCTTATTCCGTCAAGTGAAAATTTTTCTACGGCAAGAGATGCCATTGCGCTGCCGTATATTACGGCAAGCTTCAGATTTTTCTCGGAAAGATCATTTGTCTTTGTAAGCCAGCCCATTAATCCACCTGCAAAAGTATCTCCAGCGCCGGTCGGGTCAAAAACCTTTTCTAACGGAAAAGCAGGTGCTGAGAAAATCAGATCATTCATAAAAAGCACTGCACCGTGTTCTCCTTTTTTAATGATGATTATCTGAGGTCCCATTTTCATTATTTTTTTTGCAGCGGAAACCAGATTATACTCTTTTGATAACTCTCTTGCTTCACTGTCATTTATAACAAGAAGATTTACAAGCTTAAGAATATTGAGCAAATCATCTTTTGCACCTTCAATCCAGAAATTCATGGTATCACACATTATTAATTTCGGATTTGACATCTGCTCTACTACTTTTTTCTGAATAGCCGGATGCAGATTACCCAGGCATACATATTCACTGTCTTTAAATTTGTCGGAAATTAAAGGATTAAATGTTTCGAATACATTCAGTTCAGTAACAATTGATTCTCTTGTATTCAGATCGAAATCATATTTACCGTGCCAGTGAAAAGTTTTTTTTGTTTCAGATATTTCCAAACCGGAGATATCGATATTTTTTGATTTGAGAAAATTAATTTCTTCCTGCGGGAAATCGTATCCTACAATGCCAACCAGTCTCACATTATTTGTAAAATAACTTGCAGAAGTGGAAATAAATGTAGCCGAACCTCCAAGTGTCCTCTCTGCTTTTCCAAAAGGTGTCTCAATTGTATCAAGTGCAAGTGAACCTATGACAAGTAAACTCATTTTCAGATTTATTTTAATTATATAAAACAAAAAATAATTAATGTCTTACGCTAATTCAAGAATATAAATAGTATCTTAATTACAGGCAAAAAAATATTTTATTATACTTTGCAATTTCAAGACTAAAAATATATTTTTAAAAATAAAATAAACATTAAAATTATGAGCAGTAACAATCAGGATAATCCTGCTGTTCCACAACAGATTAATATTGAATTAGGGGAAAAAGAAGCTGAAGGAACTTATTCCAATCTTGCGATCATTTCACATTCCCCCGCAGAATTTATTATCGATTTTACAAGAATTTTCCCCGGTGTCCCGAAGGCTAAAGTCCATTCCCGTATTATTATGACTCCGCAGCATACAAAATTGTTTTTAAATGCAATGAAGGAAAATATACAGCGTTTTGAAAATCAGTACGGCGAAATAGTAATTCAGGGAGATGCAAATAACGGGGGAATGGGATTTCAGATACCTGTTAATCCCAAAGAAGAAAAAATTAATTAATATTCAGTCACCTCTGTAATTTAGTCTCAGCAAGTTTATTAGAGCGATAAAAAGAAATATAATATTGGCCATCCAGGCGGTCAGAATCGGATTAATATCCCCGCTGTAACCGAATGTTTGTGATATTTTAATAAAGCCGAGATATAAAAACGTAACTAAAATACTTATACCGAACTGAATAGCTGCTCCGCTTTTTCTTCTGTTTGAACTTAAAGAAATTCCAAAAAGTATTACAATTAAATTAGCGAATGGGAAAGAAATTTTTGAATAGTAGTCAACTTTAGCTTTTGAAACATTTTGACCGCTGTCTTCCATTGAATCTATAAATTCCTTTAGATCACTAAGCAAAATCTCATCCGGTTTAAGTTGATTTTTTATTAACTGGGAAGGGGAGATATAAATTTTACCAATTTCGGTTATTTCCCCGGCAAATGCTGAATCAAAGTATTTATAATGTTCCACGGTAGGTGATAAGAATTCCCGTTTGCTTATACCGGAAAGTTTCCATTCGTTTTTAACAGAGTCCCATTTTAAATTTTTTATGTCAAATCTGTATTTTAAATTGGAAGGATTCAGGGAATCAAAAATCTGTACGGAGATGTTTGTGCCGGTTTTATCAGATTCATTGTAATTCCCAAATGATATTATGTGATTTTCAGAATCTAATATGTGGAGATTTTGTAAAGTACCATTTATCTTATTCTTATTAAGATACTTTCTTTCAAAATTGAACTTTTTAGAATTAGTTTTTGGAACAACCCATCCATTAAAATATATAGAAAAAACTGTGATTATTACTCCAAATATCAGAATCGGAATTGAAAACCTGTAAATACTGATTCCTGATGATTTAATTGCAGTCATTTCAGAATATGTATTAAACTTGCTGGTTGTAAACAGGGAAGCAAGAAGCATTGCAATTGGTGTAATTAACTTTAATATTTCCGGTATAAAATATATATAGTATTGTATTATAGAGACATTATTTAATTTATTATCTATAAACTTGTCAAGATTTTCAAAAAGGTCTACAAGAATGAATATTATCAGAAAGCTTAAAATACCAAATAGAAAATTCCTGATAAATTGTTTTAATATGTATAAATCTAAAATTCTCAAATAAACTTTATGACTAAATTAGATAAAGAAATTGTTTTTTTAGCTCAATTATCAGCCTACATTGCATCAGATAATTTTAAAGAAATTGATGTATTAATAAGAAAATTGAAATACAAAAATTTTAATGCAAAGAAAATTTATGAAACTATACTACACTCATATTTATTTTGCGGTTTTCCGGCAACTTTAGAATCACTCAAAATATTCAAAAAGCATTATAAAATATTTAATTCAGAAAACTATGAGTATAATTTAAAAAAATTCAGAAATTCCGGCGAAAGGAATTGTAAACTGATATATAAAAATAATTACAGGAAATTAATGGAAAATATGACCATGCTAAGCCCGGAGATGAAAGAATGGATGATTCTTGAAGGATATGGCAAAGTTATGAGCAGACCGGATTTGAGCTTGTACGAAAGAGAATTTGTAACTATATCAGCTTTAACTTCAAGATATTTTGAATTTCAATTACACTCACATCTTAAAGGATGTATTCATCTTGGCGCTGAGATAAAATTTATAAAAGAGGTCTTATTTAATATCAAAGAAATTACAGGATTATCAAACTACAAGAAAGCCCTGAAACTGTTGTCGAGAATCCACAAACCTGCAAAACCCACGCAATAAACCGTTATATAATATATATTATGTAAAGTTGTAGTGTTATATTATTGTGCTTTCCGGAATACTGTTTGAATAATGTTCCCCTTTCAGTTGTCAACAAGCTGACTTCTGACAATTTGATCAATATATGAAATTGTATATCTTTACTATTTGCAGCTTAAGCATTTTTATATTTATAAAGAAAATAATTATTTGTTAATGTTAAATTTAATTTCCGAGAATTTATTCTCAAATTAAGAGACCTCTGTTGCTTATTTAGAGAGAAACTTACTAAAGACTTTAATACTGTTATTATATATTTTTTTTGAGTAATAAAATTTTTATTTTGAACCATGATTGATATTAATTTTTATCTTATTACAAGTGCGCTGCTATTCAGTATTGGAGTCGCAGGTGTTTTAATCAGAAGAAATGCCATAATAATATTAATGTGCATTGAACTTATGCTCAACGCCATTAATTTAACATTTGTAGCCTTTTCTTCCTTTCTTGGAAATATAAACGGTCAAATCTTCGTGTTTATAGTTATGACAGTTGCAGCGGCAGAAGCGGCTGTAGGTTTGGCAATTGTTATAGCTTTATTCCGAAATAAAGAATCCGTAAATATAGACGAAATAAACATTCTCAAATGGTAATCTATCCATTTTATTTGAATTCTAATTTATTGCTTAAATGATAAATTCATTTTACCTCGTAACTCTCCTCCCATTACTGGGATTTCTGATCAACGGCTTTTTCGGAAAAAAACTCAAAAATGAAAAACTAATAGGAGCTATCTCCACACTAGCCGTTTTTATTCCATTTTTGATCGGAGTATTTACTTTATTTGAGCTGTCTTCTTTGGAACCGGAGTCGAGAAAAATATTCATTACATATTTCAACTGGATTACTGCAGGATCATTCAGTGTAAATTATTCATACCTTATTGACCCGCTTTCCATTTCACTTGTATTGGTGGTTACGGGTATTGGATCTATCATACACTTTTATTCAATAGGATACATGCATGGAGATCCGGGATTCGGAAAGTTTTTTTCTTATATGAATCTCTTTATCTTCGCAATGCTTAATTTAATTCTGGCGGATAATTTTCTTCTTGTTTTTCTTGGCTGGGAAGGTGTAGGATTATGTTCATATTTCCTCATCGGATTCTGGTATGATAAGAAATTTACAGGTGACGCAGCAAAAAAAGCATTTATTGTAAACAGAATCGGTGATTTCGGATTTATGGTTGCAATGTTCTTTATTTTTACGAATTTTAATACTCTGGAAATTTCCAAATTTCTAGAGGGATTAGCTGCTTATCAGGTTGGCGAGCCTCTTTTACTTATAATTGCCTTATTATTGTTTTTGGGAGCAACAGGTAAATCGGCACAGATACCTCTTTTTGTCTGGTTACCAGATGCTATGGCAGGTCCTACACCTGTCTCTGCTCTTATTCATGCAGCTACAATGGTAACTGCCGGAGTTTATCTTGTTGCGAGAACTTCCCTGCTTTATGCACTCTCCCCTGTCGCTTTAAGCATTGTATTTATAATTGGGCTGCTCACTGCAGTAATGGCTGGAACAATAGCTTTAAAGCAAAATGACATTAAGAAAATTCTTGCTTATTCTACTGTATCTCAGTTAGGTTTCATGTTCATGGCACTAGGAACAGGTGCTTACTGGGTTGCAATCTTTCATCTTATAACTCATGCTTTTTTTAAAGCTTTACTGTTTTTGGGAAGCGGGTCTGTGATTCACGGAATGCATGATGAACAGGACATTACAAAAATGGGCGGTTTAAAATGTAAAATGAAGATTACTTTCATTACTTTTTTCATTGGTTCACTGGCTATTTCCGGAATACCTCCTTTATCCGGATTTTTCAGTAAAGATGAAATATTGTATAAGACATTTACTAATTTCGGGATCCCCTTTTATGTTGTCGGCTTAATAACAGCTGCAATAACTGCTTTTTATATGTTCAGGTTAATAGCTCTTACTTTTTACGGTAAGCCGAGATACAATCAAAATGTTCATCCCCATGAATCTCCTTCTACTATGACTATTCCGCTTGTTATTCTTGCGGTTCTCTCAATAGTCGGAGGCTTTATAGGACTTCCTCATTTTACAGGTTTTCCAAATATACTTGAACACTGGCTTGAACCGGTTTTTAAAAATGCACAGAATGTACTTTCTACAATTCATCCGGAAAGTGAACACTCAACTGGCGTGGAATTATTACTCGTAGTTTTATCTGTAGCCGTTGCATCAGCTTCAATCATTTATTCATTCCGCAAATTCTCCCAGCAGGATAAATTCGAGCCTGAAACAGGCTTTGGAAAAGTTCTGGAAAATAAATATTATGTTGATGAAGTTTATGATGCTGTTGTAGTAAATCCGGTTCAAAAAACTTCTGAAAACTATTTATGGAAAATATTGGATATTAAATTAATTGACGGAGCCGTAAACGGTATTTCAAAATATATTTCTAATATAAGTTTCGACTGGAGAAAATTGCAGACCGGAATTGTTCAGGATTATACGACAGTATCAGTTGCAGGAGTAATTATTATTATTGTTTACCTTCTGTTTGCCTGAAATATAAAAATTCAGAATAAAAAAACAGGTAGCAAAATTAAAATTGCTACCTGTTTCTGTTTGTACCGGAATTTTTACTTTCCGTTTTTTTTCAGAATGTAAGCTGCAATGTCGGCTATTTCCTGATCACTTAAGACTGATTTTTTGTAAAAAGGCATAGCCCCGTCTCCAAATCTCACATTATAAGTAATTGATTTTACATTTCCGTCAAATTCATCAAACAGAGATGGTACTTTTTTAATTGTCGAATTTTCTCCATGACAGAATGCGCATGAATTTTTAAAATCCGCTTCCCCTTTTACGGGATCACCTTTCAGTCCCATTACAATTTTCTGATCTTCTTTCAGCTTAGCTTTGTCTTTAACAGGCAATGAAATTGTTTCATATTTCATTTCAGAAACTGAAGAAGAAGATTTAAGTGAAGAATAATATTCATTCAGGGATTTGATCTGATCTTCTGTAAGCGGTGTTTTCATTTTCAGATAGGATTCCCAGCAGACCGTTGCTCCTCCTGCATTTTTGGCAACTTCCGCTCCGGTAAATTTTCCGTGATAAGTTGAAGTTCTTTTATCAGCTGCTGTGATATCCGAGAAATACTTTGTCAGAGGGTTTGCAGAGTTAGAGCCGTCGCCGTGACAGTCTGCGCAGGCTATATTATTCTCTTTCGATTTCATATAAAATAATTGCTTACCGGCTGAATTAACAGAACCCTCAGTCTTATTTAAAGTATCAGCTTTCTTTTCCGTTAAAGGAGCAGTCTTCTGTTCTTTGCTGCAGCTTATAAACAAAACAGCAAATGTGAATACAAATACAGGAAACAACAGAAATTGAAAAAAACATTTTGATTTCATAGAGTTTAGTTTAGTTTTTAAATTATTTTTTAAGTGTAAATTAAAGTTTATTTCCCCAGTTTAATATTTATTCCTATTACAAGATTCCACCAGTCTGTACTTTTTGATTTTCCTGAAACCTGACGGGGATATGAATCAGGGTCTGAAAGGTTTGAATAAAATAATCCTTCTTTGTCATTGATCGGAATACCTTCTCTTTCAAAAACAATCCTGTCTACAAAACTGGAGCTGACGCTTTTAAAAAACAAATTTCCAAAATGATAACTTCCTCCGAACACGAAACTGTATTCCTTGTCAATCTGAATGGAAATCCCTGCTCCGGGCATCACTCCCATTCTGAATGTATCATTAAAAAGCGATGTGAGATTGTTATTCCTGATAAGAGACATGCTTAAAAGATTCAAAGTAATATCCGAAAAAATAAACGGCCTGATCCGGGATTCAGGAAAAGGATTTATCTCAAAACCAATTCCCATTCCTGTTACTGTAAATCTGCTGTCAAAAGATACAGGTACTAATACATTATTCTGTATGGTAGTGCCAAAAAAACTTTTCCGGAATAAATTGAAACTTGTATAACTTCCGGACAATCTTCCTCTGAAATATCCTTGCTTTCCTATTGGAATTTTAAGCGTACCGGCGAAAGTAACACCGGAAGAATTCGCATAATTGTTTTTGATAAAATCCCTGCTGATAAGTGAAACGCCGGAATCTCCCGTTGAAACCAATTCTCCGTCCAGATCCTGAACAGGTAAAGCGATACCAATGGATAAATTAAGCAAAGGTGAATTCTGCGCGTAAGAATATTCTGAAATCAGAAACATTACTATTAATACTGGTATTATTCTGTAATTAATCAAACAGATTTTTTATTAAAAGCTAAAATATAATTATGTATAGTAAAATTCATTTATTTGTTTTCCCTGTTTTTGGTTTTTTTACTGAAGGGGGTGAAAACAGATCTATATTCAGACCAATGTAAGCAGTCCCCCAGTTTATTTTCTTTTCCTTTGATGCCACTTCCCTTCTGACTGATGTGAGAACAGGTCCGTAAACAGCAGAATAAAATCTTCCCTGCTCATCGTTAAGTGATCCGCTTCTTTTGCCGTATTCGACTGCATCTGCAATTGATGCATTTGTATTTTTCAGTAATAAATTTCCCAGATCATATCTGAGACCAATTGCAAGACCGATTCCCCTGCTGACTTTAGCTTCTACGCCTGCATCGAAACTGACTCCGAGTCTTAGATCAGAAAAAGACACTTTTACACTGTCAAACCTGTTTTCGGTTCTTGACAATTCACCTCCCAGAATATTCGCATTAAAATTCGCTCCGAAATAAGGACTGAACAATCCTGTGAATGAAGTAGGTGCAAGTTCCAGTCCGAATCCGATACTAAAAGCACTGAAGTTATAATCATATGTTACACTTGTCAGAACTGTGTCAAGCTCATTATTTATATTGATAATCTGAACTCCAATATTTCCGTTTTTAGCCGATTCAAATGTATTGAAAGCATTATAGCTTAATCCAAATACTCCTCTTATAGTAGAATATTTATCGAAATTGATTTTGCCTTTCCCGAAAAAACTTAATCCGTTTTTCCCGCCGTAATTGTTTGTCATCAGATTAGAATTTACCATAAGCACATAATTAGAGCCAAGTATTCCTGTTTCAAGATAATCACCTTTAAGATCGTCATAGGGATTGTTTAATCCTGCACCGAGCTGGAGCTGAGGCTTATCAAACTGTGCATTTACCAATGAGTTGGATAAAAGAAATACAAGAAGGGCAATTTGTAATTTTTTTATTTTCATAGATTTATTTAATTGTTAAATTTAATATAAGTTTATAAACTGAAACAATTGCTGCCGTTTCAGCGCGGAGTTTTCTTTCTCCTAGCGATTTTAATATCCAACCGGTATTTGTTAACTTATTTACTTCTTCTTTGGAAAATCCGCCTTCAGGACCAATCATAAGATGGTATTCATTTGAAATCTTATCACTGATGACATTTTGTCTGTCATCTGAAAATTCATACATTACGATTTTATTGTTTTTATTTTCAGTGAGGCTCAGCATTTCTGAAAATGAAACAATATTTCTGAACTCCGGAAGAAAACATCTCTGAGATTGCCCGGTAGCTCTTTTTATAATATTGCTTATTCTCTCCATCTTTATGTTGCTGAACTTGCTTTTAATTACTGTATGCTCTGTCATAACCGGCTGAATTGACTTCACCCCAAGTTCAACTGCTTTTTCAACGGCAAATTCGAATCGTGAAACATTCTTCAACGGAGCAATAAACAGGTTAAGACTGATCCCTGGTTCATACAAATTGTATTGCCGGCTTTCAATTCTGCAGATAATTTTTTTCATATCATTGGAGATGATTCTGCATTTATAAATATTCAGTTCACCGTCAGTTACAATTACATAATCACCTGTCTTTTTTCTTAATACTTTTGAAAGATGTTTAAAATCGTCTCCTTCAATAATGATTACATTTGTTTCAGTATTAATATTGTCTTTTGATATGTAATAGTATTCCATCAGGATAATTTAAAATGATGCTTCCAAATCAAAAATTACCTGTGGAACAAATCTCTTATCCTCTTTTCTGAAAGCCAGATCCGTCCTGCCTGTAAATCCGAAAGGCAGAATGAAATTAAGACCGGAGCCGAATCCGTTCCTGAATTTTGTTTTGAAAAAATTATCAGTCTTATTCCAGACTCCGCCGGCATCAAAGAATAAAGTGAGATAAAGTCCGAATTTATAATTCAGTTTTTTAAGCATTCCTATATTTTTTGCTAAGGGAAGCGAACTCCCTTTTACATAAAAAGGATTTATAAGCGGAACCCGGACTTCATTAAATAATCCGGCACGATTTTCACCTTCCAAAACCGTTTTTTTATAACCTCTGATAATTTTATCATAACCGTAAAATTCATTCAGATATGACGGTATCGTTCCTCCGAATGAAATTGCAGAATTAAAATATGACGCAAAAGTAATTTTGAAATCTCCTTTTATGGTTATCGGAAAAAACATCCTGGCTTCAGTATTTATTCTGTTAAAATCAAAAAGTTTTCCGAATCCGTACTTTTCGTACTCAAGAGAAAATAAAAATCCGGATAATGTATATTCAGTTGAATTCCTGCTGTCATATTTACCGATTACTCCAAAAGTCATAAAGTTATCTTTTCCGTCAGATGAAACCGTACTTCCCGGAAAATATTTTGATTGATCAAGTATTCTGTATGAAAGTTCTGATCTTAACGAAAAATATTCCGAAAAATATTTCCCCAGGCTGTAAGAGACTTTAAAGTTATGATTGACAAAATTATTTTCATCCTCAGGCAGAGCTGATGAAGTAGTATCTCTCAGAGCTTCCAGACTTCTGTTATAAGTTTTAGAGTAACCTGCAGATACGGTTGAAAAAAAATGCGCTTTCTCCCCTATCCAGGGCACAAAATAACTCAGTTTCACAAAAGGTTCATAGCCAATGCCGAAATTCAGAGCCGCAGTTTCATTTCTGCCTCTGAAATTATTCCACACCAGATTTATTCCTGCCCAGAACTTAGACAATTCACCGTTCCGGAATCCTCCCTGAGGGACCGGCAGTATATAAAATCTTTCTTCCACAAGTATCATCAGATTGATCTTATCCTGCGAACCGGACTGAAGAGGAATAAAATCAACTTTATTAAACAGTCCCAGTTTATATAATTTTTCAATGTCTTTCTCAAGCTTCTTTAAATCGAGTTTCGAGTTTTCTTTCACTGACAATTCCCTCAGTATGATTTCTTCCTTCGTCTTTTCATTTCCTGCTATGATAATCTTGTCAATATAAATATTATTCAGAAAGGATGATGAATCTCTGTTTGCATTCAGTGAATCCTGATTTACCTCTGCAGAAGTGAAACCGAATGATACATTAAATAACAAAATACATGCAAACAATACTTTCATAATTCAATGCTTATTTAGACAAAGATCTGAGCTGACTTACTTTCTGCAAAAGCTGTTTAGCATCGGGAGCATTTGGCTTTATCTCAATGGCTTTGTTTATAAGAGCTTCAGCTTCATTCAGTTTTGAATAATTCATTAAATAATTTGCCCTTGAAAGATAGGAGTTATAATATGCGTTCATCAGAAAGGTATGATGATAATCATCAATATCGGTAACGGTAAAATCAAACTGTGTTTCGGGTATCTCTTCATAAGTTTTAGCTTTACTATACCTGATCAGAAGTCCCTGCGGAACTCTCGCATAGTCTTTTCCGAATCTTTCATTTTTTTCCTGCTCTATTTCAAATGTAGTAAAGAAATTTCTTTCATCGTAATTTTTATCCACAAGACTGTTAAGCAGGTTGAGAAAAGATGTCTGAATTTTCAGCAGATCCTGCCTGTCAGCTTCAGTTTTCGGGTTAGTATAGTGAACCGTATTATTCTCAAATTTAATCAGCTCTGTCAGATAATTTTCAAACTCAATCCTGCTTTTGTTATAAATTTCGGGATAATGAATTTTAATGTGATGCATATACCAGCTTTTCCTGAGGAGTTCTTTATCAATAATAACCAGATCAGTTCTTATGTTTTTGACATACTGCTGATAAATTGATGAAGAAAGCCAGAAATCCCATTGAGACGAAAGTATGATAGAATTCTGAGGAGCAGAGCGGAATACATTCATTGTAAAATCTTTTACAAAATAATTTTTACTTTCATCTACTTTAGAAAAATTCTGGAAAAGAGGAACAAGCGCAATAAGAATAAAAGCAAAACTTATCTGCGCGATATTGCTTTTTATTTTTTTAGCAAAGAAAACGAATCCGAAAGAGATCCAGATTGCGGTTACAATAAATGCCAGAAGAAAATACGAATCAATGTCATAAATATCATAGTTTATGGCATAAAGAATACAGAACACGAACAACAACAATGTAAACATAAAAAGTTTTCTGCTTTTTTTATTCAGTTCATAAATTCCGGGTATGGCAATCAGCAAAGGCAAGTAGAAAAACTCAGAGGGATAATTCTTTGTAAAATAAGAGAACTGCTTTCCTGCATTTTCTACTGATGAAAACATCCAGACGCTGAATTGCTTTCCGCTGAAATGCCTCCAGAAATTTTCAAAGTTATGAGGATATCCCCAGCTCAGTACAGGATTTTCGGCTCTGACAAAAAGGTAAAAATAAAATGAGTATCCGAGCAAAAAAGGAACAGAAAGATATAATATTCTCATAAAGGAAATTTTTCCGAAACCATTCACAGCAAAATACAGATACAGAAATCCGACCGACAGGAAAATTGTGGACAAATGGTTTGTGAAACTTAATCCGAGAATAAAAGCAAACAGTATCCACGGCTTTTCATTTTGCAGTTCAGGAGTCTTTTCTTTTGTGTTCAAACTGTTTGCTTTCAGAAAAAGATAAATATTCGTGACAAGAAAAAAAGTATGAAGAGAGTATACCTCAATCGCATTGGCAGTATCCCAGAATGTCTTTGAGAAAGCAAGGATCAATACTGAAGCCAGAGAAATATTGAATACTGTATTATCACTAAATTTATAAATTTCGTTAACAGGTTCTCCCTCAAATCTCTGAAACTTCATAATAAAAACGAGCAGATTAAAGAACATAAACAATGCAGCCGAAGAAATCACTGCGCACATAAAATTAAGCCTGTAAACTTCATCTCCGAACGGAAGTTTAGTGAATATATTGCCAAGCACAGTGAATAAAGGATAACCGGTTGGATGTGCGACACCGAGTTTTGACGCGACAGCAGCCAGTTCTCCCGAATCAATAAAAGTCACCGTCGGCGCAAGTGTAGAAAGATATATTATGAATGGTATCAGAAATGATAAAATCTGATAAACTATTTTCAATCCTGAATTATTTTTCAATCAGTAAAAATTTATAGTTTTACGAGAATAATCTTAGATGTTCACTCATAATGCATTTATTTTCAACGAACATCAGATCGTTTTCTTCAGCAAGCTTTTTTGCTTTGGAATCCATGACACCCTGCTGAGCCCATATAAGTTCAGGTTTTTCCTTGAGCAATAATACTTCATTTACTATCCCGGTCAGAATCTCAGATCTTCTGAATATATTAACAATGTCAATCTTAAACGGAATATCGGAAAGCGAGCCGTAACTGTAAATTGAGTCTGTTATTTTCCCTTCAAGTTTAGGATTCACACCGTAAACAGTATATTTATTTGACACAAGGTATCTGCCGATCCTGTTTGAAGGTCTTGAAGGATTATCAGAAAACCCTATAACAGCAATAGTTTTAGCATTACTTAATATTTCTTTAACAGACATTCGGCTGCTTTTAATAAAAAAAAATAAGGGAATAATTCCAATGGAATCATTCCCTTTATGAAATCCGGATCATAAAACTAATTCACACAATAATTTTTATAAACTCCGTCAAGAAAATTCCACATAAGAGTTGCTGATTCATCAACTGTATTTATAAGTCTTTTCTGATCTTCGAGCGAGAGATTGTTTTTTACCATAATATCCATTTCATCCTTGGAGTGATACACATCAGCTTCTTCATGAACAGTGAAAAATTCAATAGCTTTATCCGAATCAATACCATAATATTTTTTCAGTCCGTCAATTTTAGTTCTTGAAATTTCCGGCACCTGTGATTCATAAGCGTAAAGCGAAGCGAGCCCGAGAGTAAATTCAGGTGATCGTGTAAGTTCATACATGCCGTCCACAAGATCCTCCACTTCCCTGATCGGCCTGGCGTTTTTAACTTCATCTTCCGACAATCCCAGACTTTCAGCAAAATTAATCCACAGCCTCGGATGATCTTCGATTCCGGTTTTGAATCCTTCCTCATCAGCAAGATTTTCAAGAAGGATCTTTCTTGTTCTTACATCTTCACAGTTAGAATGAACACAACTTACGAATCTCGGGAAATGCTTTACAAAATGATAATACTGCTTTGCATATTCCTGAAGTTCTTTTTTAGTAAGCGTACCTTCATTCCATTTCTGATAAAAGGGATGTTTAAGCAGACTTTTTTTCTCAATTGCTGAATTTACTTCACTTATGAATTTTTCTTCTGTAAGCATATATTTAGTTTTGTTAATAAATTTTTGAGTGTAAATTAAGCAATATTTAAATAATTAAAAATATAAACATACAGTATTCAGTAAAAACAAATTCATTATTAAAATTACTTATTGCATTTAAAAAATATTTTTAAATGTACTTGAAATACTATTTATAATGCAGTTTTAATGAACATTTTCCTCAGCATAATCACTTACCGGATTACAACTGCAGACAAGATGTCTGTCTCCGTATGCGTTATCAATTCTTGCAACTGAAGGCCAGAATTTATTTATACCTTCCGAGACCAGAGGAAATACAGCTTTCTCTCTTGAATAAGGATGATTCCACACTTCGGATACAATACTCTGAAATGTATGTGGGGCATTTTTTAAAACATTATCCAGAACATCTGCTTCACCTGATTCTATCTCCCTGATTTCTTCGCGAATAAGTTTCATTGCCAGGCAGAATCTGTCTAATTCCTTTTTACTTTCGCTTTCTGTCGGTTCGACCATCAAAGTACCCGGCACAGGAAAAGAAACTGTCGGTGCGTGGAAATTATAATCCATAAGTCTTTTTGCAATGTCTTCAACTTCAACTTTTGCTGAAGTCTTGAAACTTCTCATATCAAATATCAGCTCATGCGCTACCCTTCCTTCTTTACCTTCATAAAGTGTCTTAAAATCATCTTTAAGTTTTTCCTTTATATAGTTTGCATTAAGTATTGCAATTTCAGTAGCTCTTTTCAATCCTTCTTCTCCCATCAGTTTAATATAAGCATAGGAAATAACCAGAATACTCGGACTTCCCCAGGGAGCGGCTGAAACTGCTGTTATTGATTTTTCACCGCCTGTATTTATTACGGGATGTGAGGGAAGAAAAGGTATCAGATGAGATGCAACTCCTATAGGACCCATTCCAGGTCCACCGCCTCCGTGAGGAATGCAGAATGTCTTATGAAGATTCAGATGGCAAACATCGGCACCGATCATTGCCGGGCTGGTAATTCCGACCTGTGCATTCATATTTGCACCGTCCATATAGACCTGCCCGCCGTATTTATGAATAATTCCGCAGATGTCCTGTATTGTTTCCTCATAAATTCCGTGAGTGGAAGGATATGTTACCATAAGAGCAGCGAGCGAATCTTTATACTGCTCTGCTTTTTTCTTCAGATCTTCCATATCAATATTACCGGAAGGATCGCTGCCGACAACCACTACCTTCATTCCTGCCATTACAGCACTTGCAGGATTAGTACCGTGTGCTGATGAAGGAATGAGACAGATGTTTCTGTGAATGTCCCCTCTGTCAATATGATACTGCCTTATAACCATTAAACCTGTATACTCTCCCTGAGCTCCGGCATTTGGCTGTAAAGATATTCCCTGAAATCCCGTGATCTCTTTCAGATCTTCTGAGAGTTCACTTATAATCTGAGTATAGCCTTCTGCCTGATCAAGAGGAACAAACGGATGAATGTTACCGAATTCCGGCCAGGTCATTCCGGCCATTTCGACAGATGCATTTAGCTTCATAGTGCAGGAACCGAGAGGAATCATTGAAGTTGTAAGTGAAAGATCCTTATTCTCGAGATTTTTAAGATATCTCAGCATTTCAGTTTCAGAATGATATGAGTTAAAAACAGGATGTGTAAGATATTTACTGTGCCTTTTAAATTCATCCGGCACATTAATTGTCAAATTATTTAATAAACTTTCGATATCACAATTTTTATCTGTGTCTAATTTCTCAAACAGTGAGATAATATTTTTAATATCATCAGTTTCTGTGATTTCGCTGACTGATATCCCGACTGCATTTTCAAAATATCTGAAATTTATTCCCGCGTCTTCTGATAATTTCTTAAGTGAGTTTAGTTTTACTTTGTCTAATTCCACCTTAAGAGTATCGAAGTAATTTTTATTGACCTGAACATATCCGAGTTCTGTTAATCCGTCATTCAGGAGGTTCGTCAGAAAATAAATTTTTTCGGCAATTGACTTTAATCCTTCAGGACCATGATAAACTGCATACATACCGGCGGTGATGGCGAGGAGAACCTGTGCAGTGCAGATATTGCTTGTGGCTTTTTCTCTTTTTATATGCTGCTCTCTTGTCTGCAATGCCATTCTGTAGGCTTTATTTCCCTGAACATCAACTGATATTCCGATTATTCTGCCCGGGATCTGTCTTTTAAATTTATCTTTTGTAGCGAAATAAGCTGCATGGGGACCTCCGTATCCCATGGGAACTCCGAACCTCTGAGTGGATCCGACAACGCAGTCTGCCCCGAATTCTCCCGGAGGAGTCAGAAGAATAAGACTCATAAGATCAGCTGCTACTATAGTGTTAATTTCTTTATTCTGAGCTTCTTCAAACAAATTTCTGAAATCGTATATCTCACCGTCAGCAGAAGGATATTGAACTATAACTGCGAATACTTCATTATTAAGATCTGCATTTCTGTGATCTCCGATAATTACTTTTATACCGAGCGGATTTGCTCTTGTTTTTATAATATCAATTGTCTGCGGAAAGCAGTCCTTTGAAACAAAGATGGAACCGGAATTTTTCTTTCCGCCGCTCCGCGAATGAAAAAACATAAGCATTGCTTCGGCTGCTGCTGTTCCTTCATCAAGCAAAGAAGCATTAGCTATGTCCATTGCCGTAAGATCGCATATCATCGTCTGATAATTCAGAAGGGCTTCAAGTCTTCCCTGGGATATTTCCGCCTGATAAGGCGTATACTGAGTATACCAGCCCGGATTTTCAAGAACATTTCTTAAAATTACCTGAGGAGTGATCGTGGGATAATAACCCATTCCTATGTATGACTTATAGATCTTATTTTTTTCAGCGACTGCTTTGAGATGCTCCAGAAATTTATTCTCGCTTAAAGCATCATCAAGGCATAAGTTGTTTTTGAGTCTGATCTTAGATGGAATTGTTTCATCGATCAGTTTATCAAGTGAAGTTACACCGATCACTTCCAGCATTTCTTTTACCTGTGTTTGATCGGGTCCGATATGCCTGTTGACAAATTTATCCTGTTCATTTAAAACTGACATTGAGATTGACATAAAGATTTGTGATTTGTTTGATTTGATTAATAGATAAATATAAAATTTATTTACTGTAAACTAAATTCAAAACCGGATGGATATCAATATTTAGATTTAATTTCGCAACTTAATGCGCATTATTCATTCTTTCAGCAATAAGACGGTAGGAATTTTTTCTTTTCACGTGATCCGAAACAATTGTAACGATTGTAAGTTCCTGAACTGCGTATTTTTTTACAAATTCCGTCATTCTTTTTGAAACAGTATCAGCATCACCAATAAAAGCCGATCTGCGCCTGAATTCAATAACCATTTTTTCTTCAACGCTGAACTTGTAATTCATGGCAGTTTCTTCGTCCGGAAATTCAATATTCTCATTTTTGAGAAAGGTTTTTACAAGCCAGTACTCTGAACATTTTGATAATTTTTGAGCTTCAGATTCACTGTCAGCGCAAACTGCAAATACGGCAAGATTCAGATACGGTTTTTTTAAAAATACTGATGGCTGAAAATTCTGATAATAAATCTGAAAACACTGAAGCATAAATTCATCATTAATAAAACTGCCGAAAGCATATCTTAATCCGTGCTTTGCTGCAAATAAAGCGCTTTCAGGACTGGTTCCCAGAATCCATATCTCAGGAATTCCTGATACTGAAGGGACAGCAGTTAAATTATTATAATTTTTATTTTCAGAATTAAACCTGAGCAGATTTATCAGTTCGATTATTTTATCGAATGCATTCTCGCTCAGACTCCTCATTGCTTTCATTACTTTTGCATCGCCGCCGGGAGCCCGCCCAATTCCGAGATCTATCCTTCCAGGATAAATACTTTCAAGAAGGTTGAACTGTTCGGCTATTTTGTACGGACTGTAATGACTGATCAAAACTCCCCCCGAACCGATTCTGATCTTTTTTGTAGATGAAGCAATTGCTGAGATCAGGATTTCAGGTGAAGCCGAAGCGAATGACTTTGTGTTATGATGTTCGGCAGCCCAGAATCTGTGATAACCGTTTTCATCTCCGAATTTCGCAAGGTCAATAGTCTGATTTACTGCTTCTGAATGAGTATTTCCCGTTACCACAGGCGACTGATCCAGAATATTAATTTTGATCATAATTTGTTAACGTTATTATAAAAACAATGAATCGGGAAAGATGAAAATTCAGTGAAGTATTTCGGAAAATATAAGTCTGTAATGAGCTGAAGAATTGAATTTCAATTATGCAATACAAATACTTAAAGTTGATGATAATTAAACATAAAAATTTTTCAGACCTTTTCTTCTGAAATCCGCGCTTCGTAAAAATCGCTTGATACCGAAAGCCTGAATGAAGAGATTTATAATGAATAAATAAACAATAATTTTCTGGGACACTGCCTGAAACTCAATACCTTCCTCCGAACCGAAACCGGAAGTAAATATTAACAAACCTTCATAACCTGCCAGCAATAATGCAAAAATTAAATTTACAGTTACAAGTCCGCGCATTTTATGGTTACTGAATTGCAAATAAATGATAATAACAGTCCAGGCAAGTAAAAAGCCGAAAGCCAGTTTAAAAAAAATCAGATGCATATCAGAAAATTTATTAAGGGGAGTAAAGGCAATACAAATAAAACTGCCTCCGCTTATTATAAGGAACATTTTACTTAAAAGACCAAGTAATTTATGTTCATGACTATCTATATCAATAGCTCTCCAGATCGTTGAAAAATAAATCATAACCAGACCGGTCGAGCCGAGTGCGGTAATAAATAAAAAATTTGATAAAGTATTTTGTCTTCCTGAATAAGTAATAGTCGTACCGAGATCACTGAAGAAATTCTTAAAAATGTCATAATGAACCGCACTTCTGTCAAACTTCGAACCTCCCGGATAAGCTACCATTGCCAGACCTGTAAGTATGACAAAAAACACAGTTGTTAACATTACAAGTTTACAACTTCGCAGTAACATTTTATACATAAATTCTTTCCTTCAATTTGAAATCTCACTATTTAATTTAAAATCTAACCCTGTTTAAAATACAATTAAAAATTTAAAGTTTTTTCCTGAAGTTATCTATAATTTCTTCAATTTCTTTTTTGGTCTTTTCCATGTCACTGTATATTTCTTCACCTTCGCTGCTGTGTACTCTGGCAGTACTGTCTTTTACTCTGGACAGGATATTTCCCGCCTCGTCAAGCAAAGACATTGATTCTGTCTCAGCTTTTTTAACCATTTCCTCAACCTTGTTCTTAGCAAGAAGCAAATAATTGTTTGCTTTATCGAGCAGATCATTTTCATCATCTCCGTTATCATCAGGAATTAAACTGTTTTCATTTCTGAATCTTATAAGGAATGCAGCAGCAGTCCCCGCCGCAATACCGAATACTAATCCAAGAATCAATTTTTTCGACATTAACATAATTTTAAATTAAGAACTTATGGCAGAAAAACCACACATGAGATTACAGTTGTCCACAATCCGTTCTTATCTCCTTCAGCGGATTGTGTAATATTAAAAGTTTTAATGATCTTGCCGCTTTGTTTATAGACATTTTCTCTTTCGTTCCATGCAGTTTCAGAATCAAACTCAACTCCCAGAGTTGTGGCAAGCATTGTTGCTGCCAGATCCTCTGCGTATTCTCCTGCCACTTTTTCAGGTTCACCGAAAGGATGGTGTTCTGAAATATATCCGTAATGACTGTCATCCGAAGGAAGCGCCACACCGATAGAAGAAGCAATCAGCCTGTTAGGTTCATTGGTAAAATTTCTTGCCATGACGCAGAATGTAATCTGTCCCGGCTCAAGCAATGCCCTGCCCTGCTCCATAGTAAGTCTCTTGCATCCTCCCGGAAAAATACTTGAAACTGTGACAATGTTGCACTTCTCTATTCCTGCCTGCCTTAACGCCAGTTCAAATGACTGCAGATAATCCTTATGCCTTCCTACGCCTTTTGTGAAAAATAACTTTGTTGGTTTAAACAATTGTCTTACCCCGTTTATTTTAAATTATAAAAAATATTACTTCAAAACTTTCAGGAATTTTCTCTTACCGACTTTTATAATCATTCCGTTTATGATGTCCTGAATTATATTGACATCGGTGACTTTCTTTCCGTTTATGCTGACAGCTCCCTGTTCTATAAGTCTTCTGGCGTTACTGTTGGAATCCGTAAGTTTTGTGAATGTCAGAAGTTCAGTAAGCTTCATATTGTCTTCGTTAATTGTCTGCTCGGGAATTTCATCAGGGACTTCCTTTTTGATAAAAACTTTGTCAAACTCTTCAATCGTCTTATCAGCAGTATCATTGTCGTAATACATTTTCACAATTTCATGTCCGAGTTTTCTTTTCAGATCTCTTGGATTTACCTTACCTTCTTCAAGATCCAGCTTGATCTGCCTGAGTTCTTCACCATTTATTTTCGTGCAAAGTTCAAAATATTTATAGATAAGAGTATCCGGAATGCTCATTGTCTTTCCGAAAATATTTTTGGGCTCTTCCGTTATTCCGATAGCATTATCAAGAGATTTGCTCATTTTTTCAAATCCGTCCGTACCTTCAAGCAACGGCATAGTGATCACAACCTGCTGATCTTTTGCGAATTTTTTCTGCATATCCCTTCCGACCAGATTATTGAATTTCTGATCCGTGCCTCCGAGCTCGACGTCAGCATCAATGGCATAGGAATCATAGCCCTGCATTATGGGATAAAGAAGTTCATGCAATGATATTTCAGTCTGCTCTTTAAGTCTGTTTGTAAAGTCATCTCTTTCGAGTATTCTCTGAACAGTGAATTTTCCCAGAATGACAATCAGTCTCTGAAGATCAATTTTTCCAAGCCATTCAGAATTATAAAGAATTTTTGCTTTGGTAAGATCAAGTATTTTGCCTGCCTGTTTAAAATATGTTTCGCCGTATAATTTTGTCTCTTCGAAGGTAAGCTGCGGTCTGGTCTTCTTTTTTCCGGACGGATCACCTATCATTGCAGTATAATCTCCGACGATAAGAATAGCATTATGTCCCAGATCCTGAAATTGTCTGAGTTTATTTAATACAACCGAATGTCCTATATGCAGATCCGGTCTTGAAGGATCACATCCAAGCTTTATATTCAGGGGTTTATTTTCCTTCAGGGATTTTTGCAGTTTCGCTGCAAGTTCATCTTCCGGGATTATTTCAACTGTCCCTTTCCTGATGAAATCCATTTGTTCTTTTACGCTTGCAAACATTATAATCTGCTCAACTTCCTTTCCGTATCCCGTTTTTTTATTGATTCTCTTTTATCGTACAATTTTTTTCCTTTTGCAATGCCTAACTCTATCTTTATCTTTGATCCCCTGAAATAAATTTTCAGAGGTACAAGAGTCAGTCCTTTTTCCTGAAGTTCCTGTTTTATCTTTCTGATTTCCCTTTTATTTAAAAGTAACTTTCTGTTTCTTAAAGGGTCATGATTGTTAATGTTACCGTATTTATATTCATTAATGCTTGCATTTATCAGCCACACTTCGTCCCGTATAATTCTTCCGTAAGAATCCTGAATGTTTACTTTTGAATCGCGCAGGGATTTTACTTCAGTGCCTAATAAGACGATGCCTGCTTCATATTTGTGTAAAATTGAATATTCAAAATTAGCTTTACGGTTTGATGTAATTATTTTAATTTTATCAGACTCAGGCATCATTTCAATTGTAAATTATTTATAAAATAAAGTAAAATCAATTTATATAACCGTATGTCAATGAAAGTAAAAAGCATTTTGGTAAATCCGTTCAGTATGAACTGCTATATTTATTATGATGAAGATACAAAGGAATCCGTCATAATTGATCCGGCTGCTTTTTCTCAGTCAGAGAAAGATTCAATACTAAATTTTATCAGTGATAAAGGATTAAACATCCGATACATCATCAATACACACGGTCATATAGATCATATACTGGGAAATGATTTCGCAAAAGAAGCTTTCAAAGTGCCTATTTACATGCATAAAGATGATGAATTTCTTATAACTTATGTAAATGAACAGGCAAGATTTTTCGGACTTGATTTTCCTCCGCCGCCTCCAATAGATCAATTTATTACGGAAGACACTGTGCTGAAAATTAACGGTGCTGAGTTGAAATTCATTCATACACCGGGACATTCCCCCGGAAGTGTCTGCATGATTGATGATAAATCCAAAACTGTGTTCTGCGGGGACCTTATCTTCAAAAATTCAATCGGAAGAACTGATCTTCAGGGAGGAGATGTAAACATCCTTCTGAATTCTGTTAAAAATAAATTATTTAAAATCTGTTCGAACGATTATAAATTGTATCCCGGACACCTTGAAATTACTGATGTCGGGACTGAAAAAAAGTTTAATCCTTTTTTAAGAACATCCAGATAAAAACTAATTAAATAATTTTTTACTGTCCAATCACAGGAGAAAAATTCGCTGATATTTTCTTTATCTCGCTGAGTACGGATGAATTAAAATACATTGAAGGAACAATAAATCTCAGCAGATATGTATAGTTATTTCCTTCGTTGATTTTTGTCCTGTAAAAATATATTACTTCACTGAATTCAGCGTCTTTATATTCCGCCATCTTGCCGTCGTAATTCCCTGAATCAAAATCCGTATAGTCGCCATCTCTTTTTGGAATATTCAGCGTCAGATCTTTCTCCAGAGTGTATATGAAATCCGTCAGATTCTTTACTTCATTAACCTTGAATGCAAGAAGCATCAAAGCCATCTTACCGTCTTTTTTGTCGAATGAATATGATATTGCGTCCTGCTTGTTTGTTTCTTCAGTCTTTCTGTTGTTCCAGTCAGAATTAAGTGAAAAATTGAATTTGTAGTTTACATCATTTATATCAATTGCATTCTGAGATCTTGCAAAAGAACTCATGAATAATACTGAGATAAATGTTAAAATAATTACTTTCATTTTTATTGGTTTTGTTTAATTAATAAATCAGGGAAGTTTTGATTTCATTTCCTGATATTTTTCAGTGAATAAACCCTTCGTCGGATCCGGTTTTGGCTTTATACTGTTTATTTTTAAATTTGCATTTTTTATTCTGTCTGCAGGCAGCGGATGTGTCGAGAGAAATCCTTCAAGATCGCCCGGAGTCTCTCCCTTTAATCTCTGCTCTTCTCTTATTTTATCAAAAAAGAAAGTTATTGCTCCTGGATAATATTTTGTTCCCGTAAGGTATTTGATCGAATAATTGTCAGCTTCTATTTCATCTGATCTGCTGTTTGCAAGAAATCCGAGTCCTACGAACAAATTCGCAGCAATCTCACCAAGCATACTCGGATTGTTACCGAGAACTAAACTCATTATTACGCTTACACCGTAATATGATGTCAGTCTTTGCGTCATATGTCTTCTTTCAGCATGGGCTATCTCGTGACCTATCACGCCTGTAAGAGCAGCTTCATTGTCAAGAAATTTGATTAAACCGGTGTAAACATAAATGTAACCTCCCGGAATACAGAAAGCATTAACAGTACTGTCATCGTGTATAACTTCAAATTTGTACGGAAAAGTATTTTTATACTTTATTGAATTGGAATTTTCCAGGACATATTTGCCAAGACTGTTCACGTAATCTTTAATATCCTGATGTCCCTGCATTACCGGAAACTGTTTCTGATCTTCCCTTATCTGTTGCTCAATTTCCTTTCCGATGTTTACATCATCTTCTACAGAAAAGATATTTGCGCCGCAACTGTAAAAAACTGATGCTGTTATCAGTGTCACTGACAGCAAAATTGCAGATATCAGTGAATAACTATTGTGTTTATTTACTTGTTTTGCCATAATTCCGCAAATTTAGTTGTTTTATACCCTGCCTAAAAGCTAAATAATATAAATTTGTATTAATAGTTAATAATTACTGCAAAGATTTGATTCAAATCACATCCGTTCAAACGTTGAATTTAAAATTTATTAATAATTTCAAATTTGTACTGATTCACTGTAAAGATTATCTGCTAATTTGGAAAATTATAGAATCGGATCTTTATTCATTTTCCAGTGAATACAGGTTTTCTTTTTTCAAGAAATGAACTGATCCCCTCTCTGAAATCATCCGTAGATCCGGCAATTTCCTGATTTCTGCTTTCTTCGTCAAGGATTTCATCAAGTGATGATTCAAATGACTTGTTAAGAATGCTCTTTATCATTCCGATCGCTTTTGTCGGTTTTGAAGCAAAGTTCTTAGCGGTTGACTCAGCTGATTTTTTCAGTAAGCTGTTTGACACTACCTTATTCACAAGACCAAACTGCTTTGCTTCTCTTGCAGTTATCCTGTCACCTGTCACACATATTTCGAAAGCTTTGGCATAACCCACTAATCTCGGTAAAAAGAAACTTGATCCGCTGTCAGGTACAAGACCGACATTTATGAAAACTTCCGTAAGAGTCGCGCTTTCCGATGCAATCCTGTAGTCACAGGCCAGGCAAAGCGAAATCCCCGCGCCGGCAGCCACTCCGTTAATTGCGCATATTACCGGTTTAGGCAGATATGCAATTTTCCTGATCAGAGGATTATATCTCTGATCAATTGCTTCTCTGAAAGTGAGTTTTTTTTCATTGAAATCTTTCAGATCCTGACCCGAACAAAATGCTTTCCCTGCCCCTGTAAGAATAACGCATCTGATGCTTTCATCCTCCCCGGCTTTCTTAAAAGCATCGTTCAGTTCCGAAAGCATTTCCTCATTGAAAGCATTATAAACATCCGGTCTGTTCAGTGTGATGGTTAAAACATTATCTTTCTGATAGTAAATAATTGTATTGTACATTTATTTGATTTAAAATTTTACAAAAATAATCATTCTCCTTAAGTAAATAAATTGAATAATAGTTTCATCAGTCTTGCTTAATGTTTAGTCTGTAGCGTATTTTACTTTCTCTCGAGTAAATCTTTTGTCGCCTTATGTCTGAATTCGAACTGCTTCTCAATAATTCTCTTTACTAATACTGCATTTGCCGCTTTTCCCAGGTAACCGAACGGCAGTTCGTATTCTATCTTATCTGTCATAAGTGTCTTCCCTTCGGTTTCTTCAAAACAATGCCTGTGTATCCATTTTCTGAATGGTCCGTCTTCCTGTGTATCTGTGATGAGACTGAATGGTTCAAAATGCGAAATTCGGATTTTCCAGACAGTCCTTATTATTCCATATTGCCTGATCGATAATACAATTCTGCTGTCTTTTTTTAATGGCAGATCGATTTTTAAAATATCAACTTTAATAAATTCCGGAGTTATTTTTATGAGATTGTTTGTATCGGAATGAAATTCAAATACAGTATTTACGGGACAATTTATTAAAACACTTTTTTCCAGATAATTCATTGTTACATTTAATTTAAATTACTCAAGTGAACTGTTCTATGACTGAAAACAAGAAATTGCCACTAATTTCACTAATTATCTCGAATTTAAAAAATGAATTGTTAATAAAGTTAGCGTTAATTCGTGTAATTCGTGGCGGAAAATAATCTTCAAAGATCAAAGCAGTGAACCTGAATTAAATTATAAATTAAAATTATTTCGAATAATTAAAACTTACTTATTAATCTCTTTACTTTTAAATCATGAAGCCGGACAAAATCTTAATATGCAGTCAGGATTAATGTTAATAAACATGCTGCTATGAAACTATAGAAAGCTCTGAATTATATTTCTGTAACTCTGAATGTAAAGGTGATCTTATTGAACAGGGAAAGTACTTGCAGGTATTGTCTTACCGCAATTCTGCCACTGGCGCTTCGGCAAAAATGTCATGGTACAGAAAGGAAGCGTTATTTATTAAAAACGATATAATAAAAACGGTTTCAACCTTTTAGAGGCTGAAACCGGTGAGTTTATGAAATCAGGCTGAAGCTCCTTCTGCATGAAGCTTAAGAACTTCTGATTTTTACTTTTCAAAAAGGAAGATCATCGTCAGATTTTGATTCGCTTACGTCAGCAGTCTTCGGATCTGATATTCCGTTTTCACCGGTACCGCCGCTCTTAGCATCAAGCATAACCATTTCATTCATAACGATCTTGGTGAAATAATTCTTCTTGCCGTCTTTTTCATAACTGTCAGTCTGAATTTTGCCTTCAAGATAAATCTTGCTTCCTTTTTTGAGATACTGTGAACAAATCTCAGCGACCTTTCTCCATGCTGTGATATTGTGCCATTCGGTCCTTTCAACCAGATTACCGTCATCTCCTTTGTAAGATTCATTTGTAGCTAGCGTGAACTTACAAACTGCTGTTCCGCTCGGTGTGTATGAAAGTTCCGGATCTTTTCCCAGATGTCCGATCAGCATCACTTTGTTTAAACCTCTAGCCATTTTGCAACTCCTTTCATTTTAATTTTCCTGCCATAAACTTAAAGTATTTTTTTCCAAGAGTAAATACTTTTTGCTGTTCAAGACTAAAATGTCCCTGAATTTCTTTTTGGATATTTTACTGGGAAGGATTTTCTTACCGGTGACAGAATTTTTTTCAAGATCATATAAAAGAATTTCTTTTCCGTTGAACATATAAAGAGTATTCGCTGAAATGGCAAATGACTCAAGATTTTCAATTGAAAGACGGTTAATGTAATTTCCAAGATTGTCAAATCTGAATATTGTCTTAAGCTCTTTGTCAAAAACATAAATAAAATTATTTCCGTCCTTTAAAATTTTAACAGGTCTTGAAAGTCTTCCCTTGCCTGATGCATAATCTCCGAAAATACACGTAGGATTTCTTCCGTCTTTGTAGATTAATATTCTGTTGTTGTCTCCGTCTATGACATACAGTTCTCTTGAATTAAGAACAAGCGATGCAACCGGAGTATTGAACTGCAGATCCGGCGGAAAATCCGAAAGATTGGTCTTAAGTATCGATATCGGATTGAGCTCAAGATCCAATCTCTGCACTCTTTTATTTTTACCATCAGAAACAAAAATATCCAGTCCGGAAGAGCCGTCAATATATGACGGTGAATCGAACTGACCATCAGCCCAGCCCTGTTTTCCGTTTTTCTTCAGATAATTCAGCTTGTTATCGAATTTAACAATCTGATTTTTCCCTGCATCAAGGACGTAAATATTTTCCTTACCATCAGTTGTAACTGAAACAGCATTTGAAAAATCAGTGACTTCACTGTTTTTTACAAGCACAGTGTCCGATCCGGCAAATAAAAAATTTAAAAATATTAGAAATATCATTGATTCAGAATTTAATTCTTGCTCCTATGCCGTTGTTGTTTAAATATTTTCCGTAATACTGACCTCTGTAATCATGACCGTCATAATATGTGTAAAACAAATTTACAGACCGTGAATTGATTTCCCCGAACGAAATTCCTGCTTCAAAGTTATCACTTAACCGTGTGTCGGAATTAACTTTTGAAAAAAAATTATCATTTGATACATATACGCTGAAAATTTTAAACGGATAATATCTTAACTGTAATCCTAACTGACCGGAAAGCGCTGAAATATTCTCCGGGATTGAATGAAAAACAATATTCACAGCAGGCATAATTTTCAGGGACAAATTACTTTTTAATTTCAGATCCAGTGATGAAGCCAGATCAATGAATTCTTTGCTGAAAACTACAGGCGTAAAAATTGTATCACTTCTTTCGTAAATATGACCGTCCTCGAAATGTGAAGAAATGTGTGATACTCTTAATCTTCCTGATATTACAGCATCAGAAGAATATTTTTTTTTAAAATTAAAATTCAGTCCGAACATATAATCAATTGCATCTACGGGAAATTTAAAACCTGATTCGCTTCTCAGATTTGAAAAAGTAAAAAAATCTGCTCCAAGAGAATAAACTATGTCTCTCTGCTTAAGTCCTATCAGGTCAATAGAAACTCCAATATCAAGTCTGAGATTTTTTTTATCCGTGTATTTTGTTATCCCGTTTTTTGCCTCAAATATAGCTGATTCCGTCGGAACAAAGATCTTATCTGAATTAAAAAAGTACAGGCTGTCACTGAAGGTATGAACTCCTTCAGAATAAATTCTGTGCGGCGTTAAAAATAAAAGTAATAAAAATATACAAAGCTTCAGGGAGAAATAATGCATCTGTATGAGGAAATGATGTTAATTGAATTTTCTTCTGTTCTTAAGATAATCCACAAATATGTTCTGTCCGAGATTATCAAGATCGGAATAATAGGCTTTGCCGTTATTTGCTTTTGTAAATTCTTCTATGAACCGGACTAGATAGTAATCCTGTGCGATCATGAATGTAGTAATCTTGATCTTATCCTTTCTGCAGGCTACGGCTTCATCTAAAGTTTTATTTACAATCTTGGGATCCAGTCCGAATGAATTTTTATATATCCTGCCGTCATCTGTAAATAATGCCGAGGGCTTGCCGTCGGTGATCATGAAAATCTGTTTGTTTACGTTTCCGTTCTTTCTCAGAATCTGCCTTGCAAGTCTCAGCCCGGCTTTTGTATTTGTATGAAAAGGACCGACAGTTAGAAAAGGAAGATCTCTTACTGTGATTTCATGAGCATCGTCTCCGAATATCACGATGTTAAGTTTGTCTTTAGGATACTTTGTAAGAATTAGTTCTGACAAAGCAAGAGCAACTTCCTTTGCGGGAGTTATCCTGTCTTCGCCGTAAAGAATCATGCTGTGAGATATATCAATCATCAGAACAGTTGAGCAGCTTGAGATATGTTCGGTTTCGAATACATCTATATCCTCTTCGCCGAGCCTGTAATTATTAGGATCTGATTTCAGAAATGCATTTTTAAGAGTTGATGTAAGATCAATATTGGATATCTGATCTCCGAATTCGAACTTTTTAAGTTCTCCGAGTTTATCAACGCCTCTTCCGGATTTATTGGACTCATGGAATCCCGAAGCATCAGGTTTTAATCCCGAAAATATTTTTCTGAGCATATCAGACCTGATTTTCCTTGAACCTTTTGAAGTAAGTATATGAATTCCTTCCTTTTCAGCAATGTAACCCTGTTTTTTCAGCTCTTCCACAAAATCTCCGAATGTCAGATCTTTATCAAAAAGCTGATATTCAATTCCCATCTGTTCAAGCCAGTCAAGCGCTTCATCAATATCGCCGTTAGTCTGAACAAGAACAGAACTGAAGATCGAGATAAGATCTTCAAGTCTTGATTCATCTGTTTTAGAATCCGGAAGCCATTTTGAATAAATTATTTCCAATTTACATTACAATAAATTTGAAAATTCTGAAAAATAAATTAGGATCAACTCCGAACACTAAAGTACCTGCAACTGCCAGACCTGTCGCTGTAATTCCCAGACCCATATTCGAAAACTGCTCTCCGGCAAGTTCTTCTGAAGAATCAGTAAACCACATATAAACTATTATTTTAAGATAGTAATACACCCCGATCAGACTCAGCAAGATACCAATTACAGAGAGCCATATAAGATTAGACTGTATTGCAGCATAAAACAGATAATATTTCCCCCAGAAGCCCGCGAACGGAGGTATTCCGGCAAGAGAAAACATGAATAGTGTCATGAATAAAGCCAGTAACGGATTTCTTTTTCCAAGACCTTTGTAGTAATCCATATCGACATTTTTATATTCCCTCGAACCGTCATCCTTTTTCTCAAGCAGTGAGACCACAATAAAAGCGCCAAGCTGCATGAATGTATATGCAATCATATAATATGCAATCCCCTGCAAAGCGAATTCATTCATGGAAGCAAAACCGACAAAAATATACCCTGCGCTTGCAATAGAGGAATAAGCCAGAAGACGTTTTATATTAGTTTGCGCCAGCGCAATTATATTTCCGTACATCATCGTTGCTACAGCCGCTACAGAAAAAATTATCCGAAAGTTAAGAATGTTAAAAGAAAGAATTATCGGAAGGATAGTTCCTACTGCGGCTATTTTTCCGGCAGTTGACAGCATTCCCGAAACAATTGTCGGCGCACCTTCATAAACATCCGGTATCCACATCTGGAATGGAAAAACCCCGATCTTAAATAAAAATCCGATCAGAAATAATCCTGTGCCGATTATAAATACATAGTTCGTAAATATCTTCTGGTTAGTATATATAAGAGAAAGATTTGTTGTTCCTGTAATTCCGTATATAAGAGCTATTCCGTAAAGAATAAATCCTGTCATAAAAGCGCCAAGGAGAAAATATTTCAGAGCACTTTCATTTGACTTCTGTCTTAATCGGAGGAAACCCGCGAGCACATAAAAGCATATTGACATAAGTTCGAGTCCGATAAATATTATAAGAATATCATTTGCAAAGATCATAAGGTACATTCCGAGTACTGCAAACATCAGAAGAGAATAATATTCCCCGAAATTAATGTTTTCCTTTTCAATATAATTCTTTGATGCAATTATAGTAATAAGTATTCCCGTAAGAATTATTACGCTGAATGCAACGGCAGAATTTGTAATTTTTAAATACTTGTTGAAGATTATCATTTCCCTGTTCAGATACATAAATGATGTAATAATAGCAGCCATGACGGATACAAGACTAAAACCGAAAATAACCGTTTCGCTCTTTTTTATGAAGACTTCCAGCATTAGAATTAGTGTCGCAGAAACGGCAATTATTACTAAAGGCAGAATCTCCAGAATTTCTTTTAATTGTATCATTGATCTAATATACTTTGTTTATTTTAATTTTAGGTGTTTTTAATGATCTGATTTTGTTGTTTCCTTTGTACAAAGTGAACATAAATTCTGCTTCAGCAGGATACTCTTTCTGTCTGTCTAAGTACATCGTTTTGCTGTTCTGTGTGATATTAATCTTTATCAGATTTCCGGATGCTTCGAATATTTCCATACTGAAATCTTTATTTCTTACTGTATCATTATTAAAATAAATCTGCAGATCCTTAATGCTGTAATTAAGTTCTGATGAATTAGTCTCAACATTCATGCTTAAAAGGAAACCGAGTATATTTTTATTCTTGTTAACCATCGGCATCAGATTCAGCCAGCAGTCAGTTTCAGTAAAGGATATTTTAATTTTACTCCGGCTCACAGTATTTTCAGATGAAGAACAACCGGAAAGCAATAAGCAGAGGCATAATATTGAAATCACTTTTACATTAGACCTGTAAAATTTTACTGCAGAATAAACAATAAGACCTCCTGCCGCATCCGCTATCCAGTCGTAGAACTCACAACTCCTGTTCGGTACAAAATACTGATGCACTTCGTCAGAAACTCCGTACAATAACGTAAACAACAAAGCAAACTCCGGACTGAATGTCTGCAATTTAATACTTTTTACCTGATTATTTAAGGAATAAAAAAATAATGCGAATAATATTGCGTAAATTATTACATGAACTATCTTATCGCTGAATTCAAAATCAACTTCGGGAAAATTATCACCGGGTATCGATGATAATACAAAAATCAGTGCGCAGTATAAAACAAGACCTGCATGAATAAACTTCGGTTCAAGTTTCATAGCTGAAGATACTTTTTTTTACATCTGCAATTTTGCCAATGAGATCTGAAGCTATCATTGAATTACCGTATTCCTTGAACAAACTGTCACCGCACATACCGTGAATATATACTCCTGCAATTGCGCTCTGAAGCAGGTTTTTTGACTGGGAAATTAATCCGGAAACTATTCCCGCGAGTACGTCGCCTGTCCCCGCCGTTGCAAGGTTTTCCCTGCCTGTCGGGTTTATATAAAATTCTCTGCCGTCTGTTATTATAGTAGGTGAATTTTTTAATACAAGAACTGTATTATATTTTTTTGCAAACTCAACAGCGTAATTATAAAAATCTTTTCTTATCTCTTCATTGCTGATGCCAAGCAATGAGGAAAACTCTCCCGCATGCGGAGTCATAACAATTTTTTTATTCTTCAGAAGATTTAACCTGCCCCTGAAAGCTGAAATACCGTCTGCGTCAATGACATA
>JAFDZQ010000099.1:0-753 GCA_018266895.1 Bacteroidota bacterium
TTTATAAGATTATCTTTATTCATCGGGAAAGATATAAATTATGTTCTTTATCATTTTGTTCAGATATTTACTGTCAGTTTCATCAAAATTTCCGTGAACGGCGCTGTCTATGTCAAGAACTCCAAGAACTTTTTCGTTTTTGATAACCGGAACTACAATTTCAGATTTAGACATTGAATCACAAACTATATGTCCAGGAAATTCACTCACATCATTTACGATTATTGTTTCTTTTCTTTCGGCAGACGTACCGCATACTCCTTTTCCGAATTTAATCCTTGTGCAGGCGATTCGTCCCTGGAAAGGACCGAGTACAAGTTCATTTTTATTCTTTGAATCCGTAAAATAAAATCCTACCCACAGAAAATTTTCAAAAGAATATTTAAGCACAGACGTAATGTTGGAAATATTTGCCACAAAATTATTCTCGTCCTTTACTATTGAATTTATCTGCGGCAATATTAACTCATATAATTCCTCTTTAGAAATATTTTTATTAATCTCTAATTCAAATGACATATCAGTCTTTTATCATTTTTTCAAATTCAATTTCATTCAGAACTTTTACTCCCAGAGCTTCAGCTTTTTGAAGCTTGCTGCCGGCTTCCTCTCCTGCAATCACAAAATCAGTCTTCCTGCTGACAGACGAACTTACTTTTCCACCGAAATCTTCAATGATTTTCTGAGCTTCTTCTCTTTTATACTTTTTCAGAGTACCCGTCAGTACAAATGTTTTGTCTGCAATGTTTGCAT
>JAFDZQ010000099.1:836-14686 GCA_018266895.1 Bacteroidota bacterium
TCGGCAATCCCGGGTCCGATCTCATTAACCTTCTGTATCTCCTCTTTGCCGGCTTTAATGATATTCTCAATTGAACCGAAATTAACGGCAAGTATTTTTGCCGTTCTTTCTCCGATATGTCTTATTCCGAGAGCAAACAATACTTTGTCGAAAGGACGGGATTTTGATTCTTCAATTGCAGCAAGAATATTTTCCACACTTTTTTTCCCGAATCTGTCAAGCTTCAGCAGTTCATCTTTCTTTTTGCCAAGGTCAAAAATGTCAGAGTAATTTTTTATGAAACCTTTGCTGAGAAAAATATCAATTATGCTTTCTCCCAGACCTTCAATGTTCATCGCATTTCTCTGTACAAAGTGTCCGATCCTGCCTTTGATCTGCGCCTCGCAGTTATAATTAGGGCAGTAATAATAAACTTCATCTTCGGGTTTTTCCAAAGGAGCGCCGCAGACAGGGCATTTAACAGGGATTGAATAAGGTCTGGAATTTTTATCGCGTTTCTCAATGATCACTTCCAGAACTTTCGGAATTACATCACCTCCCTTTTCGATTTTTACAAAATCACCTTCGCGGATGTCTTTCCTTTTTATCTCGTCAAAGTTATGGAGCGTTGCGCGTGAAATTGTAGAACCGGAAAGGAGTACCGGTTTGAGATTTGCAACAGGAGTTATTGTGCCTGTCCTTCCCACCTGACAAACAATGCTCTCAATTTTTGTCTCAGCTTCTTTTGCTTTGAATTTGTAAGCTATTGCCCAGCGGGGAGATCTTGATACGCTTCCGAGAATTTCCTGCTGACTGAATGAATTTACCTTGATGACAACTCCGTCAATTTCATAGGGAAGACTGTCCCTGATTTTTTCTGTCTCATCACAAAAATTCCTTACTTCATTGATATCGGCAGCTTTTTTAAATTGGGAATTCAGAGGAAATCTCATCTCTTTAAGAAGTTCAATGCAGTGAATATGTGATTCGATTTTAATATCATCCGAATAAAAATAATATGAATAAAAATTCAGCTGCCGCGAGGCTACAATTCTTGAATCCTTTAATTTCAGAGTACCCGCAGCAGTATTCCGTGCATTTGCAAAAATCTTTTCCCCTTTTAATTCCTGCTCTTCATTTATTTTTATAAAATCCTCTTTTCTGAAAAACACTTCCCCCCTTACTTCAAAGTTCTTTATTTTTTTGTGACTGACAGAAAGAGGTATTGATCTGATCGTTTTAATATTTTGCGTAACATCATCGCCTTCGTTTCCGTCTCCTCTTGTTGCTGCAGTCTTCAGTTTTCCGTTTTCATATACGAGAGAAACAGCCAGACCGTCAAATTTTAATTCGCATACATATTCAAAATTTTTTTCTTTTGTTTCTGACAGAATATTTCTCACTCTGCTGTCAAACTCCGTCAGTTCATTAAAATTATAAGAGTTGGACAATGAAAGCATAGGGTTTTTATGTATTATGGTTTTAAAGATCCGTAAAGGTTCACCGGAAACTCTCTGTGTCGGGGAATCTTCTGTTATGAGAGAAGGATATTTTTCTTCAATATCCTCAAGCTCTTTGAGCATCATGTCATAGGTATAATCATCAATGTCAGGATCAGCCAGTACATAATAACGGTAATCAGCATCTTTGATTTTTTCGCGGAGATCTTTAATCTTTTTTACTATGCCTGCAGGAGCAATCAATATTATTTAAAAATTGAATTAAAAAAATTATGGTTTTGCATGAATTGCCGTATGCAATATTAAAATTAGCTACTTTACTACTCCGTCTCTGGTGATTTTAATCTTACTCACGGATTTACCCGGAAATTTTACCGGAGTATTATTAACTGTGGCTTTGAATGATTCAGTGTTTACTGTGGAAATATGAAAGAATCTTTTAGCTTTGAATGTCCCGCTCATGTTCTTTTCGAATTGAATTTTATCCGGCTTGCCGTAATTTACGGAATCAGCAGAGATAAAAACTATTCCCGATCCGGAAGATGTTATCTTAAGTACAATGGAATCCCTGGATGCTGCGAAATCCTCTTCAGCTTTTCTTATTGAGTCCTGAATTTCCTCCTGAGTTCTTTTCCCTAAAATTTTCCTTTCCTGCTCTTTGACAACATCATCAAAATTTTGTCTGATAACTTCAGGTTTGTCTTTCTTTCCGTCAAAAAACAGCATGTTCACGAGGGAATACAATCCCAGAAGGACAAGAAGTATTACAATTATTAAAAAAATATTTCTGAAAACCGTGGAATTCAGAAATGAAAATGAAAAAGAACTCTCTCTTCCGGCATTAACTGACGTATTGCCGGTTTTTTCATCAGATGTGCTTATTGAAAGTTTATTCATCGGATTAGAATCAGAAGAACCCGTTGTCCTGTCAGCGGGCGATTCTTTATTATCATCCGGCTTAAGATTTTTTAATTCACCAACCAGTTTTTTAGGTGACTCTGTTAAAACTTTCAGTTTATCAGCAATTCTTATTTTGTTTTCCCTGGATTCTGTTCTTTGAACTTTTTCATCGGCACCTGAAACAGAATTTTCAGTAATTGCAGGTGCATTCTGCCGTTTGGATTTGTATTTCCCGCTTCTTGCAAGATCATAATCAAACAAAACTTCTTCCGGGTCCAGGCCGATAGAGATTATATATTGTTTTAAAAAAGCTCTGATATAAGTCTGAGGCTGAAAAGAAAATTCTCCGTTTTCCAGATTCTCGAGAATTGAAACATTCAGTCTGGTACTGGAAGAAATGTCTTTCAGTGAAATATTTTTTTCTTTTCTTATGGATTTAAGATCTTCTGCAAAGGATTTAAGCATCTTTTCTATTTAGATTTTATTCAATTTATTACAATTAATGAAAAATTTAAAGTTAAATAAAATATATATTTGAACAGAAGATCATCTCCGTCCAATACGATTTTAAAATATATTTGTATGAATTTTATTTATCGTGTAAAACATTAAAATGTTGAATGAATTTTACAAACCCTCCCGGATTCACAGAAAGAAATTAAGTCAAAATATATGGATCAACGCAGAGACGAAGAGGCACGAATGTAAAAACAAAATGAAAAAGAATCTCTCTGAGTGCCTGTGATCAAATAATTTTTATAGTATTGAGACAGACTCTGAAGGTTTACAGGGTTGGATTAATTAATTCAGTAAACAATATATTTTGTTTTTGAACAGAATAAAAAATCATTAATAAAATTTAAATTATTAAGGACAGCATTGACAGAAGATCAACCGGATCAATAAAATTTCCTGCACTGAGAATTCACTTTATTAAAATTCAATTTTATTCAAGATTCATATTAACTATATTTACAATACTAAAGCATACAGGAAATAATATTGACAAGAAAACCAGTTGTAATGTTTATCGGAGCTCATCCTGATGATGTTGAGCTGAATTGCGGCGGAACGTTATTAAAACTTGTTCAGTCAGGAAGCAGAGTAGGAATTGTAGACCTTACGGCAGGTGAACTCAGCACTCGGGGCAGCAGAACTTCAAGGATACGGGAAACATCGGCTGCTTCTGAATTAATGGGTCTGTCGTTCAGGGAAAATCTGAAGATCAGAGACGGTAATATTGAAATAAATAAAACCAACAGGGAAAAAATCATAAAAGTCATAAGAAAGCATAAACCTGAAATAGTATTTGCGCCTTTCCCGAATGACAGACATCCGGATCACATTTATACCGGAAATCTTGTTCGTGAAACTGTCTTCTATTCAGGTTTAGCGAAGATCATAACCGGAAGTCTGAAAGCATTCAGACCCCGGAAACTGTTTTTTTACAGAAGCGCGGCAGATATACCGGTAAGTTTTATTTTCGACGTAAGTGATGTCTTTAAGAAAAAGCTTGAAGTGTTAAAATGCTACAGTACACAGTTCTTTGATCCGGGAAGCAATGAACCGGAAACTTTTATAAGCTCACCGCTTTTCAGTAAGGAAATTGAAGCCCGCGCAAGACATTACGGCTTTAAGATCGGAGCGGAATTCGGAGAACCGTATTTCAGTTATGATGCAATCAGGGTAAATGAAAAAAACATATTTGAGATCTGAATGTTAATAAAAAATCAGAATAAATCTCATCAGGAAATAACAGGAATTAAATTATTCAAAAAATTATAAAATAAAAAACAGGAGAGAAAAATGAATCCCGGACAAATGCAGGGAATGTTAAAGCAGGTTAAAAAAATGCAGGAGAAAATGGATCTTGTACAGGCTGAACTTGAGAACAAAACGGTAACTGAAGAATCAGGCGGAGGAATGGTAAAAGTTACTGTTAACGGCAAAAATATTCTTACAAAGATCGAAATAGAAAAGGAGATCATTAATCCCGAAGATCCGCAGATGCTGGAAGATCTTATAATTGCAGCCGTTAATAAAGGGCTGGAAAGTTCACAGAAAATGGCAAATGACGAAATGTCAAAAGCCACATCCGGCATGATGCCGAATATTCCGGGTCTTAATCTGCCTAAATTCTAAATTCAAAATTAATGGTCAGCACTTCAGATGCTCTGGATTCTTTAATTGAAGAATTCTCTAAACTCCCGCAGATAGGCAGAAAAACCGCGCAACGGCTTGCAATGTACATAACAAGACAGCCGAGAGAAGAAGTGGAAAAATTTTCCAGAGCTTTGCTTGAAACCAAAGACAGACTGAAATTATGCAGTGTGTGCTGTAATATAACGGAAGATGAAGTTTGCAGAATATGTTCTTCATCGAAAAGATCTTCAAATGTAATATGCGTTGTTGAAGAACCGCAGGATGTTTTTGCCGTAGAGAAGACAAATGAATTCAAAGGACTTTATCATGTGCTTCACGGGATAATTTCACCGCTTGACGGAATCGGTCCGAATGACATTAAGATCAGGGAACTGTTAGCCCGGCTCGGAAATGAAAACGGTCAGAGAGTGGAAGAGCTTATACTGGCATTGAATCCTACCGTTGAAGGAGAGACTACGATCCTTTATCTTTCTAAGCTTCTGAAGCCGCTGGAAATCAAGATCACGCGGATTGCAAGAGGAATTCCGATTGGTTCCGACCTGGAGTTTGCAGATGAAGTAACGCTTGCCAAAGCTCTTGAAGGAAGAGTAACCGTTTGATTAATCAAGTCATTCTGAAAATTTGAAAAGAAATATAAAAACCGGATCCGGGAAATC
The DNA here is from genome assembly GCA_018266895.1 of Bacteroidota bacterium. GTDB lineage: Bacteria > Bacteroidota > Ignavibacteria > Tepidaquicellales > Tepidaquicellaceae > JAEUSI01. Next base: position 5,995 of record JAFDZQ010000099.1, read on the forward strand.
AATGTGGTTTGAAAAATGGTTCTCGGATAAATTATATCTCGATCTTTATCAGCACAGGGATGAAGAGGACGCAAGGTGGATGATAAACCTGCTGCAAAGGAGCATAGCGGTAAAGACTAATTCTAAAGTCCTGGATATCGCCTGCGGTTCCGGAAGACATTCAATTGAACTTGCACGAAGGGGATTTGATGTAACGGGATTTGATCTTTCGGAATTTTTGATTTCAGAAGCAAGGAAGAATCTTAAAAATTCCTCTGAAAAAAACATGAAGGTAAAATTTCTTATAAAGGATATGAGAGATTTTAATTTCGGAAACACATTTGACATTGCAGTAAACATCTTCACCAGTTTCGGATATTTTGATAACGATAAAGAAAATTTCAGGGTTATTGAAAATGTCTCGGACTCTCTGAAAAAAGGAGGATATTTTGTATTCGATTTCCTGAATAAATATTATCTTGAGAAGAATCTCAAACCTCTCTCGAGAAACATTATCGGAAACTCGTCAGTTGTACAAAGAAGAAAAATAGAAAACGGTTTCGTTAAGAAAACTATAATCATAACCAGGGATAATTCAGTAAAACAATTTGATGAAGTGCTTAAGCTATACTCGCTTCAGGATTTTAAAAGAGCTTTTGACTTTTCAGGATTAAAAACGGAAAGAATTTTCGGGGATTATTCGGGAAATAAATTTAACAGGACTAAATCCGGCAGGCTGATAATCATTGCAAGAAAAATTAAATAAAATACTGATCACCGGAATTTTACTCATCTGCGGTTGCGGACTGTTCAGTTCCAGGTCTGTCGAACCGCCATCTGAGCCGAGGTCTACATTTCTTCAGCCTACTTCTCCTGACATTGTAATAACAAATCTTAATTTTGCAATTGCAGAAAAAAATCTTGATAACTACATGAGATGCTTTGCTGATTCTAATTTTTCTCTGAGAAGATTCAGATACTTTCCTGATGCGGTTTCCCTCTCATCTTATCCTGTATTTCAGACCTGGAATCTTTCAAATGAGAGAAACTATTTCAGCAATCTGATTTCTTTTACAATTCCAACTTCATCTTCGAACCTGTTCCTTTCCAATACTACATTCAATACCGGCATTGACTCTGCCGTAGTCGATTCGGATTATATTCTTGTATTTGATCACAATAAACAGAATGTTGCAAAAATCGCAAAGGGAAAATTAAGATTCATTATGGGTACCGATTCAAGAAGCCTGTGGTCAATTCACGGCTGGTATGATTTCATTAATCTTAGTAATGATACAACCTGGAGTGTGATAAAAGCAAACTTTGCAAATTAAAAAAAGTTAATAGCATTTTGAATTACTGTTCAGGAAAAATATTGATGAGAAAGCGGTATAAAGCTGGAATACTTATATTTTTCGCAATGATTGTTTTTCTGAATTCATGCGACAATATTTTTTCGCCAAGACTTGATAATACCGCTGCAACGTCGATTCTGACTGATCAGAAAACAATAGAAGGCGTGTTTCAGAATTTTAAATATGCTTATACTTTTAAAGATACTACAGTGTACGGAAATCTTCTCGGACAGGATTTTGTATTTACTTACAGGGATTATACTTCCGGTTTTGATGAATCCTGGGACAGGGCTACGGATATGAGGACTACAAACGGGCTCTTCAGAAATTCGCAAAAGCTTGAAGTAGTATGGAACAATATAATTTTTCAGGGAGGCGATTCACTTGAGCAGAACGTAAAAAGAAGTTTTAATTTTACGATCACCTTCAATCCCGGAGACGTTGTGAGGATAAACGGATTTGCGGATATGAATTTCCGCCGGAATACCGCCGAAGACATCTGGAAAATCGTCAGATGGCGGGATGAAAGTTTTTAATACTTCAGCATAAACTTTTCCTTCAGATCTTCAAAGTAATACTTCTCGTATTCATTGCCGTTGTTGATAACATATTCCACCATCATTGAAAGCGGTTCATTTTTTATATCACTGCCGAAATATTTTCTGTAATCCGAAATAATATTTTCCTTTGTTGTCAGCGTAATAAGTGAAGTATCATTATATTTCTCGTTTATGCTGTTTACATTTTTATAATTATAAACATCTTTGAAAAGCATAATGTACTTGCCTCTTATGTCGTTATCAACTTCAAAGGTCTTATAAACTATCTGGACCGGAAACTTATCAGTCTCCTCGAATTCATAAACCATTGACTTTTTACTTCCGATCCAGCCCGTCAGGTCTTTAGATTTGACTACTCTTTTCACAATGAAACGTTTCATTTTGTCAATATTATCATTGTCGTTTCTGACACAGCCGTGAGACAGATTCCTCAGCTGATTATTAAGAACTTTCGGGTTATTCGTACCGTGAAAATACCTCAGGGAATTTTCATCATAGTGAACGACAAAGAGTCCGAGAGGATTTCCCGGTCCCGGTTTTACGGGAGGCAGACTTGCTTTTGCAGGATCAGGATCCTTGTAAAAAGGCCAGTTCCTTATTTTATACGCCTGAAAATTCCCTGTATAGGTTTTGTCTTTAATTGTGCCTACAACATTCGGCCAGGTATCAATATAAATTTGTTTATTGTCATATAACTGGTAAATCTTTGACTGAAATTCAGGGATGTTAAGCTTCCATAATATTTTGGCTGTGTCTGTAAGATAATTTTCAGGTACTTCAAAGGAAACTCTGTACATTACACCCGTATCTGAAAGACTGTCGCTGAATGTTTGTTTGTTTTCAGCTACATACTTAGTCTGTATGATATTATAGATTTCCTTTTCGGAAATAATAGGAAATATGTCCAGCAGATGTTCCCTTATTACATCATCACCTGCATCCGGGTTTTCTATTTCAAAAAAAAGTTTCTCGGTTCGGGTAACCTGACCTTGACCGAGAGTGTCATTGACAGGATTATTCCCGGGAATTTTTTCCGATGATTCCGAATAAAGAAATACGGATAAAAGCAGAATTACAATATAGACATTATGTCTTTTGAAAACAGAAAACATATAAATTAAAATTAATTCAGAATTAAAATATAATAGTTAAGCAATGTCGCATATGTTAACCAAGCCAGATAGGGAATTAATAAAGCCGAAGCAGTCCGTGAAATTTTTCTGAAAGAGATTATACAGTATAAAACTGTAATCCAGAGTAAAACAATTACTGCTAACCCTCCCGAAACAGAATGCGCTCCGAAAAAAACAGCAGTCCATAAAACATTCAAGATTAATTGTATTATTAAAAATATAAAAGCTTTTTTTACATCTTTATTCTTTAAACCTTCTCTCCAGATCAGGAACATGGAGATTCCCATCATGATGTATAATATTGTCCAGACAGGAGCAAAAACACTGCCCGGCGGATTAAAAGAAGGTTTGTTTAAAGCTGCATACCAGACTGACAAGGATTCAGAGGTAATGAATGAACCTATTACGCCTGCCAGAAGGCATATAACGATACTTAATATTAACTTTAATAAATTTGACATTGAATTTCAGATTAACAATTTAAAAAACTGTTTACATTCCCATTGTATGCCATACAGTCTTGATCTCAGTGAATTTTTCGATCTCTCTCAGATTCTCATTTTGTCCGGGTGAGTTCCAGTCATGATCTTTTAATGAATGAAATCTCTTTACATTGTTTGCGCAGAGAATCTTAATATTCTTTTCCGTTTCAGGATTACTATCACAGTAATCTATGGCATTAACATCAAAGTGTCCGGCCAGATGAGGTATGATCTCTGTTTTGTTTCCGGTAAGGATATTTATCACACCGGCAGGAAAATCACTGGTTGCTATTACTTCAGACAATGTCAGAGCAGGAAGAGGGGATTTTTCATTTGCAATGACTATGCATGAATTTCCCGAAGTAACCACAGCCGCTATTCTGGAAATCAAAGGAAGGAAACTCAGCGTATCGGGAAGAACTATTCCTACGACTCCTGTGGCTTCCGGAACAGAAAAATTAAAATATCCCGCCTGCACGGGATTGACAGTTCCTACTAACTGCATCCACTTATCGCAGAATCCTGCAAAGTAAATTATTCTGTCAATTGATTTCAGAACCTCTCTTCTGCAGCTTTCTTTGCTCTGCTTTGCTGAAACATAAATTTCTTCAATGAACTGTTCTTTTCTGCCTTCAAGCATTTCCGCAAATCTGTACATAATCTGACCTCTCTCGTAGGCGGTCTTGCCGTTCCATTCATTAAAACCGGATCTTGCCGCGACAATGCTGTTACGAAGATCTTTTCTTGAAGCTCTTGAATAGTTACAGATTTTTTCACCGGTTTTAGGATTTAAGGCAGTGAGATATCTTTCTGATTCTGTCCTGACGAATTTTCCTCCGATCAGGAGTTTGTACATTTTAGGGATCTCAATTCTTGCTGCCATAATTATAATAATTTTTATTGGATCAGATTTTTAATAGCTGATATTATTTTAATTCAGATTTTAATAAGAATCCGGCTGATAATCTTTCCGAGTTCTTTTAGAGCTTTGTTCAGATTTTCTTTCTGTTCTTTAATTTTCTGTATATCCGTTCTTTCATCTTCCATCATTTTATCAGCGATAAGTTCTCTCGTTATGAGACCTATCCCTGCAAAACTGAGTCCGGCATGAACGCTTGTTATATTTTCCGGCACCATGGAATATCCAACCACATCAGCTCCGATCTCTCTGTAAAATCTTGCCTCTGCATCTGTTTCGCTTTCAGGTCCTATAGCTCCGAGCATGACAGATTCGTTTATTCTGATCATATTTTCCTGAAAGATCCTGTATATTTTTTTATAGAGCGATTTATCGTAAGCATTGCTCATATCGGGAAAACGGAGTCCGAGTTCACTTTCATTCTTTCCAATGAGAGGATTGTCCCCCATAAGATTTATGTGATCGTAGACAAGCGAGATCTCGCCGCAGGAGAATCGGGGATTTAAATGCCCGACTTCATCAACGGAAACTATTTTCTTCACTCCGAGGTATCGGAGAACATAAATCATGAACCCAATATCTCTCATTTGTATTCCTCCGTAATAATGAAATCTTCCGCTGTAAACAATTACATCTCTTCCGCCGCAATCCGCGAAAATTATTTTTCCCGCATTTCTTTTGAGAATTTCATCCTGAGAAAAAATTTCATCAAACCCGATTTCGCCTAATATCCTGAACCCGGACAGAATTTCAAAGTTTTTTTCAATGATCAGTGCAGCAGACGGTCTGAATTTCTTCGGAAATTTATTTTTTATTAATGCTGAAGTCTGTTTGATCTTTTCTAATTGTTCGCTCATGAAGTTAATAATTATTGATTTATCTCAATGTAGAAATTAAATTTAAAACTTTTAAAAGAATCTGTCTCACAAATACAATCAAAGTTTCGGAACAAGCTTTCTGATAAGCAGTGTCAGCTTGGGTTCAGCAATGCTTGCCGCTTCCAGTATATCCTTAAGCATTGCCACTTTCAAAGTATCAGGGAAACCGTGGTCAGTGATTATCGAGAGTCCAAGTACTTCCATACCGAGGTTATTTGCGATCAGAGCTTCCGGAATTGTTGACATTCCCACAGTATCTCCGCCTAACTTCCTAATCATCCGGTATTCTGTCACTGTTTCAAGATTCGGACCCTGTACAGGGACGTAAGTGCCTTTCTGTATATTCATTTCGTTTTCAAGAGCGGTTTCCTCGGCAAGCCTGATCAGTTTTTTGGAATAAAAATTACTGCCGCAGTTGAAATATATTTTTTTGTTTTTCAAAGGAGTATCAAACAGAAGATTAATATGCGAAGTCATTATCATAAGCTCCGTCTTTCTGAAAGCAGGATTTATTGCTCCACATGCATTTGATACGATAAGATATTTTACGCCAAGTTCTTTTAAAACATGCACCGGGAAAGTGACTTCATCCATTGTATATCCTTCGTAATAATGAAATCTTCCCTGCATTGCAATAATGTTTTTACCTGAAAGTTTACCGAAAATCAGTTTTCCTGAATGAGATTCAACAGTAGAAACCGGAAAGTCGGGAATTTCTGAATAGTCAATTGCAGAAATGATGTCTATATCCTTTACAAGTCCCCCAAGACCTGTCCCCAGTATAATTCCAACGGGATGGGCATCAGGATGAAGAGCTCTTAAATGTCTTACAGCTTCAGAATGTCTGCCTTTCATGCCGTAATATTAGTCTGAAAAATTTGTTTTTGCAGTATTAATAGAAACCTTTTTCATACCCTGTGTATTTTCTTCTTCATCTGAATTCATAATATTTTCATCTGAAGAGGAAATGTTCTCAAGCTCCATAGAGTAAATGTTCCTGTTTTTAATAAACTCATCCATTTCATTAAGCTTTTCCAGGAAAAATAATTTCACGTCTTCCACAAGTTTATCATTCCTTAATTTCATTTCTTCGAGTTCCTGTTTTTTTGACATAATATCCTTTTCCACTTCCTGCATTATCTTTTGTGAGTTAAGCTCGCCTTCCCTGATTATATTTTCAGCTTTCTTCTTTGCATTTGATATGACTTCCTCAGCAAGATCCTGAGTTTTCACAATAGCTTTCTGAAGAGTAGATTCATTTTCCTTGTAAACCTCGACATCGGAAGTCAGCGATTTTACTTTATCCGAAAGCATTGCATTCTCTTCATGCAGTCTCTCATATCGCAGACTTACAGTTTCGAGGAATGCATCTACTTCATTCGGATCGTACCCTCTGAAAATTTTTTTGAAATCATTTTTCCTGATATCTTTTGGCGAAATAATGCTCATAAAGTAAAAATTTAATTTAAGGATAAATTTTTTTTAAAAACTTTAAACCGTCCTGTTTCCGAATATTGCGCTTCCTATTCTAAGCATTGTAGCGCCTTCTTCAATGGCGATTTCATAGTCATGGCTCATACCCATTGACAGATGCTCCATATCCCTGAACTCGGATTTTAATCCGTCAAACAGTTTTTTTAAGGAACGGAAACTTCCTCTGATTTCTTCAGTGTCTTCGGTTAATTTTGCCATTGTCATAAGACCTTTTATTCTTACATTATTCAGATTTCTGATCTGTCTGCAAACATTTAATGTATCTTCCGGAATCAGTCCGCTCTTCTGAGGTTCATTGCTTGTATTTACCTGAATAAGTATATCGATGATTTTATTTATCTGTTTTGACCTGGCATCGATTTCGGCTGCAAGTTCGTAACTGTCAACTGAATGTATTAAATGAATAAATGCAACAATATCCTTTACTTTTCTGGTCTGGAGGTGTCCGATCATGTGCCAGTTGATCTTTTCGCCATACTGAAAAGATATATTGTAATATTTATCTCTTAATTCCCTGATCCTATTCTCACCAAAGTCATACTGACCTATCTGATTCAGATCCATAATTTTTGAAATGGGGAAAGTCTTGCTTACAGCTATGATCTTAACATCTTCAGGTTTCCTGCCGGTTTTTTCACAGATTTCCCTGACTTTTGCTTTTACTTCCGAGTAATTTTCTTCTAAGCTCATAATTTGTTAAGTGCAATATAATTTTATTAACTACTATTTTCAATTTAGAAATAGCTTGAAGTGTATTACAGGTTTAGCATAAAGGTATTTTCAGAAAGGATATCCAGTAGTAAAATTCAAAATTTTTTTCACAGAACACTAAAGATTATTACAGATTTAATATGGGAAATCAACAACTCTCAAAAATTAAATTATAGACAAATATTTAAAGTTTTGAACGAAGGTGCAGTGACTTAGTACTTAAGAATTTTTATATACTAACATTATTTTTTGATGGTAAACTGATTTTTGAATTCCTAAAGAAAAACTTTATCCATATATTTGAAAATATTTTTAAATTAAATAAATAAAATCTTGTACGGAAAATTCAAATCATATCTGCCGAAGAAATACAAATTCAAAAACATTATTTATAAAAAAGAAGATTATAAATCTGTCATTACGATAAACCGTGAAAGCAAGCTTAACTGCCTGAATCTTGTTACAATAAACGAAATGACAATGGCTTTTAAGGATTCTTCATGGGATGACAATATAGCCGTTATCATACTGACCGGTTCGGGCAAAAGAGCTTTTTCTACGGGCGCTGATCTTGATGAACAGCAGAAATACTTCATAGATAATCCTGATGATTATTATAAATGGATGTATGAATTCATACAGCTTCATGAAGTAATGCGGAATACCGGAAAACCGACAATTGCAAGGCTTAACGGTATGGTAGTCGGAGGCGGGAATGAACTTAATTTAAGCTGCGATCTGGCTGTTGCTGCTGACCATATAATCATAAAGCAGGTCGGAGCTGCCAGGGGAAGTGTCGCTGCAGCAGGTGCAACGCAATTTCTTCCGCTGATTGTCGGGGAAAGAAGAGCAAGGGAAATTTTATTTCTTTGTGAGGACATTCCTGTTGCAAAGGCTCTTGAATGGGGACTTGTTAATAAGGTCGTTCCTTTTGAAAAGCTGGATGAGGAAGTCAATTTACTTGCGGAAAAACTTTTCAACAAACTGCCTGAATGTCTGAGATACACCAAGCAGCAGCTGAATTTCTGGAGGGATTTATCCTGGCATACAACAATAGGAAGCGCAAGGGACTGGCTTTCGATTCATAATTTATCCGCTGAAGTGAAAGAGGGAATATCCGCTTTTAACTATAAAAGAAAAATTAATTACAAAAAAATAAGAAGTCCGAAAAAATAATTTTA
>JAFDZQ010000009.1:0-47516 GCA_018266895.1 Bacteroidota bacterium
TTGCGTAACTTCAGTTATTAATTAAACTGTAACAAAATTTTTATTAGTTTAAAAAAGATAAATATAAAAATCAAGAGAAAGTTACAAATCTCAAATAATTCGCATTTAATCAAATTAAATGTAACCCCAGGTTGAATCAAAAGTAGTTCGTTACGTCATAATTAATGTAACCGTAATCAATTAATGATGAATTAGATGGAATTTGTTCTTCTTTTGAAATAGATAGGAAAGGTAATGTGTATATATCGATAGATAGTTTGAGCAACGCCCTCATTGATGGAAAAATTTATTATGCCACTAACCCGCCGTCGTTGGTGCCTGCCCTGTGGGTTCCAAAAGTTTTACAGTGACCGATAATGCATAACAAATTTAAGTGCAAAACTTTTAGTCCCGCCAATGGCGAGGCAAGCACCAACGACAAGTTCAGGATAATGCTAACTTCCCGGATTCAGCATCACCTTGATAATTCTAATGATTGAAATTAATTTAGTCAGATAAAATAAGTGAGTTTGGTTTTTGGAAAACTATATGAAAGTAATTATTTCCGCCGTCGTTGGTGTTGTTTCACCCACCAACGACAGATACCAAGCTACTCTTAGAAGTCGTTGTTGGCGCTAGTCCGCCCTTTGGAAGGTTTAGTCAGTTTGCCTGAAAAAGAAGTGATTGAAATTTATAAATCACTCCTGGCAAATGAACGTCCACGCAAGAGAGAGGCCGGCACTAACTACAAATATACTTCCAATTCAGCAGGCAGATTTGAAAAAGCATCTGATCTAAACCGTATAAGCATTGTTGCTTATTTAATTTTTGTCATAAACGGAATCATGTTTTTTACTTTTATAATTAAATTTATATTTCTTAATTTCACTTCAATACGAAAAGCAAATAAATTGAATATATCCGCATAAATATTTTTTAATAATCAGAAAATACATATCATGCAAATTATAAGTCTTATCTGGGGAATACTTTCTGTAATAGGAATGCTGATAGGTTTCATACCATGTCTGGGAGCATACAACTGGATTAATATTCCTTTTGCTGCCGTAGGGTTTATTGTCAGCGTTATTGCGGCGATTAATGCAGATCCAAATTCATCCAAAACTTCTTCGATAGCAGGCATTGTTATGTGCGGTTTTGCAATTGTCTTCGGTCTGATCAGACTTGGCATTGGCGGAGGAATTTTATGATCTGAAAGTTAAATAAACTTTTATCAATCATTTAAAGGAATAGCATGGAACTGAATTTCGGAAGAATAATAATACTTGTGAATGACTATGACGAGGCATTTGCTTTTTATGAAAGAACACTTTCCTGCAAGAAATTTTTCGACATCACAGAGAACGGACAAAGGTTCCTTCACATCGGGCTCAACTCTAAAGATAAATCCGGAATCTGGCTTCATAAAGCTGAAACAGACGAACAGAAAACCAGAGTAGGTAATCAGACATCCGGTATCCCGTTATTTGTGGCTTACACGGATTCTTTAAATGAATTTTATGAACATCTCCTGAAAGAAAATGTTAAAATTGTGCGAGAACCCGTTGAAAACGGAGACAGCAGATTTTTTCATTTCCTGGACCTTTACGGAAATGAGATTGTATTAGTCGAAATGAAGACTGAAATTTTACATACTCAGTGAAATTCTCCGGAATATTATCACCCACAACTATCCAAGTCATTTCCGGTCAGTTAAAAAAAATTAATTAAAACAGATTTCCAGTCATTTCAAAATCTCACAGATGACACAAATTTTCACAGATCACACTTCTGCTCTTAACCATGTGTTCAAAATTTGAAAGAGAAATGCAGAGTATGATCTGTGTGAATCTGAGAGAAGCATTTATTTAAAATATAGTTATAGTTTCGGTAACTAATATTCAACCTTGGATGGATGCGATGATCGCCTCATTTACGCCTTAATAACATCCTTTATATATAATCCTGTATTTAGTAAATTACTTAACAATTAAATAAATGAAACTATGTTTAAAAAAATATTAATAGCTAACAGAGGCGAAATTGCCGTAAGGATAATCACTTCTGCTAAAGAGATGGGAATAAAGACAGTCGCAGTCTATTCGGATTTTGACAGGTATTCTTTATTTGCTAAAATGGCTGATGAGGCATATCACATCGGCGAATCACCTTCAGCAAAGAGTTATCTCAAAGCTGAAAAAATCATTGAAGTTGCTAAGCAGTCCGGTGCCGAAGCGATTCATCCCGGATACGGATTTTTGTCTGAGAGAGGTTTTTTCGCAAAGATGTGCGAAGAAAACGGGTTGAAATTTATAGGACCAGGATACAAGGCGATTGATTTACTCGGAAGCAAAACGGAAGCAAAGATACTTGCTTTGAAAAATAATGTTCCTGTCGTTCCCGGTACGGAAAAACCTTTGCATGATTTCTCTCTTATAAAAAACATTGCAAAGGACATCGGTTATCCGATTTTAATAAAAGCATCGGCAGGCGGAGGCGGTAAGGGAATGAGAATAGTTAAGGAAGAAGCGGATATTGAAAGTTCGCTTCGCATGGCGCAGAATGAAGCTAAATCATCATTCGGCGATGACAGCGTCTTTATAGAAAAATACATTGAATCACCGCGTCATATTGAATTTCAGATTCTCGCTGATGAATACGGCAACGTGGTCCATCTCGGTGAAAGAGAATGTTCGATGCAGAGAAGGCATCAGAAGATAATAGAAGAAACCCCGTCGGTCATCATGGATGAAAAAATGAGAAATGACATGGGTGAATGCGCAAAAAGGATCGTAAAAGCTGCGGGTTATTCAAATGCCGGCACTGTCGAGTTCATTGTAGATACAAACAACAAATACTATTTCCTTGAAGTGAATACAAGACTTCAGGTTGAGCATCCTATAACTGAAATGAGAACCGGTTTTGACCTGGTGAGAGAACAGTTAAAAATAGCCTCCGGTGAAAAACTTTCTTTTAAACAGGAAGATGTCGTATTTAAAGGTCATACAATTGAATGCAGAATCTGCGCCGAAGATTCGGAAAATAATTTTATGCCTTCTACCGGAAAGATCACATACATGAAAAATGTCCTGAGCAACGGAATGAGGGAAGATACCGGTATAGAGCAGGGTAATGAGATTTCCGTATATTATGATCCGATGATTTCAAAACTAATTTCAAACGGTGCGACAAGAGAGATTGCAATTGAGAAAATGAAAAGGGCTTTAAGGGATTACAAGCTTGTAGGCATTAAATCGAACATAGCTTTCCTTCTGAATCTTCTTGAAAGCGAGGAATACGTCAGCGGAAATTATCATACTCAGTTTATAGAAAAGGAATTTCTCGGAAGGCTTTCTTCTCAGAAAAGCAGTACGGATGAGGAAACGAATGCGGCTGTTGCTCTGGCAGCGGTATTATTCAAGGAACAGAAATCCCTGAAAATTATAAAAAAAGCAGGCAATAATTCACACAGCAATAACTTCTGGTCAAATAAAAGAACGGAGAGTTACAGATGAAAAAGTATTTTACAAACAATTTCGATTCAAAAGAGAAAGATGAAATAGAATTTCTGAATCAGAACATTGTATCGGTTAATAAAAAAGAGTATGATTATGATTATAAATTTCTTAATCCTAATGTTGTGATGCTAAGAATGAACGATAAAAATTTTATTGTCACTGTATCTGATAATGACGAGGAAGAGTTCTATGACGTTAATCTGGGTTCGCAGATGTACAAGATCGTTGCAAAAAGCGAACTCGATCTGCTTGTCGACAAAATGTCAAGCGGTAAGAATGAAGGAAGGGAAAAGAAGGAAATTTATTCGCCTATGCCCGGCATTATTACAAAGCTGAATGTAAGCGAAGGACAAAAAGTAAATAAAGGCGAAGTGCTGCTGGTTCTGGAAGCCATGAAAATGGAGAATGAGATCAAAGCGAAGAAAGACTGCGTGATTAAAAAAGTTAATGTAACCGAACTGAAGTCAGTCGAAAAGAACGAACTGCTTCTGGTTCTTGATTAAATTATTTTACAGGATCAGATTTAACTGAATTTTTATTAATCAAAATCACATAAATTGTTTCTGGCATTTGCTTCTCTGATTGCTGCAGTGGTACCGATGTTCACATATCTTATCATTATCTGGATTCTTGACAGATATGAAAGGGAACCCTTCTGGCTTCTTCTTTTAAATTTTTTCTGGGGAGCGACAGGAGCCATTCTACTTGGAATTTTAGGTAGTCTGATATTTCAGATTCCCCTTAATGAGGTCATAAAGGCGGTTGCAGATGATAATACAGGAGAACTTATGAATCTCTCCGGGGCGGTCATAACAGCTCCTCTTGTGGAGGAAAGCACAAAAGGAATGTTTCTCCTTCTTATGTCCCTGACCAAGAGATTTGACGGAGGTGTTGACGGTGCCGTATTCGGAGGAGCTATAGGACTCGGATTCGGGATGACTGAAAATTTTATGTACTTCCTTTCTTACGGAACCACTCCTGCTGCGTGGATAATGCTTGTGATCATCAGAACGTTTTTTTCCGCAGTAATGCATTGTCTGGCAACTTCCACTTTCGGCGCCTGCATAGGTTACGCAAAATTCAAACCATTCATTTATAAAGTCATTCTGATTCCTGCGGGATTTTTTCTTGCAGTGTTTCTGCATTTCAGCTGGAATCTTTCTGTGAGTTTCGAAGATACAACAATATTCGGATTTTTATTTCTCGTGCTGTATATGTTTGTCACATTTGCGATTTTTCAGATCTCACTTTATTTCGAAGGGAAAACAATTTATAAGGAACTTCAGGATGAAGCAAATCTCGGTCTGATCCCTCCTGAACATCTGAACTATATTCCGTTTGTTTCAAGGAGATTCAGATACGGCTGGTGTCCTGCCGGAGTGGATCAGAAAAATTATGTCAAAACAGCTACGACTCTTGCTCTCAGAAAAAATCAGTACAAAAATACAAAAGGAAATTTACAGAAAAGCTATCTGCGTGATGTTGAAAATCTGAGATACCAGATTCAGCTTATGTTTTATAATGCAAATCTTCAGTATCATAATATGCTAAAGAGGTAACGCTATGTATTTCAAACATTTCAGTAATTTATGTTTGAGATCACTGCAAATACATTGATGCGGATACTTGAAAATATTAAGCAAAATGAGTTCGTAAAAAATGTTTCCGTATTAGCATCCGGAACCATTATCGTACAGGCGATTTCAATTCTGCTGTCACCTGTCCTTTCCCGTTTATATACTCCGGAAGATTACGGGCTTCTTGCAGTGTTTGCCTCCTTTATAAGCCTGCTTACCGTGATCGGAAGTTTCCGGTATGAGCTGGCAATTCTGATCCCGGATAAAAAATACGATGCGGGATTAATATTAAAATTATCCCTGGCGATCACACTCGGACTCTCTGCATTAGTACTGCTGATTACGTCAGTGTTTAATGGCAAACTAACTTCTGCTTTCGGAAATGAAAGACTGGGATTCTGGCTTTATTTTATTGCGCCGGTATTTCTTGCTGCGGGAACTGTTCAGTCATTTACATACTGGTTTAACAGAAATAAAGATTACAAAAGCATCTCAGGTGTCAGGATATTTCAGTCTTCCGTCAATTCATCGCTTTCAGTGCTTTTCGGATTTCTGAAATTCAACACGTCAGGGCTGCTGATCAGTTTAATACTTTCTAATTTATCATCTTCGGTTTATCTGCTGAAAAAATCATTCGCCGGATTCAAAAGATGCAGGATGAATTTTTCTCAATTGAAATCAGTTGCGCTGAAGTATAAAGAGTTTCCTGTTTTAAACCTTCCCGGAGCTTTGCTGGATACGGTTTCAATAAATTCGGTAATTTTTTTATTAAGTTATTTTTTTTCCGAATCAGTTACCGGATCATATTCATTCGCGCTCAGATTACTGACACTGCCTTCGGTAGTAGTGGGAACTGCCATCGGGCAGGTTCTTTTTCAGAAAATTTCAGCGGCATACAACAGTAAGGAAAAAATTACCGCATCCATTGTAAAGTCATGGAAATTATTATTTTGGGCAGGATTGCTGCCGACGGCAGTTATGTTTTTTTTCGGTGAAGAGCTGTTTAAATTTGTATTCGGAGCTAAGTGGTCAGAAGCAGGGAGAATAAGCGAGCTTCTTTGTCTGCTGACTTTTGCAATGTTTATCAGTTCGCCGACAAGCAGCGCCATGATTGTTTTAAGAAAACAAAAGATCCTGTTCTGGTTTAATCTTGCAGTATTCATTTACAGACCTCTGTCTTTGTTGTATGGATATTTAACCGATAACTTTATGAAAGGCATAATTTTATTTATTGTGCTGGAAATAATTCAGATCGTCTTTTTTAATTTTATACTTATCAGAAGCTCTTTAAAATCTGATTCGGAAAGAAAGAATAATTTATGAATATACTTGTCATACCGTCATGGTATCCCGGTGAGCAAGGACAGTTTGACGGAATATTTATCAGGGAACAGACAGAAGCTCTTGCGGATAATTTCCCTCAGCATAATTTTATGGTATCTCATTGCGGAAATTATTATTTAAGCATTTCTTCTTTCAGAAAATTAATTAAATCTTTCAGAGAATTTTTAAAATCAAAATCATATATAAGAGAGCATAAACCTAATCTGACGGAATATTATGAACCTGCAGTTACCTGGACGGATAAATTAGGAGGCGAAATAAAAAATATCTGCAAAGTTCATACGGAAAATTATTTAAAAGCAAAAAACAAATACGGAAAGATTGATCTGGTTCATGCACATGTTTCTTATCCTGCGGGATATGCCGCTATGAAGCTTAAAGAGAAATTCAGGGTTCCGTATATGCTTACAGAACATATGGCGCCGTTCCCTTTTGAAAGATTTGTTCTAAACGGCAAACTCTCCGGTAAGATATCAGAACCTGTTTTATCTGCAGATATAGTTACAGCACCGAGCCGTTATCAGTCTGAGCAGATAGAATCATTCGGTCTTCAGAAATCCGTTGTCGTACCTAATATGGTAAATGAAAATCTCTTTTATCCCGTTATCAGAGAAAGAAATAAAGGCAGAGTCAGGTTTCTTACACTCACTACATTCACGGAACGAAAAGGAATATATGAATTAATGGAAAGCATCCTTAAAGTTTCCAAAGTGAACACGGATTGCGAATTTATGATTGCCGGCACCGGTGAACTGGAGAATTACATCCGTGAATTCATAATAAAAAATAATTTAACCGGAAGGATCATTTTATCGGTAAATCCTGACCGTGATGAAGTTATGAAGATATTCAGACAATACGATGTGTTTTTGCTGCCGAGCAGGCTTGAGTCATTCGGAATAGTTTATGTCGAAGCGCTTGCCTGCGGAATGCCCGTGATAGCGACTGACTGCGGAGGACCGAAGGACTTTGTAAATAAAGACAACGGATTGCTTATAGAGGTCGGCAACATTGATCAGATTTGTGATGCTGTTAATTTTATGACCATGAATTTTTATAAATACGATTCACAAAAGATAAGAGAGCATTTTATGAATAATTTTTCGGCAAAGACCGTATGTTCGCTTATTATTACTCTTTATGAAAGGATTTTAAAACAGAATTAAGTAACTTACTTTTTCGGAGAAACGATCAATCTGAATATTTCATTGACTTACAGGATAGTTTAAATCATTTTGATGATATAATTGAATGAATGAAAAAGTTTTAATAATTTCGATCACCGATCAGGACAGTGATCCGAGGATCATAAGGCAGAATGAATTTTTAAAAGACAGTTATGATATTTATTGCTGCGGAATTAAAAATACTTTTATTCCGAAGGAGAAATTCATCAGGGTTAATTCTATTAACAATACCCCCGTCTCAAAAATCATAACCGGGACTTTAAAGCTTTCAGGACTCTATGATTATGCCGAAAGATATGCCCTGAGCACTAAACTCCGGATTGATCATTCCGGAAAACTGCCTGAGTTTGATCTTGTGATCGCAAATGATTTTGATACTCTTGCTCTGGCGTTCAGGATATTCAAAACAAAAAAGGTTTTAGCGGATTTTCATGAATATGCACCATCCGAATTTGAGGATAAGCTTTACTGGAAGTATGTACATAAAAAATTTGTCATTCATCAGTGCAGGAAATATTTTCCCGGGCTGAATGCTGTCACTACCGTTTGCAAAAGCATTGCCGATAAATATGAAACGGAATTCGGCAAAAGACCTGTTGTGATCACAAACGCTTCCGGTTATCAAAACCTGAATCCGGGTCCTGTAAAAGACAGGATCAGAATTATTCATCACGGTGCGGCGATAAGTTCAAGAAGGATCGAATTAATGATCGAAACGGCAATGCTGCTTGATGACAGATTCACTCTGGATCTGATGCTTGTTCCGAATGAAATGAATTACTATATGAAACTGAAAGACATGATTGCCGGAAATAACAGAATAAAGATCATTGAACCGGTGAGCTATAAGGATATAATACCCTTCTGTAATTCTTATGATATCGGGATGTTTATTCTGCCTCCGGCAAATTTTAATTATGAATCGGCGCTGCCGAATAAATTTTTTGAATTTGTTCAGTCAAGACTTGCAATTGTTACGGGACCTTCAAAAGAGATGTCTGATTATATTGACAAGTTTGATCTTGGCATTCATTCAAAAACATTTGATCCTGCAGACACCGCACGTGAAATCAATGAATTGTCAGATGAACAGATCATGAATTTCAAAAATAATTCACACAAATATTCAAAAGAATTATCGGCAGAAAAAAATAAAATAATACTAAACGATTTAGTAAAGAATATCTTATCAGATTAAAGTATGTGCGGAATTTGCGGAATTGTTTCGAAAAACAATAACATAGACTTTGAGATCATCCGGCGGATGAATGATGCATTATCTCACCGGGGACCTGATGATGAAGGATTTCTTTCCTATAATTCGGAATCCGGGAAAATAAAAGAAGTCAGGAAAAACGATCTGAATTCTCCTGACAGTGGAATGAATGAATTTAACCTTTATGCCGGGCACAGGCGCCTTTCGATCATTGATACTTCCGATTCAGGACATCAGCCGTTCAGGGATCAGTCCGGAAAATATTACCTGATTTATAACGGCGAGATTTACAATTACATTGAGCTTAAAAAAACACTGACTGACAAAGGATACAAATTCAGTTCGCACACTGATACGGAAGTACTGCTGTATATGTACATCGAATACGGAGAAAACTGTCTTCAGTATCTGAACGGGATGTGGTCTTTTGTTATTCTTGACACTGACAAAAACATTCTTTTCGGGTCGCGGGACAGATTCGGAGTAAAGCCGTTCTATTATTTCTTTGACAGAAATTTTTTTATTTTTTCATCCGAAATAAAATCTCTTATTCAAGCTCCACAGATAAGGAGAGAGATAAATGAAGGTGCGGCGTTTGATTACCTGACTATCGGAAGAATGACGGACACACAGTCAACTGTTTTTAAGAATGTTATCGAACTAAAGCCGTCTTCTTATTTTACACTGAATCTGAATAATTTTGCTTTGGACATTCGCGGATATTACAAGCTTGATTTTAATGAGGATTGGGAAAATTTTGATGAATCAAAATCTGAAAGTTACATCAGCGGAATCAGAAATAGAATTTTTGATGCTGTTGATCTTCGGCTGAGATCAGATGTGAAAGTTGGAACATGCCTGAGCGGAGGCGTTGACAGTTCATCGATAGTTTGTGTAATAAATTCTCTTCTGAGTGATCATAAGATCGAACAGGTCGGTGATCTGCAGAAAGTTTTTACATCTGCTTATCCTGACACTGCAATTGATGAAACAAACTGGGCATCAATGGTTGTGAATACTACAAAGTCAGAATGGTTCAGAACTTTCCCGAAATCCAATGAACTACTTGAAGATCTTGAAAAACTTGTTTACGCTCAGGATGTTCCGTTTGGATCCACTACTATTTACTCTCAGTACAGAGTAATGAAACTCGCATCTGAAAACGGCATTAAAGTACTTTTGGACGGACAGGGGGGTGATGAACTCTTTACGGGGTATGTTTATTTTTTAAGACCGTTTTATAATGAAATGATAAAGAATAAGGATATAAGTTCTCTGATAAATGAATTCAGAAATACAGATAACTCGCCCGTCAGTAAAAAAGAACTCATAAAAGGAATGTTAATGAGTTTTGCAAAATTATCCCTGCCGATTTCGCTGAAGCGAAAATTATTTGATCTTAAAGTAAAAGAAAATTCATATCTTAACAGGGATTTTTATGCAGAACATCTTTCGAGATTGGAGTCAGGAAGATTCATAGAACATACAGGTCTCAATCATGCTCTTTACGAACAGTTCACAAAGACAAGTCTCACTGAATTATTAAAATATGAAGACAGAAACTCTATGAACTTTTCCATTGAAGCAAGGACTCCATTTGCGGATGACATAAATTTAATTGAATATGTTTTCGGAATCCCCTCATCATATAAAATCAGAAACGGCTGGACAAAATACCTGCTGAGAGAATCGATGAAAGGAATTATTCCCGAACCGATCAGGCAGAGAACGGATAAGCTGGGTTTCGCGACTCCGGAATATCACTGGCTCAATGATATTAAAGGTGATCTGAAAGAATATTTCAATTCAGGACTTGACCCGTATTTTTCTGCATCTGATATTTTAAAAAACTGGGATACTGTTTTTACAAATCAGAGCAAAAGCGGATTCACTGAGATATGGAAATTCATTAACTTCGCAATCTGGAAAAAAGTATATAATTTGTGATATGCCAAAAGCAGTTCTGATAACTTCACATTTCCGGGATTCAAAAAGAAAAGCCGGCTTTCATAACATAGCTGATGCACTTCTGAAAAAAAATTACGAGGTTCTTTTTTTAACCGGCAATGCAAGTTACATTCATCACCTTAAAGGAGACTACCGGGCGGAGCTTATAAACAGATCCCCGCTGAACAAATTAATAAATGATCCGGGAAACCTGAAACGTTTTATCAGATTCACAACTCTGCATCCCGTTAATTATAAAAACTCCGTACTCAATAAAATATTCCTGCCGTCTGTAAAGAATTACGGTAAAGCACTGGAAGGATATGATGAACTTAGTGAATATATCATGGACTCGGATATATTTGTATTTGAAAGTTTTCCCGGGCTTCTCTGGTTTGATCATTTTAAAAAGCTGAATCCGGATGCAAAATTTGTTTACAGAGTATCGGATGATATGCGGCAGTTAAAAAAGCATCCCTACATTATTGAACATGAGAATAGAATCATTAAAAAATTTGATCTGATATCCGTACCTTCGGAATATTTTCTGAAATTGTTTCCTGAAGGAAACGTGAAACTTCACCATCACGGTATTGCGAAAGAACTCTTTGATGCTGCATCCGAAGATCCGTATAAAAATTCAGGTAAGTTTAAATTCGTATTCACCGGCAATGCGTATCTGGATAAAGATTTTTTAAGAATTGCTCATGAGGTATCTCCTGATGATGAATTTCACATACTTGGACCTTTTAAGGAAAACAGGAATAATCCCAAAATTATTTATCACGGTGAAATGGATTTTCAAAAAACAATTCCCTACATTAAATTTGCAGATGCGGGGCTTCATACGCTTGAATACACAAAAGGAGCGGAATCCTTTTCGGACAGTCTGAAAGTAATTCAGTATACATACTGCAGACTGCCGGTAATTGCTCCCGTATTCATTAAGAGCTCAAGAAATAATTTTATTTATTACCTGCCTGATGATAAAGAAAGCATTAAGATAGCTATCGAAAATGCAAAGAAATATGACAGAAGCAAAACTGATCTCACCGGAATTCATACATGGGATGAATTAGCGGATAAAATATTAAATGAATAATTAACTTTGAAAAAGTACGGAATATTCGGAGGAACATTCAATCCTCCTCACATAGCGCATTCTATAGTTGCTGACAATGTCAGGCAGCAGCTGAATCTTGATAAGATCATATTCATTCCTTCCGGAAATCCTCCCCTGAAAGAGTCTTTTCCCGCTGAGCACAGACTGGCTATGGCAAAGCTTGCATTCGGGAATGACAGGAATTTTGAAGTAAGCGAAATAGAAATTGAAGACTTAAAGGAAAAATCTTATACTGTTAACACTCTCAGAAAGCTCAGGGAAATATACAAAGACGATGAATCTGAATTGTACCTTATAATTGGAATGGATAATCTGATCGATCTTCCGAACTGGAAAGATCCGGAAAAATTATTTGAACTTGCAAAGATCGTAGTAATAAACCGTCCCGGAAACGATAAACACAGTGCAAGAAAGGATTTCAGGGAAAAAGTTATTTTTGCGGATGTTCCTGATCTTGAAATTTCCTCAAGAATGATCCGTAGAAACATTTCAGAGGGAAGATCGGTAAAATATCTTGTCTGCGATGCAGTGGAGGAATACATTAAAAAGAATGGTCTTTACAAAGTATGATCACCAATAAAATCCCGTGAGTATAAATGAAAGTTCTTATTTCTTTTCACTCAAAACATAAATTTATTATTCATAAATTACAAATAGCATAATCAAATTCTATAATTAATTAAAAAACAAAGAACAAAATTATGGATGAAGAAAAAAATCTTCCGCAAAGTCCGGAACTGCAAACTTCGGGGCAATACGAACAGCTTTCAAACGCTGACGCAATGTCGGGAATTTTCACCGAACCCGGCGAGACATATGAAACAATAGCAAATACTCCGAAAAAAAATTATTGGATTTTTCCGGTGCTTATTTCAGTAGTAATCGGACTTATTTCTACTTTTCTTTTTATGCAGGACGCCGAACTTGTCAGCAAAACAATGGAAAAGCAGAAGGAGAAAATGCGCGAGAAGTTTCAGGAAAGCGTGAAGCAGGGAAAAATGACACAGGAAGATTCAGAGAAAGCGATGGAAAGCATGAATCCTAAAGGGATGATGTTCAAGGTATTCGGCTTCGGGGGAGCAATTATAGGACCATTTGTCATTCTTTTACTGTTAAGTGTCTTTTATCTGATAGCACTGAAAATTATGAAAGCTCAGTTTGATTTTATGAACATATTAAATGTTGTCGGACTGGCAATGCTCATAAGCGGCATCGGTAATATAATCGCTGTAGTTATTTCCATTTTGAAAGGGAATCTGACATCTGTGGGACCGGGTCTGTTATTCAGTGAAGAGTCAGCCGGGCAGAAAGTGTATACGATGCTGACTAAAATTGATCTTTTCTCGATCTGGTTTTATGCTGTCATAGCGATCGGATTGAGCAAGATCGCCAGAGTAAGCATTGCAAAAACAGCGTCTGTCGTCTTCGGATTATGGATAGTTTATATATTAGTATCTTCTTTCTTATTTTAAAAGACAGGGACATATTGGAAACAACAGAATCCACGCAAAACAGTAAAAGCGAATTCACTGGCAGTGATAAATCTTCTCATGCAAAGAAATATGCAAAGACAAATCAGTTATTTTCATTAGTTGAAACCATAATTTTTTTTGCTGTTATAATAATCCTTTTATTCACGGGACTTTCAAAAAAGATCGAAACGGCTGCTTTCGGATTTACTTCAAATGATTATATAGCTTTGCTGATATTTATCGGAATCATCTCAATAGCCGAAGGTATAATTTCATTTCCTCTCGGATTTTATACGGATTACATACTTGAGCACAAATACGGTTTATCCAATCAAACGCTGAAAGTATATTTCACGGAGAAGCTGAAGGGATTATTGCTGGGATTAATACTAGGAGTGCCGCTGATGTTCGCATTTTTTTACATACTTCGTTCATCCGGAAACAGCTGGTGGATAGTGCTCGGAGCTTTTATGTTTTTTGTATCATTAATAATCGGAAGAATTGCTCCAACTTTGATAATGCCTTTATTTTATAAATTCAAGCCGATCGAAAACGAGAATCTGAAGGAAAAAATAATGGCTCTCTGTCAGAAGACAGGTGTGAAGATACAGGGAATATTCACTTTTGACATGAGCAAAAACACTAAGAAAGCCAATGCCGCCTTTACAGGTATTGGAAAGTCAAAACGAATAATTCTTGGAGATACTCTCATAAACAATTTTTCAGATAGCGAGATTGAGACTGTTTTCGCTCACGAAATGGGTCATTACACTAAGAAGCACATATTAAAGCTGATGACAGTTTCCGCACTGATTTCATTTACGGGTCTTTTCATTACAGCGAAACTGTATGAGGCATCACTGCCTTATTTTAATTTTCAAAGCATATCTCAGATTTCCGCGCTGCCTTTGCTGTTCCTTTATCTAAGTTTATACGGACTCATCACCACACCGCTTTCAAACATACTGTCAAGAAAGTACGAATGGGAAGCGGATACTTATGCTTTACAAATTACAAAGGATAAAGACTCATTCATATCTTCAATGGAAAAGCTTGCGGATCAGAATTTATCCGACAAGACTCCAAACAGAATCATAGAGTTTTTGTTTCATTCCCATCCATCGATAGGGAAAAGAATCCAGTTCGCCAGGGATTTTAAGCTTTAAAACGGATAAAATTTCAGGATTAACGCGCATTGTTACAAATTTTAAATTGCATATTGAATTCCGGAAAGTGTATAAGCAGATGAATTAAAGAATAAATACAGATTAGAGACATTTCTTAAAAAAGTCCTCAATATATTTAACAATTCATTGATTGTTATTTCTGATAATGTTATCTTTGTAGCTTACCATAAAAAATTATGAAAGCTGGAATAAAGAAAACAAATAAAGTTACAAAATTTGCAACGGCCGGAGAAAATCCCCACAAATGGCATATTGTTGATGCAAACGGAAAAATCCTCGGAAGAATTGCAAGTGAAATTGCAAAAAGAATAAGAGGAAAATACAATCCTCAGTACACTCCGAATGCAGATACAGGCGACTGGGTAGTCGTAATAAACGCAGAAAAAGTAAAATTAACGGGAAAAAGAGCGGATCAGAAAGAATACTTCACATATTCCGGATATCCTGGCGGACAGAAAAAAAGAACATTCAATGAAATGATAGAAAAACATCCTGACAGAGTAATAACGCTTGCAGTTAAAAGAATGCTTCCCAAAACCAGACTCGGAAATAAGCTAATTAATAAGCTGAAAGTTTACAAAGGCGAGGAACATCCTCATTCAGCACAGAATCCTGCAGTTCTGGAAGTTTAATCTAAAAAGTAATATTTAAATTTAAATATAGTTATGAGTACAAATTCGACTCTTAAAGTCGGCAGAAGAAAGACATCAACTGCAAGAGTGATCCTTACAACAGGCAAAGGCACGATTAAAATCAATAACAAGGATGCAAAAGATTATTTCAGGACGGAAAATCTTTTTCAGGAAGTGTTATTGCCGCTGAAAATTACGAATACACTCGGGATATATGACATAGACGTTAATGTAAGAGGCGGAGGATTTACGGGTCAGGCAGGCGCAATCAGTCTGGGAATTTCAAGAGCATTGGTAGAGAATAATGCGGAGCTGAAAAGTTCGCTCAGAAAAGAAGGACTTATGACAAGAGATCCGAGGGCAGTTGAAAGAAAGAAATGCGGACAGCCGAAAGCAAGAAAGAAATTCCAGTTCTCAAAGAGATAATTTCCGTTTAAAGGAATTCAGAAGTTTTAACAAACATATTTTAAAAATACATATTTCCGGATTTTGTTTTACCTGTGTCTTTTCATAATCTGAAGAGATGTTAAACAAAAGATGAAGGGAATAGAAGAAAAAACAAAAGTCATATCTTTACACTGATAAAATTGTCCGATTATATTTCACTTGACCCTAAAAGTCGTTTGAGATCATTTCAGAAACAGGCAAATATCAAAATCAAAAGATTGGCTTTCTAAAAAAGATTAGGAGGATAAATCTTGCCAAAAGTACAAATCGAAGACCTGTTGTTAGCGGGTTCGCATTTCGGACATCTTACGAGAAGATGGGATCCGAAGATGAGAAAATACATTTTCATGGAGCGGAACGGGATCCACATAATAGATCTTAAAAAAACTCTTCAGTTACTTGAAGACACCTGCAATTCAATCACCAAAATTTCCAATGAAGGGAAGAAAATTCTTTTCGTCGGGACCAAAAAACAGGCTAAGCAGATAATCAAGGATCAGGCGGAGAAATGCGATGCATTTTATGTTTCCGAAAGATGGCTCGGAGGAATGCTTACAAACTTCAACACTGTAAGAAAGAGCATTAAAAAGCTCACAAACATACAGAAGATGGAGACTGACGGTACAATCGATAAATTTGTAAAAAAGGAAAGACTGATTTTATCAAGAGACAAGGAAAAACTTGAAAAGGTGCTGAATGGAATTGTCAGCATGACGAGGCTTCCGGGTGCTATATTTGTGGTTGACATTAAAAAGGAACACATTGCCATCAGCGAAGCGAAGAAACTGAATATACCGGTTTATGCGATAGTTGATACAAACTGCGATCCTGACCTTGTTGATTATCCGATCCCTGCAAATGACGATGCAGTTAAATCAATTGAAATTATAACCAGGGCAATTGCTGACGCTGTGATAGAAGGAAATCAGATGGCAAAAATAAAATCTGAAGACGAATCAGAAGAAATGAAAGAAAAACTCGAGCAACAATAAATTAACAAAACCCAAAATTCAGGAAAATGGAAATAACATTAGATCTAATAAAATCATTAAGAAGTAAAACAGGTGCCGGGATAAACGACTGCAAAAAGGCACTCGAAGAGGCATCAGGCGACATCGAAAAAGCTATTGAGCTTTTAAGAAAAAAAGGCGCTGCCATGGCTGTAAAAAGAGCGGATAAAATTGCAAATGAAGGCGCTATAAAGTCAGCCATTTCGGAAGATTTGAAATCAGGAGTAATCATTGAAGTAAACTGTGAAACGGATTTTGTTTCGAAAGGCGATGAGTTTCAGAAGTTTGCCGAAGATATTGCAAAGACAGCTCTGACAGCCGGCACTGATGATACGGAAAAAGTGCTTTCATCAAAAGCATCAAACGGACTTACAGTTAAGGAAAACATTGATTCAATAATGGGTAAAGTCGGTGAAAGAACCGAGCTTAAACGCATTAAAATGGTAAAAGCCGGAGACGGATTTATTGCTGACTACATTCATTTCGGAAGCAAGCTCGGCGCTCTTGTCGGGATGAAAGGAAAAGCCGATGAAGATTCCGTGAAACTCGGGAAGAGCATTGCAATGCAGGTCGTGGCAATGAATCCGCGGTCAATTGACAGAAGCGGAATTCCTGCGGAAGTAATCGAAAAGGAAAAAGATATTTACAGAACAATTGCAAAAAATGAGAATAAACCGGAAAAGATAACAGAAACAATTGTGAACAATAAAGTCGAAAGATTTTATCAGGACAACTGTCTTACTGAACAGGAATACATAAATGAATCCGGAAAGTCCATTAAAGATCTGATTGCGGAATTCAACAAAAAAAACGGCAACACTATTGAAATCACTTCAATGGTCAGATTTCAGCTTGGTGAAGAGAATAAATAATACAAACCACTAATAATTATTATTTGGCACTAAAGTATAAAAGAATATTACTGAAACTCAGCGGAGAATCTCTCATGGGAAACCGGAGTTTCGGAATTGATTCTGACGTACTGGAGAAATTTTCGGAAGAAGTCCTTAAGATAATAAAGCTTAAAGCGGAAATCGGTATTGTTATAGGAGGCGGAAACATTTACAGAGGGCTGTCAGCCAGCAAACAGGGAATAGACAGAGTTACCGGTGATCAGATGGGAATGCTTGCAACAGTGATAAACTCTCTTGCTCTTCAGAATGCGCTTGAAAAAAGAGGAATTTATACTCGTGTGCAGTCCGCAATAAAAATGGACGAGATCTCCGAACCGTTTATTCTGAGAAAAGCACTCAGACATCTTGAAAAGAAGAGGGTTGTCATATTTTCTTCCGGAACAGGAAGTCCGTATTTTACAACTGATACGGCAGCAGCTTTAAGGGCAATAGAAATAAAAGCAGATGTGATAATAAAAGGAACAAGAGTTGACGGCGTTTATGATTGTGATCCCGAAAAAAACAAGAAAGCAAAGATGTTTAAAAATCTTTCTTATCAGAAAGTTCTGGAAAAGGATCTCAGAGTAATGGATCTGACAGCAATAACGCTTTGTCAGGAAAACAAACTTCCGATCAAAGTGTTTAATATGAATGTCAAAGACAATCTGAGAAAATTAGTTTCAGGTGAAAACATCGGAACTCTGATAAACTGAAAAATTTAATTTTTAAAATTTCTAAATTATTATTATGATCAAAGATATTTTAAAAGGTACAACTGAAAAGATGCAGAAGGCAAATGATCACGTAAGAAGCGAATTTATCAAGATACGAACCGGTAAAGCGACTACAAATTTACTTGACGGGATAAAAGTTGACTATTTCGGTACACCTACTCCGTTAATACAGCTTGGAAACATCAGCACACCGGATTATCATACTCTTACAATACAAGTCTGGGATAAATCGGCTGTACCTCTTATTGAAAAAGCAATTATCGGAGCTAATCTCGGGCTGAATCCTAACAATGACGGCACGCTGATAAGGATCCCTATTCCTGCTCTGAATGAAGAAAGAAGAAAAGAGATAGTTAAACTTGTCAAAAAGTTTGCCGAAGACGGAAAAGTGGCTGTCAGAAATATAAGAAGAGATTCAATTGATCATCTGAAGAAAACCGAAAAGGAAGAGCATATTTCCGAAGATGACAGAAAACACGGTGAACAGGAAGTGCAGAAACTTACCGACAAATTCATAAAGGAAATTGATGAAATGACCGTTGCCAAGGAAAAAGAAATAATGGAAGTATAATTAATTAACGGCTATGCGGACTTTATGGTTTGTGATTTATAATTTAATAGGAGTTCCGTCGCTATGGTTGTTTTTTAATTTGTATGCTTTGTTTAATTCAAAAGTAAAAGAAGGTTTAAAAGACAGAAGGGATTTATTCAGTGAACTGGGTAAATCCCTTTCTGAATTTAAGGACACAGACAGAAAAAACATACTTATTCATTCTTCTTCCCTCGGAGAGTATCAGCAGACAATTCCGCTCATTGATGAATTATTAAAAAAAAAATACAACATAGCAGTTTCATTCTTTTCTCCTTCAGGATATAAGAATTCAAAAATTAAAAATTCCCGTGTAATAAAGACATATATTCCTCTTGACTCCACTGCCAACGTCACGAAATTTCTTGACATGATAAATCCTGAAATAATAATTTTCATGAGATATGATCTCTGGTTTAATCTTCTTTTTGAAGCTAAGAGGAGAAAGATCAGGACCGTCCTCGCAAACACAAGGTATGATGAGTATGACAGGACGTGGAGTATTCCTGTTGTCAGTTCTTTCAGGAAAACTTTATACAGAATGATCGACATAATATTTGTCATTGACGAACAGGATGAAATAAATTACCGCAGAAAACTCGGAAAAGAAAATACGGAAGTAATCAGAACCGGTGATTCTAAATTTGAAAGAGTATATCAGTCCGTGAAAACAGATTTTACGGAAGAATTCTTTCCCCGGGAAATCATAAAGGATAAAAAAATATTTGTTATCGGCAGTTCGTGGAAAGATGATGAAGAAGTAATATTGCCTGCCGTGGATAAAGCGCTGCTTTACAACAAAGATCTGCTGACTTTGCTGGTGCCTCATGAGCCGAAGGAAACAAAAATATTGTCAATTGAAAAAACATTAAGATCAGATTACAGAAACATAAGATCGATCAGATATTCGGATATTGGAAATTTCAAAAATGAAAATCTGATCATCATAGACAGAATAGGACTTCTGTCAAAGCTTTATTCCGTTGCTTACCTGAGTTATGTCGGCGGCGGATTTAAAACGGGACTTCATAATATTTTAGAACCCGCTATATTCAAAATGCCGATACTTTTTTCGAATAATGTGAAGAATTCAGATGAAGATGAAATCCTGCTGAAATACGGCTGCGGCATAATCGTCAAAGATACGCGGCAGTTTTACAGATTCCTCAGAACATTTCTTGACGATAAAAAACTCAGGGACGAAACTGCCGTGAAATGCAGTCTGGTGTTCAAGGATTCGGTCGGGATAGCTGAAAAAATCGTAAACAGAATAACGGCGGCATAAACGGAAAATTTTTAAATCGAAAATTCAGAATGAAAATTTAAAATATGTTCAACAGAAAAAATTTTATTGAAGAATCACTTAATGAAAGCGCAGATGTCAAGAAACTGATTCTTGATAAGTGCTATGAAGACATTGCAAGGGCAGCGGATGAACTTGTGAAAGCAGTCAGGAAAGGTAAAAAAATACTTCTTATCGGAAACGGCGGAAGCGCTGCTGATTGTCAGCATATGGCTACGGAGTTTATGATAAGACTTTCTCATGACCTTGAACGTCCGGCTATCAGTGCAATCGCACTGACAACAGATACTTCAAACCTGACGGCGGGAGGAAATGATATTGGATTTGAAAATGTGTTTGCTCGAAATGTAGAAGGACTCGGAAATGAAGGCGATGTGCTGATCTGCATTTCCACAAGCGGTAATTCTCCGAATATCCTGAATGCCGCGGAAAAAGCAAAAGAAAAGAAAATGATCACCTTAGGTTTTCTCGGAAAAAACAATGGAGGGAAACTGAAGAGCGTGTGCGATCTTTCTGTTGTAATCCCGTCTGAGAATACACAGAGAATCCAGGAAGGTCATATCACGGTCGGACACATTTTATGCGAGATCACTGAGAGGGAAATTTACGGTTAGCAACATTTAATTCATATCTGTTCCTGCCGCATTCCTCGGATACAACGAGGACTTACCGTTGTAATCTTCCGCACTGAAGTAACTTTTAAAATTATCCGTATTCCCGTCTGTTCTGAAAGTCACTGAATATTTTCCTGAATTATTTTTATCACCCGAAGACTCTGTCAGATTCATCAAAACAGAATTATAAGTTTCACCGTTATCAAAACTGTAATGGAATTTAACTGAATTCGGATCTATCAGATCTTTTGATGCAAGATAAATTGATACTGTAAGTTCATCATCTCCCGTTTTTTCCATCTGAAAATCATTTCCCCACGCCATTCCGTAATAAAGCACCGCATCGTAGGCATTTATCACTCCCCATCCGAGAACATTATTCGGATTGCCGGACATACTTGCAGTATTTCTAAGAGCGTCTCTGACCTGCATTGGTGTAAGTTCAGGATGTGCTGACAAAATTAAAGCTGCAACACCTGCAGTAATCGGAGTGGAAAATGAAGTGCCGTTTGAAAATTCATAAGACTTATCATCACCTGCGACTTCCTTAACTACTGCAACATACACATACACTCCCGGAGCTGATACATCGGGTTTTGTCCTGCCGTCTTTTGTCGGACCGTTTGAAGTAAAACCCGCAGGATCTCCGGAATAAGTTACGGCTCCGACTGAAATTACGGAATCACCATCAGCAGCTGATCCGATGGAAGGAATTGCCGTCTGATTATAATTTCCCATTGCCTGACAGACAACTATTCCCAGATAAGCGCTGCGGTCTGCGGCAATTGTCGTAATAGCCGTATTACCGTCATAATTATCATAGCTGTATGAATTGTTTTCATAAGGTTCATCATAAACTTTATATATCAGCGAACTTGTAATTATGTCCGTGCCAAGAGCTTCAGCCCACTCTGCCGCTTCAAGCCAGAAATCCTCTTCCATCGGAGTTTCAGTAGGAATGTATTCTGTCTTGGCAAGAAGTATTTCCGAATCAAAAGCCGGTCCGATCAGTTTGCCTTCACTGAATCCGCTCATTGTCGAAAGAGTTGCGGTACCATGCTGACCCTGATTCTTTGCATCTTCATACTTTTGCTTTTTCTCGTAAAAAGTATTCGGATCTTTGTTTATAAAATCATATTCATTAATGACCTTCAGATTTTTTAAAGCTTCATGATTTTTCCAGTCAAATCCGTCGTCAAAACTTGCAATCATTACGCCTTTTCCAGTTATATTCATATTATGCAGTTTAGGTACATTTACCATTTCCATCTGTTTGTATGAATTTCCGTAATTATACAAATTTACCGTATCATTCTTTGAAAATCCTGTCTCCGGCAAATAAACCGTATTGACATCTGAATTCTGTTTGTAAATTTTATTGACGGCTTTTATCTGTGAAACAAATTCAAGAGCTGAAATTTTAGCAAGCTGGCTCTTTTTAAGATATGCGCTTACTCCGTTAAGCCATCTTGATTTTGCTATAATGTCAATTCCGGTTTTATTTAATTCATTTATGTAATCACTGTCAAGAGGAAGATCGGCGAAGTCTATAAGATTGTCCTCTGTAAGGACTTTTAGTCTTCTCTTTACAGATCTGTCGGTAAGAAGTTCTTTTCCCTTTTCATAAGCACCACTGCCTTTAATGATCTGCATTTCAGGTTTGAATTCACCTTTGTCTCTGAAGAATATCCAGTATTTGGTGTCTGCAGCATCCTGTGCAAAAACAGCAGCATTGAAAATAAATAAGACAGTTATTAAGAATATTTTTTTCAAATCTGATTTTTTGGTTTAAAAATTTTTTTATTTAGCATTATTCATCAGAGATTTTCTAAACATAAAGGCATAAAGAGTTATTGAAAAAACGA
This sequence comes from Bacteroidota bacterium, assembly GCA_018266895.1. Lineage (GTDB taxonomy): Bacteria > Bacteroidota > Ignavibacteria > Tepidaquicellales > Tepidaquicellaceae > JAEUSI01. The sequence goes on from JAFDZQ010000009.1 coordinate 22,638, forward strand.
ATTTTCAAAAAACATTCTTTGCGGCCATAGTGAAAATAATCTGTATTCTTTATGTTTAAAATACTGTTTTAAATTTCGTCTGAATAAATATGTTTTATATAAAAAAAGGGAATAAAATTATTTTTATCCCCTTTAATAAAATTCACATACCGGTTCAGCTTTTATAATTTTCGAGATAATGAGCGATTCTCATAGTAAACATACCGCCCAGCGCACCGTCAACAAGTCTGTGATCGAAAGACAATGTAATTATCATTGTCTTTCTCGGTACTACAAAATCTCCTTCTTCGGTTTCAATGACTACAGGTCTTTTTTTAATGGAGCCGAGTCCGAGAATAGCAACCTGCGGCTGATTAATGATCGGTATACCTATATCATTTCCAAAGACCCCGAAGTTGGTTATTGAAAAAGTACCCCCCTGAATTTCGTTCAGCGTAAGCTTTTTGATCCTTGCTCTTTTTGCAAGATCATTAAGACTTCTGGCAATTCCGATCAGATTCATGCCGTCTGAATTGTGAATCACCGGAACTATCAGTCCGCCGTTGTCCATTGCTACGGCGATACCGAGATTTATGGAATTCCTTGTGATTGCTTTATACGGAACAACCGAATCGTCTATAACTGAATTTACAAGAGGAAAATCCTTTAAAGCTTTGATCACGGCTTCGCAAATAAAAGGCATATAAGAAAGCTTGAATCCTTCCTTCTGAAGAAATTCCTCACTCATTGCAGATCTGATTTTATCTACATTAGTAAGGTCACATTCTGCAATAGCCTGGACATGCGGTGAAACTCTTTTTGAAAAAATCATGTGCTCCGCCATTTTCTGGCGGATATTATCAAACTCCATTACAGACAGACCCTCTTCATTGTAATCAATTTTCTGCTGAGGCACCTGAATTTTTCTTTCCTGAGTTTCAGGCTTGCTCTCTGTTTTCTGAAAGACCACAGGTTTGGAAATCTCAGGCTTTGTCTCTGTTTTCGGAGATTCTTTTGCCGGAGTTGTTCTGCTGCTCAGATAGTTAAGTATATCTTTTTTGGAGACCCTTCCTCCGACACCCGTTCCGGAAATTTTTTCAAGCTCACTGAATCCGATCCCTTCCTTCTGAGCAATATTCAGAACAAGAGGCGAATAGAATTTTCCTTCTCCGTTTCCGGATGACATCGGCTTTTCCTGTTTAACTTCGGATTTAATTTCAGCAGCTTTTTCAGATAAAGGGGGAATAACTTCCTTCGAGGTTGGCTTTACTTCCGCTGCAGGCTTTTCAGCAGCTGTTTTAGCTGAACCGTTTGTTTCCAGTTTTGCTATTACTTTACCGACTTCCACAACATCACCTTCTTTAAACAAAAGTTCAGTCAGAATACCTGCTTCAGGTGAAGGCACTTCAGTATCAACTTTATCTGTGGATATCTCAAGAATAGTTTCGTCTACTTCGACTTTGTCTCCCGGCTGTTTATGCCATTTAAGTATCGTTCCTTCCATTATAGATTCACCCATTTTTGGCATTACAATTTCTACACTCATCTTTTATGGTTATTAATTTTCTTTTATTAAAAATTTATTACGGTTAAAATAAGAATATGATAATTTGCTTTCAATTCAATAGTTCATAATGCTTTGTCAACATCAAAAAGCGAACTAATGGATTTGTTTTTATTTGTTCTCCAGATCGACTCGGCAAAAATATCGGAAATAGTAACAGTTTCAATTTTGGGCGAAGAATGAGTCAGAGGAAGAGTATCGGAGACAAATAATTTTTTCAATGCGGATTTGTTTATCATTTCAAGCGACTCTCCGGAAAAAACCGCATGAGTGCAGGCGCCGTAAATATCCTTGGCTCCCTGTTCTTTCAAAGCATTAACAGCATTTACAAAAGTTCCTCCTGTATCTATAAGATCATCAATTATCAGGACATTTTTTCCTTTGACATCACCAATGATATTCATCACTTCGGCCACATTGGCTTTAGGTCTTCTTTTATCAATCAGAATAAGATCAGCATGTAACCTCTTTGCATAAGCTCTTGCCATTTTAATCCCGCCTACATCCGGAGATGCCACTGCAAGATTCGGTATTTTAATTTTTCTGAATTTCTGCATAAAAACTGCCGAGCCGTAAAGATGGTCAACGGGTATATCGAAAAATCCCTGAAGCTGTGAAGCATGGAGATCCATTGTAATTACCCTGTCTGCGCCGGCTTCGGTGATCAGGTTTGCAACTAACTTAGCCGTAATTGAAACTCTCGGCTGATCTTTCCTGTCCTGCCGTGCGTAACCGAAATAGGGAATGACGGCATTCACTCTTCTGGCAGAAGCCCGTCTTGCAGCATCAATCATGATAAGAAGTTCCATCAGATTATCAGCAGGCGGAATAGTTGACTGAACAATGAACACATCACTTCCGCGTATATTTTCGTTATACTTTACCCAGATCTCTCCGTCGGAAAAATTGCGTAAACTGCATTTGCCGAGCTGTATATTTAGCTTACCGGAAATTTTCTTTCCAAGATAACTTGAGAACCTTCCTGCAAATATTTTCAGGTCTGACATTAAGATATAGTTAGAAGAGTTTGAGGTATGACAAATTATGAAAATATGTTCTATTAATCAATTTAGATTAAGAAAATTAAGTTAAAATTTCTCATAACCGTCCAAAACAATAATACAAGTTTCGATCAGGAATATAGAAATTATTATACCACGAAGTCTCAAAGAATCAAAGAAGCTTTATTTAAAATTTTTTTCTTCGTGTCTTGGTGACTAAGAAGTAAAAAAGGAAGTTATAATATGCTTAATAAAAAGGAAGGAAAAAGAAATAAAATTTATTCAACTTACACTGTTTATGAAAATATTCCTGCAAAAATTAATTCATATTTACTTCCTGTCAAAAAATTCTCTGATAGCACTGCATATTTCCCTCACTTCGTTTTCAGTCAGTGAAGGAAAACTCGGAAGATTTATTCCTGTTGATGCTATTATCTCGGCTCTGTGAAACCGCCTGTATTTTTTTGAAAACATTGGCATAGTGTGAACCGGATAAAAAGCCGGTCTTGTTTCGATTCCCTTCTCATTCAGATAATTTCTGAGATCATCCCTGTCATCAGGATTTTCTACTGTAATGGTAAACATCCAGTAGCTGTGATACACATCTTTGTTTTCTCTGTGATAACCCACAGGAACATCTTTAAGATTTTTAATATATCTTTCAGCCAGAAGCCGTTTTTGCTTAAGTCTTTTTTCAACTGTTTCAAACTGAGCGAGACCTATTGCAGCGCAGATGTTTGTCATTCTGTAATTGTAGCCGATGACATCATGCCAGTATTCACGGTGCTTGGCAAGTCCATGCATTTTAAAATGCACGGCCCGGTCAATAAGAGTATCGTCATTCGTGATTACCATGCCGCCTTCTCCCGTCGTAAGGGTTTTGTTTCCGTAAAAACTGTATGTGGATATGTCACCGAACACCCCGGCTTTCTTTCCTTTGTATTCTGAACCAAGAGCTTCAGCGCAGTCTTCAATTAAAAATAAATTATATTCGTCCGTAATTTTTTTAATTTCATCCATTTCACAGGGGTGACCGTAAATATGAACAGCCATAATTGCTTTGGTTCTTGATGTGATCTTTTTTCTGATATCGTCCGGATCTGCCTGCCAGGTATCTTCGAGCGAATCGACAAACACAGGGGTTGCACCCGATGTAACTATTGTACTGACAGATGCGATGTAAGTAAAAGTAGGGACAATGACCTCATCCCCTTCTCCTACTCCCAGAGTTAACAGAGCAAGATGAAGCGCTACGGTGCCGTTGCACACCGCAGTAGCATGCTTTACGCCGATGTAATCCGAAATGCAGTTTTCGAATTTTTTAATGTATTCCCCCTTGGAAGAAATCCAGGAAGAATCCAGACAGTCATTGACATATTTTTTTTCATTGCCGTCAAGCAAAGGTTTGTATATCGGTATTTTGTAATTCATTTCAGGAAACTTTTTTAATTATTTTAAAATAGCCGAGAGCGATATCAGTGATCTTATCAAGATCTATCTGTGAAATACATTCAAGATTATACGGACAATCTTTTTTCCAGCACGGGGAACATTCAAGATTTACAGGAGAAAGTTTTTCCCCTCTGCCATACAGCTCGATTTCTGCTGCGCAGGACAGACCGAACCAGACAATGACAAATTTTTTCAAAGCGATCGCAAGATGAAGTCCGAAAGTATCACCCGTAATGACAGCATCGGCAATGTCCATATAGCAAGCGCCTTTACGAAGACCTCCTTCAGTCGGAGTATTGATAATTCTTTCCTTTCCGGATGATCCGAATGAATTGAATATAATTTCATTTCTTTCAGTGTCTTCTCTTCCTCCGAGCAGCACTATTCTGATATCATCGTACATTAAAAATTCTTTAATCAGATGAATATGCTGTTCAATTGTCATTTTTTTGTTTGGAAAAAGATCAGAGCATCCCGTATTAAATCCGATGTATTTATATTTTCTGTCATATCCGATTGAGTTCCTGTATTCTTCCGTAAATTTTTTTTCGGATTCATTCAGGCTGAATTCATATTCATCCCCGGCGTAATCCAGTTCAAATGCTTCATGCAATATGCTAATACCGGTTCTTTTGTTAATTCTGAATTTCAGATTATCATCAATCCCGAGTTCATAACTGTACATAGCTCCCTTATTTGCAGGAATTATTTTTCCGTCTTCATTCAGCAGGAAACCGAATTTATTTTCAGCCCTGATTTCATTTGCAAAAGCGCATGCATAATCGGATTTATCGGCATTGTAAACAACATCAAATTTTATATTCCTGAGTATAAGCCTGCTTTCATCGTCCCAGACAAAAACACGGTCAATTAAAACAGAATTATTAAGAATTTTTACGGCATTATTTTGTGTGATCCAGTAAATCGTGCTGACGGGAAATTTTCTTTTAATTGAATGAAGTACCGGAGTATTATCAAGTACATTTCCCATAGCATCAAGGGAAATGATAAGTATCTTCGTACCTGTTTTGGTCTGTTCACTTTCATTGACACAGCCGTTAAGCAGACAGTTTTTGTAGCTGTAGCAGGGCTTGTATCCTGAAAAATATCTGCACCGTGGAATTACAAGATCATCAAAATTCATTCTTCAAAGATTAATATTTTTTAATACTTCATCAACCGAAATACCGTTTTCTATATCACAGATTTTTTTATCGCTGCTGCAGTATTTATCACAATGTTCCTGAGTAACCTCAAGGTCGCAGATCTTTTTATTCAGAGTTCCCCAGTGTTTAACACAGCTCATCGGTCTTTTGCAGTGGATAACTACGCCGTTCTTACCGAGTGCATCAGCCAGATGAGCGGGTCCGGTCGAAGAAACCACAATGAAATCCGAAAGATAAATAGTCTTTATAAGATTCCTTAATGAATTAACTTTCTCAGACAGATCAATTACAGACGGATCATTTAAATTATTTATGCTGAAACGGAAATCTTCCGACATTTCGAATGCCGTCAAAATAATTTTAATTTTTTTTGATTTAAACTTATTTAAAATTCCTTTTACCAGTTCAAGATATTTATCTTCTGACCAGTTGGGAGATGAGTTCTTGGATCCTGTATGTAAGATAATTTTAAAATCATCATCGCTTAAACCGTTAGCATGGAAAAAATTCCGTGTTTCAGTTATCTCCTCTCCGGATAAAAAAATTTCAGGCATGATGTTATCCGTATTCACGCCGATCTTTCTTGCGAGGTCCATGCAATAATCGGCTTCATGTCTGAGAGGAATGTATTTATTCCTCGAAACGCTTTTCATTAAAGTAATCACTTCATACAGTTTTCTTCCAACGCCTATCCTGTTCTTTACACCTCCAAGAAACATCTGATAAGCTGCTCTTTCAGTCGGCATCATAAGCAGACCGTCAGTGAATTTATGTCTGCTAATTTCTTTAACTACCTTCAGGAAGGATTCTTTTGTTTTATTATCGGTTATGGTCAGATCCAGGTGCGGATTATTCTGGAGAATATCGACAGTTTTTGCATCTATAAGAGTTGCGATGAAGGCATCCGGAAATGTTTTTCTTAATTCCCTTATGACAGGGGTAATCATTACTACATCACCGACTCTGTCAGTTCTTACGATCAGAATTCTTTTCTGCATTTAAGCTGTCAAAAGTACAAAACCGTATTTACCGGAAATAATATACATGGGATATTTAAAATTAATTTGATTAATTTTAATAAAAGTTCAAAGTCAATTTTCATCAAATTACTAAATTTGCAAAGTAAATGAAAAACCAAAATTATTTTCTGATCATAACTATCATTATTCTTATCCTTTCTTTTCAGGGATTCGATAATCCTTATAACTACATTAAAATAAGCAAGACTCTGCGTGAAGATCTTAGTCTTAAAAACGGGAACAGTAAAAGTCTTATATGGATAACATTTAAGGATAAAGGAGTTAATGCTGAACTGAAACTGAATCACCCTGAAAATTTATTGACTCAAAGGGCATTAGACAGAAGATCAAAAGTGAAACCTCAGAATGCTCTTGTTGATTTTACAGATCTGCCTTTAAATTATGATTATGTTAATGAAATTAACAATGCGGGTATTGAGATAAAGAACCGGTCTAAATGGTTCAACAGTGTTTCCTGTTACGCTACAAAAATTCAGATCGAACTAATTGCCGATTTCGATTTTGTAAACAAGATTGACATAGTTAAAACATTCAGAAAATCGGAAAATGATATTGAATTAAATGCATCAAATCCTGTCATCGAAGAAGACAACAGCGGCATTCCCAACAGTCCGTATTCTCTGAACTACGGAAGTTCACTCGCGCAAATGCAGCTTATAAATGCACCGACAGCACACGACAGCGGTTATGCCGGTCAGGGAGTTGTGATAGCTTCCTTTGACGCAGGTTTTGATAATCTTCAGCACCCTGTATTCGATTCACTTCGGTCAAGAGGATTCAGGTCCTATGATTTTGTAAATCATGATACGATTGTAGGGAATCAGTCAGGACAAATGGGGGAAGGTTCACACGGAACGCAGACATTATCGCTTGTCGGCGGATACAGATCAGGAAATCTTATCTCACCTGCGTTCAGATCAAGATATATTCTTGCAAAAACCGAAAACACTGAAAGCGAGACACCGATTGAAGAAGATAACTGGGTTGCTGCAGCTGAATGGGTTGACAGTCTCGGTGCGGATATAATTACGAGTTCACTCGGATATATAGGAATGGATCCCGGTTCAATAAGATCTTATGACTGGACATGGATGAACGGTGACAGTTGCTTTATCACAATTGGCGCTGACCTGGCCGTAAACAAAGGAATCATTGTATGTAACTCCGCAGGGAATGAAGGATATGATGCAACACATAATACTCTCGGAGCTCCTTCAGACGGAGACAGCGTTATATGTGTCGGTTCAGTCAATGCAGATAAAAAGCGTTCATCGTTTTCGTCAGTAGGTAATACAATTGACGGAAGAATAAAGCCGGATGTATGCGCGCTTGGAAACGGAAACTATGTAGCTTCTCCCGGTGCAGGAAATACAGGATATACTTCAGGAAGCGGAACATCGTTTTCCTGTCCTATGACTGCAGGTGTTTGCGCGATAATTCTTTCAGCAAATCATAATCTGACTCCGATGCAGGTCAGACAACTGCTTACGCAGACTGCTGACAGTTCATTCGCACCTAACAGAAGAAGAGGCTGGGGACTGATAAACTGCTGGGAAGCAGTGAAACTCGCAAGAAATCTCACCGGAGCCGGCAACAGCAACGCAGGTTCAATCAAAGGATATAAATTAAATCAGAACTATCCGAATCCCTTTAATCCTTCCACGCATCTGGAATTTGAAATTCCGGATTTTGGATTTGTAACTTTAAAAGTATTTGATATGCTCGGAAAAGAAGTGGCTGTACTGGTCAATGAAAATTTATCACCCGGAAGTTATAAAACTGTATTCGACGGAAGTAATTTAACAAGCGGAATTTATTTTTATACGATCAAAGCAGGAGATTTTACGGAGACAAAAAAAATGACACTGATCAGGTAATTCTCCAAAAAGTATTTAAAACAAGAAGGGCATCCGGACATATACGGATGCCTTTTTGTTTAACCGCCTAGCGCTATATTCCCCGCAGAGCCTTCCGTACGAATAGTTCTCTTTCATAAAAGTATATTTCGCGGAATGACTCTGCTTGTACAAAGAAATATTATTTAAAGATCATTCATCTCATTAAAATTCATAATAACTTACAAATTCATAATTGTATTGATACTCTTGGATAGTTGATTTAATTTTTAATATTAAAAAAATGTCATAAGTTTTATCAGTATAAAATTATTTCTTAATATAAAAATCAAAACAACATGCCGCGAAAGATCAAATCAGGTTTAATTCAAATGAGTCTGCCTTTAACAGAAGGCGAAGGAACGATAGAAGAAATTAAGGAAGCAATGGTTCAGAAACATCTGCCGCTGATAGAAGATGCGGGTAAAAAGGGAGTTCAGATACTCTGCCTTCAGGAAATTTTCAACACGCCTTATTTCTGTCCCGGACAAAGCAAAGAATGGTATGAATCTGCGGAGTCAGTACCCGGTCCGACTATAGAAAGACTTCAGGAGTATTCCAGAAAATACAACATGGTGATCATCGCTCCCGTTTATGAAAAAGAACAGGCGGGAATATTATACAACACTGCAGGCGTGATAGACGCAGACGGGACATTCCTCGGTAAGTACAGAAAGAATCACATTCCTCACACTTCCGGTTTCTGGGAAAAATTTTTCTTCAAACCCGGTAATCTGGGATATCCTGTATTTCAGACTAAGTACTGCAAAGTGGGAGTTTATATCTGCTATGACAGGCATTTTCCTGAAGGCGCAAGAATACTCGGGCTGAACGGCGCTGAGATAGTTTATAATCCTTCCGCGACTGTTGCAGGATTGTCACAGTATTTATGGAAACTCGAACAGCCGGCGCACGCAGCAGCTAACGGATACTTCATGGGATGCATCAACAGAGTCGGAACGGAGAAGCCCTGGAATCTCGGAAAGTTCTACGGATCATCTTATTTCGTGGATCCGCGGGGACAGATATTCGCGCAGGCATCGGAAGATAATGACGAACTGCTTGTGGCCGAATTCGATCTTGACATGATAGAAGAGGTAAGGTCTACGTGGCAGTTCTTCAGGGACAGAAGACCTGAGACTTACGGGAAGATGACCGAATTGTAAACCAAAATTTTTTTGTTACCTGAAATTCTGTCCATCAACTTCATTTTAAGAAAACTGTAAAATAATTTTAACTATTATATGTCAGAATATACAAAGCCCACAAACGAATCAGAGTTCGAGAAAAACTTTGAGCAGATCAAGCCGCTGATGAACAGCACTCAGGCGTATTATGAGAGTTCGAGATGCCTGTTCTGTTATGATGCTCCCTGCGTAAACGCCTGTCCGACGAGGATAGACATTCCTCTTTTCATAAGACAGATCAATTCTGGAAATCTCACCGGCTCTGCAAAGACAATCTATGAATCAAATTATTTCGGATATGCCTGCGGAAAGGTCTGTCCTACGGACGTACTTTGCGAAGGCGCATGTGTTTACAATCTTCAGGAAGTGAAGCCGATAGAGATCGGAAGACTTCAGAGCTTTGCAACTTCGACCGCGATCAGTGAGAGTAAAAAACTTTTTATTCCCGGAAAACCTAACGGTAAGAAAGTTGCGATAATCGGCGCAGGACCTGCGGGGATTTCCTGTGCATGCGAACTTAGAATGACGGGTTATGAAGTTGACATATTTGAAGCAAAAGAAAAGCCTTCGGGTCTCACAGTTCACGGCGTAGCGCCTTACAAAATCACGAACGATGAAGTGTTAAATGAAATGGATTATCTCCAGAAACAGTTCGGCTACAATGTGAAATATAATTCAGCAATTACTTCTAAAGAAGATTTTACCGGACTGGAAAATAATTACGACGCAGTATTTATCGGAATAGGTCTTGGTAAAACAGATACGCTGAATATTAAAGGGGAGAATCTTGAAAACTGCACTGGAGCGGTAGAGTTCATAGAATTACTCAGACGAATGAAACACAATGTCAGAGTCGGACATAAAGTGATAGTTCTCGGCGGAGGAAATACTGCGATGGATGCTGCATCAGAATCGGCGAGACTCGGAGCGGAGAAAGTCATTCTCGCATACAGAAGGTCGGTCAGTGAAAAAGGCGCGTATGAATTCGAATATGATCTTGCAAAGAGCGTCGGAGTAAAAGGAATGTTTAATGTTTCTCCTGTGGAAATAACGGGAAGCGGGAAAGTGGACGGAGTGAAATTCATCAGAACGAAATCGGGGAACGGGAAAGTGGAATTGCTGAAAGGTACTGAATTCACAGAGCCCTGCGACATGGTAATCATCGCAACCGGTCAGCTGAAACAGAAAGACATTCTGATGAACATTGACGGTATGAAGCTTGACGATAAAGGGCGGATAACAGTAAATCCCGAAACATTTCAGACTGTAAATCCGAAATACTTTTCGGCAGGTGACATAATCAGCGGAGGACAGGAAGTCGTGAATGCTGCGGCTGATGCAAAGAAGGCTGCAAGAGGAATTGACATGTATTTAAAGAACAAAAGTTAAGGACAAAGAATATTTTGCTTAGATTTCCGACTTCGACGAGACAAGCAAACATCTGTCATTAGGGTTGTCTAAAAAGTCATAAATACTTATATGTCATTCCCGCTAATGCGGGAATTCAGAATGTAAATCGGCTTTTTATATTTCCAATTTTACTCATACCATACTTTTTAGACAACCCCAATCTGCAAAATTATGTACAGTAAATAATTTCATTATTATGAATAATATAAAACAAACTATATTTTAGTTTAAAATTATAAAAAACAACAAACATAACATAAATAAAAAATTTAATCTTTACATAACATTTTTAGATTCCCGCATTCGCGGGAATGACATAGGTTTTTGGAAATGCAAGATAAAATAAGTTTTATAGGACAAAGTTAAAAATAAAAGTAAAAAAATTTGAATGACATTGCGTTTGGAAAAAATGCATGCTTGAATAATTTTTATAATGAACAAAGTTAAAAAACAAAAGTTTAAAGATTTGAATTTTTTGTATGATTTTTTACTCTTAATTTGAAAAATGAGTTTCATACTTGAACTGGACAAAGTAAATTTTTCTTATTCCAAAAATATTTCTTCTTTTCCGGGAAAGAGTTTTAATTTAAGTGATATTAATGCTGAAATCTCGGAAGGCGATTTTATTTCAGTCATTGGTAAGAACGGATCAGGCAAATCCACATTAGTGAAATTAATTTCAAGGATCCTGACCGGTTATTCAGGAAACATTCTGTTTAAAGGCAATGACATTAAAGGAATAAACAGAAAGGAATATTCCAGATCAGTTTCATATCTTCCGCAGTCTTCAGCTTCACTGAATTCAGATTTTTCGGTAAAGGAATTTCTGCTTCTCGGAAGATATTCCAGCAAGAAATTTTCGGATTTCAGTTATTCGATTGAAGACCGTGATATTGTAACAGCAAGCATCGCGGAAACCGGTACGGAAAAACTTGCCGGTAAAAGTATTTACGAACTGTCGGGCGGAGAAAGGCAGAAAGTATTGCTGACACTCGGACTTGTACAGCTTAATTCTTCGGGAGATCTTAAAGGAAAAATACTTATAATAGACGAACCGCTTACATATCTTGATGTCAGTTATCAGATAGAAATATTCAGAATCCTGAAAAAACTTCATGACAGAGGACTTACGGTTATAATTGTGATACATGATCTTGCGCTTGCGCTTAACTATTCCGAAAAAGCAATTCTGATGAACAATGGAATAATTGCAGAATATTCCCGCTCGGAAAATGTAATTACTGAAGCGATCATCAGCGAATATTTTCAGGTAAATTCCAGAATAGTCAGTCACGAAAATAATTTTTTAATCAATTATTCGTCTCAAAAAAATTATTAAAATACCAATGAGTTACAATAAAATATTAACAGAGGAAAAAGATAATACGGTTAAGATAACACTCAACAGACCGGAAAAAAGAAATTCGCTTGACGAAGAAATGATCCGGGAATTAACGGATGCATTCGTAAAATATTCGGATGATAAAAAAACACGGAGCATTATTCTTACGGGATCGGGAGGCAACTTCTGCTCCGGACTTTATCTTGATTATCTTCAGAAGATCTCCGAATACGACATTCTGGAAAATAAAGCGGACTCTCAGAAATTCAGGAATATGCTTCTTGCCATTTATAACTGCCGCAAGCCGGTCATAGCAATGGTTGACGGATATGCTCTTGCCGGCGGATGCGGAATAGCGAGCGCCTGTGATTTCATTGTGTCAAGCGACAAGGCGCAGTTCGGATATACTGAAGTCAAGATCGGATTCATCCCTGCGATAGTAATGGTCTTTCTTCTGAAAAGAGTCAGCGAATCACACGCAAAGGATCTTCTTCTTACATCAAAATTCATTACAGGGCAGGAAGCATACAGAATCGGGTTTGTTAATTATGTTACATCTCATTCGGGACTTGAAGAATTCACATTAAGCCTTTGCAGGGATTTAAATACCATACCTTCAAGTTCGATTTCTCTTACTAAAGAAATGTTCAGAAATGTAGCTTCGATGAGTTTTGAGTCTTCGCTTGAATATGCCGTTGACATGAATGCAATAACAAGAATGACAAAGGAGTGCAGGCACGGTGTAATGAATTTTTTATCGAAGAATAAAAAATGAAACATAAAAATTAATATCTAAAACAATAATCATGTCAGAAAAAAAATATAAAACAATACAGTATCTTGACAGGAACGAATCACAGTACGGACCTTCACCGAAGTGTTATGATTACCTGAAAACCGTTTCCATAGAGGAGCTGTCCTGGTATTCCAGGGATTTTGCAAGAGGAGTTAAATCCAAATTATCCGAAAGAATTGCAAAAGACTTCGGTTTTAAGGAAACACAGATAATATTGTCATACGGCAGCGAAGATATTCTAAAGCAGCTTATTCACAGATATGTAATGAGAGGTGATAAGATACTGATTCCTAAAGAAGCCTGGTGGTATTACAAAAAAGTCGCTTATGAGGTCGGCGGATTCAATGTTGAATATCCGATGATAAAGGGAAAGATAGACGGCATAGATTCTTATCTTTATGACGTTGATAAAATGATAAGCATTTACGACAGGGAAAGACCGCGCGTGGTAATAATTGCATCACCGAATAATCCGACGGGAAATAAAATATCAAGCGAGGATCTTTACAGATTTCTTGACGCATGCAGAGGTTCAATTGTAATGATAGATGAAGCATACTGGGGCTTCGGTTCCATGGATAACAGTTATGTTAAGCCGTACTTAGATGAATTTCCCAATCTCATAATCTGCAGGACTTTTTCAAAATATTTTGCACTTGCAGGAAGCAGGATCGGATTCAGTTTTGCCGGAAATAATCTTGAAGAGCTGAAAGGATTTACAACAAGATATCTTGGATACAATCTTGTTTCCGAAAATCTGGCGATGATATGCCTTGATGACATCGAATATTACAAAAAAGTGACGCAGATGATGCAGGAAGACAAGGAAATGTTTTACAGGGAATTTTCAAAACTTGACGGCTTTACGCCTTACAAATCTTACGCTAATTTCATGATGGTGGACATGCCTTCGAAAATCAGAAAAGATCTCGATAAGTTTTTAAAGGAAAGAAATCTTCTGATAAAATTTCTTGACGAAGAAGCTTTCAAAACGGAAACAAGAATTACACTCGGCACAAAAGAACAGAACAAATATCTGATAGAATCCATTAAGGAATTTTTAAACAAATAAATACATAATTGACCAAAGAAAAAAATCCGAATAAAGCTTCAGGGAATAAGACAAATTTTGAAGGCAAGTACATCCTGATAGCAGTCATTGCAGTTATACTGGGATATTTTGCTTACACAAAATTTATTGAAAAGGATGAAGCAACAACAAAGCATGTAGTCACAGATCCGAGAGAAAAGATTAAAAATATAAAAGAACCCGCTTTTAAAAAGGAAGGCGAGCTTGAATTCCTAAGCAAAGACGGAAAACAAACTGTCAGAAAAGTGGATATTGAAATAGCTGAAAATGATGACGAGAGAATGCAGGGACTTATGTACAGAAAATCCATGGATGATAATAAAGCGATGCTGTTTATTTTTGAGAAAGAGGAACCGCAGTCATTCTGGATGAAGAATACGATAATGTCTCTTGATATAATTTATGTGAACGGTAAAAAAGAAATAGTGAAGATTTTTAAAAACACCATTCCCTTCTCAGAAAAATCACTGCCTTCAGAGAAGCCTGCTACTTATGTAGTGGAAGTTGCTGCAGGATTTACTGACAGATACGGGATCCACGAAGGCGATATGATAAACTTTCAGAAGTAACATCACGAATAGCTTTCAGTCCGGATGTTCTGAGACGCTACTTTATTTTCCGACAGAATTTTTTTGACGGAAGCAACCATATTTTCAGGACCGGTCAGACAGAACCTGTAGTTATGCAATTCCTTAAGATACTTTTTCAGCATTGTTTCATTTATATAGCCGTATTCTGAATCCCAGTTCAGATTTTTTTTATCTTCAATTACAGGAATAAAAATAAAATTATCCGAAATCCGGGACCAATTTCTGAAATCTTCCAGAAAAGCAGTCTGGGATTGTGTTTTATTGGAATAAAAAAGATAAATCCTTTGTCCTGAGCCGCTGATGACAGAGGTTTCGATAATGCTTCTTACGGGCGTAATGCCTGTCCCGCCGGAAATAAAGACCGCAGGCAGAGAAGAATCTCCGGAAAGCAAATGTCCACCTGCAGGTTTGCTTACAAAGACTTCAGTTCCGGGAGGCAGTTCCGAAAGATTTTTTACGAACACGGATGAGTTATTCCTTGCGGCTAAGGTTATTTTATCTTTGATCAGAGGAGAACTTGCAACAGATAAAGGTCTTGTATTTCCTTTTTCATCATCGAATTTTGCAAACAGGATCGTGAAAAAAGCATACTGTCCGGCTTCAAATGTAAAACCTGAATCTTTTGTGTCAAAATAAAAAGCCAGGGTTTTTTCACAGATCTCTTCATACCCTTTATAAATGATCGTGTAGTCTTTCAAATTTTTTGAATATTTTCAAACTAAACAATTTAGTTTCAAAAATCCATAAATATTATGCTGAAACCGTAACTTGTTAAAAACGAAACCGTTAACCTGACTTTATAAATTTAAAATCAATAAAATGAAAATACTGATTCTCGGAGGAACAATTTTTCTCGGAAAGCATATTGTCAATTCCGCTTTAAGACAGGGACATGAAGTTACGCTGTTCAACAGAGGAATTCATAACCCTGATATATTTCCCGGCATTGAAAAATTAAAAGGCGACAGAAAAAATAATCTTGAACCGCTTAACGGAAGATCATTTGACGCTGTGATAGATACCTGCGGATATGTTCCGGCAGTTGTAAGATTGTCAGCGGAGTTTCTGAAAGACAAAGTAAAGCATTATACATTTGTCTCGAGCATTTCTGTATATAAGGATTTTTCCGAAACGGGGATGAATGAAAATTCCGAAACCGGAAGACTTGAAGATGAATCAGTGGAAGAAATTACAGGAGAAACTTACGGTCCGCTTAAGTATTTATGTGAAAAAGTAATTGAAGAAGTATATGGTGACAAAGCCTTGATCATAAGACCCGGACTGATCTCAGGAGAAGATGATCCTTCGGACAGATTTACTTACTGGATTCACAGGATCAGTGAAGGCGGAAGAGTGCTTGCGCCGGGACCAAAAGAGAAGAATGTTCAGTTCATTGATGTAAAGGATCTTGCTGATTTTATTATAAGATCAGTCGAAAACAAATTATCAGGAACATTTAATGCAACCGGACCTGATTATAAACTGACTTTTGAAAAGTTTATTGAAGAGTGCAAAAAGGTAAGCGGAAAAGATCCCGAAATCGTCTGGGCAGATCAGCGTTTTCTGGAAGAAGAAAAAGTCATTCCTTATACTGAACTACCGCTATGGCTTCCTGATGAAATGGACGGCGGAAATAACTGTGACATAAGCAAAGCATTGTCAGAAGGACTGAAGATAAGATCATTGGAACAAACAATAAGAGATGCACTTGAATTCTCACTGGCAAGAAAAGATCATACGCTTAAATCCGGTTTGAAACCCGAAAGAGAAAGTGAGCTTATTGATAAATGGGAGAAATTTATTAAGGTTAAACTATAAATGTTAAGATTATCAGATGAAATCTGCATAAGAGAAAAACAAACATTTTAATAAATCAATATTATTCTTATCTTAAAACACAAATTATCCGGGACAACTCAAATCCAATTTTACTAATTAATCATTACAAATGAAATTTTTCAGTTTATTTTTATTTTCGTTTATTTTTACACTGTCATTAAGTTCATATTCTCAGAATAAAAACGATTATGACCTGTTTTCCAGATCACAAAACAATTCTGCATACAGTACGCAGGAATTATCCGTATTGTTAAAAAATTCAGTCATGCTCAGCATTAACAAGTCTGAACTTGTAAATTTATATCAAAACAAATTACCGGAGATATCCCTTACACTTCCCGGATTTGACAACAATAATCTAAAGCTCGTACTGAAAAGATTTGAGATACTTGCTCCAGGCGCGAAGATCGTTGCAAGAACCGCAAACGGCAATGAGGAACTGACTCTGAATGACCTTGCTGTTTCTTACACAGGTTACATTGAAGGAATTGAAAACACACTCGTGTCTTTAAATTTCACAAAAGAAAAAGTCACCGGTATAATAATAACAGGCAATGATAATTACAATCTCGGTACTTTGAAAACCAAATCCGGAACGGAAACAGATGATCATATTCTTTTCAGGGAAAGTGATTTAAAGACAAAGAATGATTTCATGTGCGGGACGGAAGATAATTTAAGTACTGAATATATTAATGAGATGAGGAAGACAATTATGGAGAACATTATCAATGATTCCCCGACTGACATGTACACTGCTGAAATTGCAATAGAGATGGATTACGCTACATACAATACTTACGGACAGTCAGTAACTGCAGCCACTAATTATGCTCTGGCTCTGATGTCTGCTTCATCGGCAATTTATATGAAAGAAGTAAACGTCAAACTTGTGATTCCTTATCTAAGAGTCTGGACAACACCGGATCCTTATCCGGGTACAAATTCAAATGCAGTTCTGAATCAGTTCAGAAATGAATGGAATGCAAATCAGCAGTCAGTTCAGAGAACCTTAGTTCATATGATCTCAAGGAGATCCGGTAATATGGGAGGCATAGCTTATCTGAATACTCTTTGCTCAGGCGGAAGTTCAGGATACGGTTACGGATTCAGCAATACAGACGGACCGATACAGCCGCTGCCAACATATTCATGGGATGTAATGGTAGTGTCGCATGAAATGGGTCACAATTTCGGTTCAAATCACACACACAACTGCGGATGGGTAGGCGGTGCGATTGACAGCTGTTATGCAGTCGAAGGCGGATGCTACAGCGGTCCTCCGGTGCCGAGAATAGGGACGATAATGAGTTATTGTCATCTGAACGGATCTATCAGCTTAACACTGGGATTCGGACCTCAGCCGAGAACTCTTATCAGAAGCAGAGCTGAAAATTCATCCTGCATGTATGTTTATAACAGAGAAATTCAGATAGGTTATCCGAACGGAGGCGAATCTGTAAGGACAGGCGAGACTAGACAGATATACTGGGGTACTTCTGCTACTGGAAATGTTAATCTTGAATTATCCACTAACAACGGCTCGACATGGCAGACAATACAGAATAATGTTCCTGCACAACAGAGACAATATGACTGGGTAATTCCTAATATTGCTTCAGCTCCTCAGTCAAAGATCAGGATCATAAATTCTTCAAATCCGAATTCCGGCGATACATGCGATGTATCTTTCAGAATAATTCTTAATTTGAATGCATTCAACAACTTAGAACCGGCTTCATTTTCTAGAATTTTTGTTTCACCTAACAGCACGGAGACACAGAATTTTTCCTGGAGCAGCGCAGGAACTGAACCATCCGTCAGATATAAATTAAAAATCAGAAAACTCGGAACAAACATTGACCATATTTTCGGAAGCAATAATAACGGAGGCGATACAGTAATTTCATTTAGAAAAAGTCAGCTGGATACTCTTGCAAATATTTTAGGAGTAACAGGTGATTCGGTAAGATGCACCTGGAGACCATGGAGTTATAACGGAATAGACTCGCTTGCTTCAGGCAGTACTTTTATTGTTACATTGGTCAGAACAACAGTAGGAATAAATCTTTTATCTTCAGCTGTTCCTGAAAAATTCAGTCTGGAAAATAATTATCCGAATCCTTTTAATCCTCAGACAAATATTAATTTTGACATACCGGTAAGTACTTTTGCAGATTTAAGAGTTTATGATACAAAAGGAAGCGAAGTAAAGACACTTTTAAGTGAATACATGCAGCCGGGAAGTTACCGAGTCAGTTTCAATGCAGGTAATCTGCCAAGCGGAGTATATTTTTACAGATTAACAACAACCGGATTCTCTGATACCAAAAGAATGATATTAGTCAAATAATAAACGCAAATTTGCAAACCAAAAATTATTATAAAATGAAACACACATTAAAATTAATATTACCCGTAATCGCAATAACTATCGTCATGATTTTTTTTGCGGGAAATAATAAAGGATATAAAATAAGTCCTCAGCAGTTATCGGCTGACAATAGCCAGGCTGTCTGGACAGACATAAATGAAAACGAATTCGTGCAAAAGGGAAGCAGGGAAATTATTCCGATAAGATACAGAACAATTAAAGCGGATCTGAATCATTTAAATACACTGCTGCTCAGAGCTCCCGGGGAAAACAGTGTTCATACGAATTACATATTCGAGCTTCCTATGCCTTACGGAGGGATGTCAAAATTTTCATTAACAGAATATTCAATGATGGAGCCGGCTCTTGCGGATAAATTTCCTGATATAAAGACTTACAGCATCAAAGGAATTGATGATCCTTATGCTACAGGTAAATTAGACATTACAATGCACGGTTTTCATGCAATGATATTAAGCGCAAGAGGAGATTATTTCATTGATCCGTACAGTAAAGATGAAAATGAAATTTACATCAGCTATTTTAAAAAAGATTTCATGACAAATAAAACATTCGAGTGCAGTTTTGATCCTGAAGTGAATGATAATAATCCCGGACCGGTGAAGGTAAACGGAGAGATCACATCCGGTACTCAGTTAAGAACATACAGACTTGCCTGCGCTTCGACAGGTGAATATACTACATATCATGGAGGAACCGTTGCTTTAGGACTTGCAGCAATTGTTACAACCATAAACAGAGTAAACGGTGTTTACGAGAAAGATTTTTCTGCAAGAATGGTTTTAATCGGGAATAATGATCTGATTGTTTACACTAATTCTTCAACTGATCCATACACTAACAACAACGGATCTACAATGCTCGGACAAAATCAGACAACCCTTGACAATGTCATCGGAACGGCAAATTATGATTTCGGACATGTAGTGAGCACGGGTGGCGGCGGCGTAGCGAATCTCAGAGTAATTTGTGTAAATGGTCAGAAAGCAAGAGGTGTTACCGGATCTGGCGCTCCGATAGGTGATCCTTTTGATATTGATTATGTGGCTCATGAAATGGGTCATCAGTTCGGCGGCAATCATTCTTTTAACAGCACAACATCTTCCTGCGGCGGCGGCAACAGAAACGGATCAACTGCCTGGGAACCCGGTAGCGCATCAACTATAATGGGTTATGCAGGAATTTGCGGTTCAAGCAATCTTCAAAACAACAGTGATGCATATTTTCATTCAGGCAATTTTACAGAAATGGCTTCTTTCATTCAGTACGGAAGCGGCAGTGTATGTCCGGTAACAACAGCCACGGGAAATACTCCGCCGGTAGTTACAGTTCCGGCAGGTGGTTTTACAATTCCGATCCGGACTCCGTTTGCACTTACAGGTTCTGCTACAGACGCTGAAAATCAGAACAGTCTTACTTATTGCTGGGAAGAAATGGATCTGGGTCCTGCAGGAGTGCCGAACAATCCGACCGGAAATGCCCCCATATTCAGATCATTCAAACCTGATACAGTGCCGACAAGAACTTTTCCGAAGCTGAGTAATCTTTTAAATAACACACAAACTATAGGTGAACTGCTTCCGACATATACGAGAACACTTAGTTTCCGTCTTACTGTAAGAGATAACAGTGTAGCAGGCGGAGGAAATAATTATGAACTTACGGAGTTCAATGTTACGGAAACTGCCGGACCTTTCAGAGTTACCCAGCCTGATACAACATCAGTAATTTGGAATACAAATATTCCGCAGACTGTGACCTGGAATGTTGCAAACACAAACACAGCTCCCGTTAACTGCCAGAATGTAAACATCCGTCTTTCAACGAACGGCGGCAATTCATATTTCTATACTCTCGCAACGAATGTTCCGAATGACGGCTCCGAGACTGTTAATCTGCCTTCCGTAAATACTTCACAGGCAAGAATTAAAGTGGAATCTGCAGACAATATCTTTTTTGATATCTCAAATTATAACTTTACACTGACAAACGTTGTCTCGGCAGGTAGTAATGTTAATGAATTTCCGGACAGTTACACTTTGAACCAGAATTATCCGAATCCTTTTAATCCTTCAACAATTATAAATTATCAGTTGCCGAACTCAAATCAGGTAACTTTGAAAATTTATGATGTTCTTGGAAATGAAATATCCACATTAGTGAATCAAAAACAGGAAGCGGGAAGTTATTCGGTTGAATTTGATGCACGGCAGTCTGTAAACGGTAACGTGCTGTCATCCGGAATTTATTTTTATTCACTTACGGCTAAAGGCAGCAACAGCGAATTTGTTCAGACAAGAAAGATGTTTTTGATAAAATAACAGTTTATTATTTCATTTAAATTTTAAGGAAAGCTGCAGTCTTGTAAGATAGCAGCTTTTTTATTGAGCCCGGAAAGGAATTATCCGGAATTGTTCAATAGTAATATGAAATAGCATTTATACACGAATTGCTTATTCAAAGATTGCAGGTATATTATAATTTAATTTTCTATAAAATTCTTTGTGTTCTGTGCGCTTAGTTTAAAAAGCACTTATGAAAAATCCGGGTTTGTTAAATTTATAAAACACTAATTGAAAATGAAAAAGATTTTTATTCTGGTTTCAGTATCTCTTATCATTTGCGCTTCTGTGATATTTTATCTGAAAAACAGAAATGAAATAATTGTATCAAAAAATAACTCTGCGGAAAAAAGAAATGAAAAAAATTCTGAAGCAAAATACCCTTCAGATATAGAATACATCAAAAGGACATTTCCATTCGGTCAGGCAGATCCGGATGCGCATCTTGAAGCTCTGAGAAAAGGGCAGGAAATGAGAAGGATTGCAGAAGCTGATAATTCGGTCCCGCAGTGGGAATTTGCAGGTCCCGTGAATATCGGCGGAAGGATCTCAGATTTGGAATATGATCCGAACAATCCTCAGATAGTATATGCCGGCGCTGCAACAGGCGGAGTTTTCAAATCTACAAACGGAGGAGCGAATTTCTTTCCTGTATTTGATGAAATGGCTGTGTTGCCGGTCGGAGACATTGCAGTTGATCCCGTGAATTCAAATATTATTTATGTCGGAACAGGTGAAGCGAACGGAGGTCACAATAATTTTGCCGGAGGAGGAGTATATAAATCAACTAACGGAGGTTCAAGCTGGCAGATATCAGGATTGCAGAACACTGTTTCTATCGGAAGAATAATCGTAGATCCATTTAATCCTCTAAAAATTTATGCTGCAGCCGTTGGTTCATACTTCGGACCGAATCCCGACAGAGGAGTTTACAGAAGCGATAACGGAGGAGCGAACTGGACAAAAATATTATTTATCTCTGATTCTACGGGAGCTGTCGACATTGCCGTCGATCCTGTCAATTCAAATAATGTCTATGCAGCAATGTGGCAAAGGACACGATATCCGAACGGAGGACAGCTTTACGGAAGCACAAGCGGAATTTACAAATCAACAAACGGAGGAACGAACTGGACTGCGCTCGGAGCTGCCAACGGGTTGCCAAATTCAGCTTCGACAAATGTAGGAAGAATCGGTCTCAGCATTTCAAAATCAAATCCAAATATCCTTTACTCGATATTCACAAACGGAACTACATATCTCGGATTTTTTAAAACTACAAATGCCGGACTTAACTGGACTAATGCTAATCCGAACGGTCAGCTGCAGGACGGATTTTCTACATTCAGCTGGTATTTCGGACAGGTAAGAGTTCATCCCTCAAATCCCGATATTGTTTATGTTCTTGACTTCGCGCTTATGAAAACCACTAATTCAGGAACCACCTGGACAGATCTGACCGGATTTGATATTCATGTTGACAATCACGCTCTTGCATTCAAACCCGGATCTCCTGAAACAATAATTGAAGGAAATGACGGAGGGATTTATAATTCTTCAAACGGAGGAAATTCATTTTCAAAAGTTGCTGAACTGCCTGTAACACAATTCTATGAAATAGGAATTGACAAAGCAAATCCACAGAGACTTTACGGAGGCACACAGGATAACGGCACAAACAGAACAACCACCGGAGCAGCCGATGACTGGGAAAACATTTACGGCGGGGATGGATTTTATGTGATAGTTGATCATACAAATCCGAATGTCATCTATGCTGAATATCAGAACGGCGGGCTGGGAAAATCCATTGACGGCGGGATCAGTTTTGATGATGCCACTAACGGAATTAATTCCTCGGAAAAAAGAAACTGGTCAACTCCGGTGGTTATGGATCCCAACAATAACAATGTTCTTTATTTCGGAACAAATAAAGTATACAGGACTACAAATGCAGCGTCGTCCTGGACAGCCATCAGTCCTGATCTTACAAACGGAAATCAGGCAAGACTCGGAACGGTGACTACAATAGACGTTTCAAAAACAAATCCCAATGTTATAATTGCCGGAACAGATGATGCCAATGTTTGGATAACTTCAAATTCCGGGACAAACTGGACAAAAGTTTCCGCAGCTCTTCCTTACAGATGGATCACGAGAGTTGCCATAGATCCTTCGAATGAAAATATTGCTTATGTTACTTTTAACGGACTTAAATGGAGAGACCCGCAGCCTCATATTTTCAGGACTGCTAATAAAGGTCAGACATGGAGTGATATAAGTAATAATCTTCCTGATGCTCCTGTAAATGCTTTTGCGATAGATCCTTTGAGAACCAATATCCTGTTTGCGGGATCTGATGTCGGATGTTATTACAGCACAAATACCGGTCAGAGCTGGCAGTTCCTCGGTTCAGGGCTCCCGATGGTTTCGGTTTATGATATGAAAATTCATCCTTCGGCTTATTATCTGGTAATAGGTACACACGGAAGATCAATGTATAAAATCGATCTGAATACATTGATAGGCATAAATTCAAATGAACAGCTTGCTGCTGCAGATTATAAACTTGAACAGAATTTTCCGAATCCTTTTAACCCCGAAACAACAATAAAGTATTCAGTATCCCGGAAAAGTTTTGTACAGCTGAAAGTATATGATGTTACAGGCAGGCTGATAAATAATTTAGTATCAAAAAATTTATCCGCAGGCAGCTATTCCGCTGTTTGGAACGGAAATGATATTAACGGTAACAGCGTTTCGAGCGGAATTTATTTTTACTGCATTACAATTGACGGCAGCAAATCCGTGTCAAGGAAAATGCTGCTGATAAAATAACCTTGGAAAAATTTATATTTCCAGAATATAACTTTAAAATATTTTTAATTTCAAATCAAAAAACTTAATTATGAAAACTAAAAACCATTCTAAGTTATTCTTTTTTCTTGCAATATTGATTTCAGGTTTATTCTTGCCGGCTTTATCAGTAAAATATTCATATTCGCAGACAACTGTTAACATTACGCTTGCTAAAGACAATACACTTTATGAAGATGTTAACGGTAATACAAGTAACGGCACCGGTCAGTTTTTATTTGCCGGAATGACGGCGCAAAGCAGTATAAGAAGGGGACTGATAAAATTTGATTTGTCATCAATTCCCAAATGCGCTGTTATAACTTCAGTTACGCTCAAGCTGCATATGTCTAAAACAATTACAGGCAGCAGGACTGTCCAGCTCAGGAAATTAAGCGAAGACTGGGGAGAAAGTACATCTGCACCGGGCGGTGAAGAAGGATTCGGAGCGGCTGCAGAACCCGGAGATGCTACGTGGATTCACAGATTTTATGATACAGATTACTGGGGAAGAGACGGCGGTGTTTTTTCAACTACAACAAGCGCCGGTCTTTCAGTCGGTGGTGTGGGATTTTATACCTGGGGATCCACTGCTCAGATGGTAAATGATGTTCAGGGATGGATCGATGACAACACGACAAACTTCGGCTGGTTATTGCTCGGTGATGAATCTGCAACTGCAACCGCAAAACGATTTGATACTCACGAAAATATTACTGCGGCTAACAGACCTGTTTTGACAGTAACATACAATAATATTGTTTCGCTGAATCTTACGGCATTCATGGAAGGGTTCTGGAACGGAACAGCTATGATAAATGATACTACAAGAGTTTATCTGAGAAATTCAACTTCTCCTTATGCGATAGCAGATAACTCAATAGCAGTTTTAAATCAGAACGGAGCAGGAACATTTTGTTTTCCGAATGCAGGAA
>JAFDZQ010000009.1:47545-62649 GCA_018266895.1 Bacteroidota bacterium
AAGCTTCCTGTTAGTTTTGTAAATGGCGTTGTTACTGTGTATAATTTTTCCGATGCAGTTACTAAGGCATACGGAAATAATCTTGTGCTGAAAGCCGGAAAGTATTGTCTGTACGGAGCTGATGTAAATAAAGATGATGTTGTAGATGCCGCAGATGTGAGTGATGTTGACAATGATGCTCAAATCTCAGTATCGGGATATGTAAATACAGATGTGACAGGCGATAACTTTGTGGATTCCGAGGATTTATCAATTGCAGATAACAATTCGTTTTATTCGGTTATACTTATCAGACCCTGAGGCACATTTCCTGATTAAAACAGACCAAATACAAAAGCCGGATTAATTCTCCGGCTTTTTATTTTTATCCCAAATTATTCAATAGAAATTTAAAATAATTTTTAAATGCAAAGTTCGAAAAGTACTTATGCAAATATCGCAAAGAATAATTTTTTAAAATTCAATTTTCTCAAAAATCCTTTGAGTCTTTGAGCCTTCGTGGTTAAAAAGATCTGATGAAATACCGTGTTTCTATATTTTATCTGAATATTACTTTATCAGAAACATGCTTTTTGTCATTGAAAAATTATAGGTTTCAATTTTGTAAAAATAAACTCCGCTGGAAAACTCGGATGCATTAAATTCCGTTTCGTAACTTCCTGCGCCGAGATTCTCGTTTACAAGTTCAGCAACTTCCTTTCCAAGTGAATTATATACGGAAAGCCTTACTCTGGTATTTAAACTGCTGATACCTGAAGGTATATCAAATTTTATTTTTGTTGACGGATTAAAGGGATTAGGAAAATTCTGATAAATTTTGAACTCCTGAGGAATTAAACCCGAAATAAATCTGACCGAACTGGTTGCGGGCTCAAATTTGTACAAAGCTGTTACCGGCAAATGATCAGATCCGTAATAAAGTGCATCAGCTATACTGTCAGGAACGGAAGTATTTGGTCTCATGTTAATACTGTCATTATAATGACTGCCGTCGTTTCCCAATGGTTTTAATGAACCCGGAATATATTTTATACCGCCTTCTTCTGTCATTCCTTTTGAATTAAGAATCATATCAAATCTGTCATCAAGTCCGCCAGTGGATCCGCTGTCACTTAATGCCCGTATTCTTGTCGATTGTGTGTGAAAAGGAGCATAAGCCGACTGATTCCACGTTCCGCTTAAATTAAGAGGATCGATAAAATGTCCTTCGCTTCCTGCGTCAATCTGTAGAAGTCTCTGATATGCAGGTTCCGTGGAAGTATAAATATTAAAATCTCCCAGCACGGCGAATTCATCTCCGTTCGGAAGTGAATTTGTGAAACTCCTCAAAGCATTGACTTCGCTAAGTCTCTGCTGCTGGTCGGATGTGCTGTTACTGGCTTTAAGATGAACTGCTAATAATTTAATCGTTACACCGGTTTGATTATGAACAAGTCCGAAAAGATTAATTGTTCTTAATGTGGTCTGTATGACAAAATTATACAGGAATGTAAACTTTGAGTTGTTATAAAATACCGCATTATCAGTATCATAACCGTTGAAGAATGTCCCTGCTGAATACTTTCCAGGAGAATAATAATTCATGACATTACTCAGCATATTGTTTACGGCTGACTGGGAGATCACTTCTTCGGCAACAAGAATATCCGGATTGGCAAACTTTATTGTTTTTCTGAAATTGTTATCTTTTACCACACTGCCGTTGTAATTAAGCAGGTTATATGTCATTACTTTTACGGTATCCTGGGAATAAATATTTGCACTTGAAAAAAGAAACAAAAAAATTACGGCTGATAGCCGTATTAGGGATTTATTCAAATTAAAGGTTTTATTTGTTTTAAATATAGTAACTTCATTCTGAAAATACAAACATATTAATAAATTAAGAGAATTATGAAAACAATTTATTTATATTTAACGAAAAAAGATGGAATGCATTTTCTGCAATATTGACAAAGAAAGCATTATACAAAGCAATGAACTTGCATTTGTTATAAACGATAAATATCCGCACAGCAAAGGTCATGTTCTTATTATACCATACAGACATTATGAAAATTATTTTGATTCGACAAAAGATGAACTGGAAGCTTTTACGGATCTGCTTTTTAAAATGAAATCATTTACGGATGAAAAGTACAAACCGGAAGCTTATAACATTTCAGTCAATGCCGGCAAAAAAGCAGGGCAGATAATCATGCACTCTCATATTCATCTGATTCCAAGATATTAAATTTAAAGTATTTATTATGAACGATCAAACAGTTTCAAATCAGGAACCGTCAGGAGATGAAAGACTTCTTGGAATGCTTTCACACCTTTCTGTTTTTCTCGGGGGAATAATTCTTCCGATCATTTTATGGGCTACACAAAAAGACAAATCAAAATTTGTCAGGTTTCATTCTCTTCAGGCGATTTTCTTTCAGCTTGCCTGTGCAGCTCTGATAATTGTGTTTGTTTTTGCAATGCTTGCCGTAATTTTTATTTCGGGATTAGGAACGGGAATGTTTAACAATAGCCATCACGGAAATCCGGAAAGCATGCCCGGAATTATGATAGTAATGATGATTGTATTTTACGGAGGTATTTTTATAATGGTGTTCGGATTACTGGGATATTCAATTTATCTTGCAGTTAAAACCTATAACGGATCCCTGATCAGAGTTCCTGTGATCGGAAACATTATCTACAAAAAAGTTTATGAGCAGTAGTAAGATCACCGGTAGTGCGCCTGTTCTGCTTGTTTCGGATGTAATTAAATCGGCAGAATGGTACCGCGATAAGTTAGGATTCAGTTATGAAAAATATTTCGGGGAACCTCCTTCATTCTGCATATTGGACAGAAATGATTTCCGGTTGATGATCTGTCAGGTTAAGAATCAAAAGGATATCAGACCTAACTGGAAAATTGTAAATAAAATGTGGGATGCTTATTTCTGGGTTGATGATGCAGAAGCAATTTATAAAGAGTTAAAAGACAGCGGCGCAACTATCGATTATGAACTTTACATCACATCTTATAACGTGAAAGAGTTTGGAATAAATGATCCTGACGGATATGACATTGCATTCGGGGAAGTACTGAAATCATGAAAATTATTAACCGAAAATATTTAACTGACCATTGTCGGTTAAACTGTCAGGGACTCTGAACAGATTTACCGCCAAAGGAGTTTTATTCTTGTTGAGACCGTATTTTCTGCAGTTTGATTCAAATATCTTTTTAATCGTATCTGCCCAGACACCTTCTCCGGTGAGGCGTGTACCGAAATTACTGTCATAAAGTTTTCCGCCGTGAAGTTCTTTTATCCGGTTAAGAATTTTATCAGCTCTCCCGGGAAATTCCCTTCTGATCCAGGAAGAAAATAATTCTTTTACTGAATGCGGCAGGCGAAGCATTACTCTGCCGGCGTATTTAGCTCCGTTTTCTGAAGCTGATCTCAGTATTTCAGGTATTTCCTCATCATTAAGCCCGGGAATTACCGGAGCTACATTGACAGCTGCCGTAATGCCGTTTGATGAAAGAAAATCAATTGTCTTAAGTCTCATAGACGGTGATGATGTACGGGGTTCCATTTTTCTCTGTAGTTCTTTCTTTAAAGTGGTTATTGAAATTACCACTCTCACCAGATCCTGTTCCGATAATTCTTTTAATATGTCAATGTCTCTCTGAACAAGAGCGTTCTTTGTAATTATTACAACAGGATTTCTGAATTTAAGAAATACTCCGAGACACTTCCTTGTGATTTCAAGTTTTCTTTCAACCGGCTGATAACAGTCTGTGTTTCCGGAAAATAAAACAGTCTGCGGAATCCAGTTCTTTTTTGAGAATTCTTTTTCGAGCAGAGTATGAGCATCATGCTTTA
This sequence comes from Bacteroidota bacterium, assembly GCA_018266895.1. Taxonomy (GTDB): domain Bacteria; phylum Bacteroidota; class Ignavibacteria; order Tepidaquicellales; family Tepidaquicellaceae; genus JAEUSI01. The sequence continues at coordinate 51,412 of JAFDZQ010000009.1, forward strand.
CCATGATCTTAGTTTCAAAATCAAGCCCGGAAGAAAAACCAAGATACTCGTGAGTAGGTCTGGCATAACAATAAACGCAGCCGTGTTCGCATCCTCTGTAAGGATTTATGCTGTATCCGGCTCCGATATCCGGACTTTCGTTTTTCACAAGAACTGATTTGGAATTATCCTTAAAAAATACAGTTTCGATTTTATTTTTCCCGTCACATTCAAAATGCTCTTCATAATCTTCAGACGGTTCTGTGTAAACTTTTTCAAATCTGTTGGGAAGGTTAATCTGAGATCCCCTGCCTTTAATGTTTTTCTGCATACGTGAATTTAAAACAGATGCCGTAATGATTTAAGGGTAAAAATTTTACCTGATAATTTTATGAAGTTTTATTTGCAAGACTGTTTATTTTTTTGTTTATAAAATATTTTTTTATGAAATATAAAATTAGTAATATTAAAATTATTACCGGCGAGAACGCAATTACAAATGCGATCATACTGCTGATTTTCTCAGAAAATCCTTCCATACCTTTTTTGAAACCATTTTTTATTTCGTAAAAAAATCCTCCTTCGGAAGAGGTCTGAGTCACGGGAAACTCGGATAAATTTACTGTCAGTGTTGAAAATGCTGACTTATCTTTAAGATATTTCATTTTCGCTTCGGTTCTTTCAATATTTTCCCTTACATTTGATAGTTTTTGTTCGACATCCACAACATCGGACAATCCGGCAGTTTTGTTGTCAAGCAATTCAAGAAGTCTTCTTTCAAGTTCTCTCTGTGTCTTTTGTCTGGCTTCAAGATCAATGTATTCTTCAGTAACATCATTGCCGGAAATATTCTGTGAGATTACCTTTCCTGTTTTACTTATCTCGGAAATGAAGGCATCAAAATTATCCGCCGGAATTCTTGCAGTGACGGAGCCCTGCTTCTTTCCTGCCTCATTCATTCCGGAAGATGTATTTGTCAGATATCCTTTAAAACTTATTGCAGCATCTGATATTTTCTTTTCGGACTGATCATAGTTGTCAGTTTCAATATTCATGGAGCCTTTTCTTATGATCAGTCGGTCCAAAACAGAATTTAAATTTTCATTCTGATCATCTCCGAAAGAGATAGTACTTAGAGGTGATTTGGAATTTAATTTTTGCTCTAAAACATCAAAGTCTTTTGAAAGATAATCCTGATTTAAATCTGAAAGCGAATCGCTTTTTTTACCGCAGCCGTTAAATAAAAACAAAACTAAAATTAAAAGAATGGAGAAACCGGAGTAGAAATTTTTTGTCATGACTTATAATATTAAGTTGAGAGGAATTTGCTCAGATTTGAACTTCGCAACTTCAGAATAAGTTCCTAAATTAAAAGTAAAAAAAAATTCCGGATAAGCAGATAAGTCGTGTTAAATAAAAAACCCTGACAGAAAAAATTGCCAGGGTTTGGTTTTAAATCTGATAAGAACTGAACTTCATAATATTAAACTTCATAATAAAGATGAAATTCATAAGGATGCGGCCTGAGCTGAACTTCCTTGATTTCTTTTTTCATTTTATAATCTATCCATGTTTCTATCAGTTTATCCGTGAAGATGCCGCCTTGTTTGAGATAATCATTATCGGCTTCGAGTTTATGAAGCGCGGCTGTCAGATCTTCCGGAGCATGAGGGATTTTTTTCAGCTCTGCTTCGCTCAGATGGAAAATATCGATGTCTATCGGATCTCCCGGATGGATCTTGTTTTTTATTCCGTCAATGCCTGCAAGAAGAATTGCCGAGAATGCAAGATACGGATTAGCGGTGCCGTCAGGACATCTGAACTCGACTCTTTTTGCTTTGGGACTGTCTGAATACATTGGTATTCTGATTGCAGCGCTTCTGTTGCTTTTTGAATAAGCCAGGTTTACCGGTGCTTCATATCCCGGTACAAGTCTTTTGTAAGAATTTGTGGTGGGATTTGTAAAAGCAAGAATTGAAGGTGCGTGTTTAAGGACTCCTCCTATAAAGTGAAGCGCGAGTTCGCTAAGTCCGGCATAATTATCACCTGCAAAGAGCGGCTGTCCGTCTTTCCATAAACTGATATGTGTATGCATCCCGCTTCCGTTATCTCCGAAAATCGGTTTAGGCATAAAGGTTGCAGTCTTGCCGACTGACTTCGCAGTATTCTTTACTATATACTTGAACATCTGCAGGTTATCCGCGCAGTCAACAAGAGGACAATATTTAAAATCAATTTCAGACTGACCTCCGGTAGCAACTTCATGATGGTGCATTTCCACGTCTATGCCGACATTGATAAGATTTTCCACCATCAGACTTCTGAGATCATTTGTAGAATCCGAAGGAGGAACAGGAAAGTAACCTTCTTTCAGTCTTATCTTATGCCCAAGATTTGTTTCCTTTTCACTTCCGGTATTCCAGAATCCTTCTATTGAATCAATTTTATACCAGCTTGAATATTCATTGATATTGTAAGCTACATGATCAAGTATAAAAAACTCTGCTTCAGGACCTATGAATGCCGTATCGGCGATACCTGTTGATTTCAGATATTCAACGGTTTTGCGTGCCAGGTTTCTCGGATCCAATTCATATATGTTTTTGGATTCTGGTTCGTAAATATCACAGATAATTGTCATAGTTTTCGTTGTCATAAAGGGATCTATGTTTGCAGTAGCAGGATCAGGAATTGCAAGCATATCAGAATCGTTAATGTTTTTCCATCCTCTGATGGAAGATCCGTCAAATCCGATTCCTTCGTAAAAAGTGCTCTCACTTAATTTTGAAACAGGAATAGTAAGGTGCTGCCACTGACCGGGAAGATCAGTGAACCTGAAATCTATCATCCTTACATCTTTTTCCTTAATCAGCTTAAAGACATCATTGATTCTTTTAAGCTTTTCCTTTTGTTCTTCAATTGTTTTTTTTTCTGCCATTGTTCTGTTTTAATTTAATTTGTTATTGTTTTAGTTTGATTTCGGTAGTTTCCTTATGCGATGAAAGCACAAGATTGGTTTTTGTAGATTTTACTCCCGGCCAGCTCTGAATTTTTGAAAGGAGCTTCTCCAGGGATGAAGTGTTTTCGGTTCTGATCTTTAAAATATGAGAACCGTCTCCGGTTATTGCATGACACTCAAGAATGTCTTTTGTATTCTGGCAATGATCAATGAACTGAGAATAATATTTCGATGATTCGCTTACTACAAATATAAAACATGTTATGTCGTGTTTCAGCTTTTTATGATTCAGGACTGCATTGTATGATTTGATATATCCGTGAGATTCAAGTTTTGTTATTCTGTCAATAGTGGACGGCAGGGACAAACCCACTATTTCCGCAAGCTCATTCTTTTTTATCTGACAGTTTGTCTGAAGCTCGGATAAAATTTTCAGATCTATGTTGTCCAGTTTAAGATCTTCGCTGTATTTAGTTTGAATTGTAATGGCTTAATAAATTAGGTAAATAATAAATAATTCCTAACAAAATAAGGCAAATGAATTATTATGTCAAGTAAATTATTGAACGGAATGTAATCATGTCAAAATGAATTGATATAATAGCAATATCGGTTTAATTTAATCCTAATCTAAATTTTACAAATCATGAATATCTACAGAATAATGATAGCCAACGCCGTAGTCCTGATAGGACTTGGTGTTTTCGGATACTTCATATCGGGAAGTCCTACTGCTCTTATTGCACCCGGTATAGGATTAATTCTTCTTATCCTTTCATTTCCGGTTAAGAATGAAAACAGGACAGCGGCGCACATAGCTGTTATACTGACGCTTATTGCTGCAATAATGTTTTTTGTTACCGGCATTACAAGGGGTAATATGATAGTCATAGTTATGGCAATATTTACGGCAATAGCTTTGTTTATGTATATCATGGACTTTATGAAAAGGAAACAGGAAAGAGAAAAGAATGCTAATTTATAATTGCGGTTATTAAAATATTTGATTTCTGAAAATTGCATTTATTAGATCTGATAAAAAAGTACAGGATCCAGGTCTCTTTCGCAATATTGTTAATCATTGTGGAGAATACGGCATGGATATTAGAGCCGTATCTTCTGGGAAATGTCATTGACGCGCTTATTGACAAAGAATTTACGGATCCGTCACAGAATATATTTTTTCCGATATTCATCTGGGTATTGCTGTTTTGCATAAATACAGGAGCAGGTTCATTCAGAAGAGTTTATGATACAAAGCTTTTCACCGGAATGTTCACCAGACTGTCTGTTTATGTGTCACAAAACTCGAAGCAGAAAAATCTGTCTGCATCAGCAACCGCAGCAAGAGCCGAGTTATCTTACCAGTACATTTCTTTTTTACAGTTCAGAATACCGGAAATAATAGACAATCTCATTTCAATCTTCGGAGCTGTGATAGCATTGTATTTTTTTGACTGGAGAATTTCCATTACATGCCTGATAATCATATTGCCGCTTTATTTCATCAATAAATTTTATGTTTCAAAAATAACCCCTCATCAGAAAGAGTATCATGATAAATATGAAGACGTAGTTGAGGTAATTTCACAAAAAGATTCTGAACAGATAGAAGAGTATTACACAGAACTTTCATTACCACAAATAAAAATTTCAAAATGGAACGCTCTTAATTTCAGTCTGATAAGGTTTATTCTGCTTATTATTTTTCTTTCCGTTCTGTATATAGCAATAGACCTGGACGGATTCAGTGCCGGCGAGCTGTTTTCAATAGTAGCTTATCTGTGGACATTTGTCACTGCTTCCGAAAGCTTTCCTGATCTGTCGGAATCTTATACTTCACTAAAGGATATTTCGGACAGACTGAAAAAAGACTGAATAAAAAAAGGCGTTTACTAAAACTCCTCTGAAATTATCCGTTTCACATAAAAATTTATCAGACTTTCTCTATTTCTTTCTTTCCGAAAAGTCCTGTTGGTTTTACAAGCAGGATAATGATAAGAATGGCAAATGCAATAGCATCCCTGTAAGTAGGGGACAGATAACCTACCGTAAATGTTTCTACAAGTCCTATGATCAGACCTCCGACAGATGCCCCGGGGAAGTTACCTATGCCTCCCAGAACAGCAGCAATAAATGCCTTCAGACCCGGAAGCAATCCCATCAGCGGATCAATGCTCGGATAATTAATACTGTAAAGAATTCCCGCTGCGCCTGCAAGAGCTGAACCAATAACAAATGTAAATGAAATCACATTGTTTATATTAATTCCCATCAGTGACGCTGCCGTAAGATTATTGGAAACCGCTCTTATCGCTATTCCCATTTTTGTTTTCATGACAATTATCCTCAGAGCGATCATGAGCAATGTTGAAGATATTAAGACTACGATCTGATTAGAACCAATAGTCGCTCCGAAAATATTGAAACTTACATTTTCAATGATAGTCGGAAATGATTTAGGATCTGCTCCGAACAGCAGCTGCCCGGTGTACTGTAGAAAAAGAGAAACTCCGATTGCAGTTATAAGTACTGTCAGCTTTGAAGAATTTCTTAAAGGCTTGTAAGCAAGCTTCTCTATGATTACGCCAATGCAGGCTGTAATTATCATTGAAAGAAGCATTATAAAAAGAGCCATGGGAATTGACGGACTTCTGACACCCATGGAATTCGCAAGATAAAATCCCGAATATGCGCCGAGCATGAATATTTCGCCGTGAGCAAAATTTATAAACTTAAGTATACCGTAAACCATAGTATAACCAAGCGCGATCAGAGCATAAATGCTTCCGAGAGATAATCCGTTGATGAGCTGCTGAATAAATTCCGACAAACCCTTTTTAATTATAAATTATGAATTAAAAATTACGAATCAATAGTTACCGGTTTCAAATTACGAGTTACGGGATTAAACAAAAATTAACATGTTGAACTTATGACCCGTAATTCGTAACTCGTAACTCGTAATTGTCTTATGGAGCAATCGTTTCCTTGTAAACAAAATTTCCGCCTTTTATTTCCATTACAACGGCTGGTTTAATGGCGTTTCTTTGTTCATTAATTGTTATGACACCTGTTACGCCGGGATAATCTTTTACCCTTGCCAGTTCATTCTTTATTTTTTCACCTTCAGTCGAATTTGCTTTTTTGATGGCATCAAACAGAATCATACCCGCATCATAACCGAGAAAAGCCATTGCATCGGGTTTGGATTTGTATTTTTCCTGATACTTCTTTATAAAATTCTGAATATTCGGCGAAGGATCATCAGCCGATACGTGAGTTGAGAAGAAACTTCCTTCAAGCGCGTCCTTCGCTTTCCCTTCAGTAAGCTTTTCGGATTCCCATCCGTCGCTGCCGAACAGCGGGCAGGTCAGTCCGATCTCTCTTGCCTGTATTGAAATTAAGTTCACATCCGTATAATATCCGGGAATGAATATAGCTTCAGGATTCTTGGCTTTAATTGAGGTTAGCTGAGCTTTGAAGTCCTTGTCGCCTGCAGAGTATTTCTGCTCTTCGACGATATCTCCGCCCATTACAGTGAATACTTTTCTGAAATTGTCGGCAAGTCCGGTCGAATAGGCGTTCTTCTGATCAATTAACAATGCCACTCTCTTAACTTTCATTGAATTGATGGCAAACTTGCTCATGACTGATGCCTGAAAAGGATCAATAAAACATACTCTGAAAATATAATCGCCGATGGTAGTAACTTCCGGATTCGTTGATGCAGGAGTTATCATTGGAATTTTCGCAGCCTGGCAGATCGGAGCACCGGCTTTGCTTCTTGATGAAGCAACTTCTCCGATGATGGCAACGACCTTATCCCTGTTGATAAGTTTCTGTACAACTGTCTGTGTCTCTGAGGGCTTGCCCTGATTGTCTTCGGTGATAAGCTTAACCTGTTTGCCCAGAAGTCCCTGTTTATTTATTTCTTCGACTGCAAGCATTAAACCGTTATGTTCCGACTGCCCGAAAGTCGCTTCGCTTCCAGTAAGTGAAGCATATTCACCAATAAGTATTTCTTTGGACGAATCTGTTTTATTGCAGGAAGAAAAAATCACTGAAACCGAAAGAATTAAAACAGACAGGAAAACAGATTTATAAAAGTTTTTCATATTTAGTTTTAGATTTTCAAATAATTAAGTTGAGTAAAATAATTTTAATAGTCTTTAAAAACAATTTCATTTGTAAAGTAAAATGCAAGCCGGGAAAGCTGAAGTAAAATGCCGGCGGAAAATTTGTATACATTAATTTGAATTGAACAAACATTCATTTAAGTGTAATATTCAGTCAATATATTTTCTTAACCAAAAATACTAATGTTATGAAAATTCCAAAGACAATTTCTTCAATCTTATTTTTTGTATTTCTGACAACTCTGTATATCAATTTAGTCGCATTTGATGACGGCATTGTGGGTTTTACAAGAAAGAACAGTGATAAAATAGGATGCATCTGTCACGATTTCAGTCCTGATGTCCGCGTGACAGTCGTGATCAATGGTCCGTCAACTGTTTTTGTAAACGATACTGCGCTTTATACTCTCAGAATTTCCGGAGGTCCGGCTGTGGAAGCCGGTTGTGACATTGCTACAAATCTGGGAACAGTCTATCCTTCCTATCTGGATACGCTTTTACGGAGAGATGAGTCTCTGCCCGGATCAGGATTTGAGCTCACTCACAAAGATCCCAGAGCTTTTACAGGTCCTTTTGTAGAATTTACATTCAAATATGCCGCTCCTTCAACTCCTAATGTAACTGATACAATTTATGCAAACGGAAATTCAGTGAATCATGACGGAACCTCTGACGGTGACAGATGGAATTATGCGGATAATTTTATTATCAGTATAATTGACAGACCTCTGCCTGTCGAATTATCTTCCTTTACTGCAAATGTAAATGGTAATAATGCAGAATTAAAATGGACTACATCTTCGGAAGAAAATAATTCAGGATTTGAAATCGAACGGTCGGACAAATCAGGATTTTGGGTAAAGAGAGGATTTGTACAAGGACATGGAAACTCAGTTGTCCCAGTTAATTATTCTTTTACGGACAGAAATTTAACGGCAGGAAAATATCTTTACAGATTAAAGCAAATAGATTACAACGGTAACTTTGAATATTTTAATTTAAGTGGTGAGGTTTTAATTTCAAATCCGTCGGTATTCAGATTATCCCAGAATTATCCGAATCCGTTTAATCCGTCAACCAGAATAAATTATGATATTGCAGTTACCGGATTAGTAAGACTTTTTGTTTATGATATTACAGGTAAAATGATTACAGAGCTTGTAAACAGTATTCAGAGTCCGGGAAGTTACACTGTCGGATTTGACGGCAGCAGCTACTGCAGCGGAGTGTATTTTTATAAAATCGAAACAGGTGAATTCAGTGAAATCAGGACAATGTTTTTAGTAAAATAATATATCTTCACTTTCATCAGATGCCGTCTGCTTATCTGTTTAAGGAGGCGGCATTTTGTTTAAACAAATTAGTATGTGACAGTGAAATAAATCACTGAACAGTTAAATTTTGCAAGCAGTTAATCAGTTATATAATTATTCAGCAAGTTAAATTTTATTTGAAAAACTTACTGTATTCCTACGAAACACCTCCCAAACCCCATTGCCATTATATTTAGAAACGTTTTGGACGGTTATATTTGAATTTGTAAAAGTAATTCAAAAATATCATTTAATTATTGAAGTATTATCTTTAAATTGAATTCTTATGGCTCGAATAAACATAACTATCGTTGATGCAACCGGAAACAAAGAACAGCAGGCGACTCTGCCTGATGATGCTTCGGTTAAAAGAATAATGGAAGTGCTTCTTCCGAAAATGAAAATGCCTCTGACAGGTCCGGACGGAGAACCTCTGTCTTATAAATTCCATCATAAAGCTTCAGGAAAACAGCTTACCGAATCCCAGACTCTCGCTGAAGCAGGCGTCAAGGAAGGTGATGTGCTGAGACTGCATCCCGAGATAACAGCGGGAATGAGCAGTTAGGCAATTAGGCAGCAGGCAGTGAAGCAGAGTTATACATTAGGCAATGTTTATTCAGATACCTCCACTTCAGAATTTTAATCTTACAGAATTTTAATCTTCAGTTTCCGCCTCTTAAATTTTAAACCTTTAACTTCTTTATAATTTCAGATATTTTAACAAAAAAATTTATGCCTTTAGAAATAACTGATGACAGGTATTCCCGGCTCGGACTTATAACATGGTGGGATCAGGAAATACTTAAGAATGCTAAAATACTTGTTGCAGGATGCGGGGCACTCGGTAATGAGATAGTAAAAAATCTTGCTATGCTCGGAGTGGGAAATATCTGCGTAGCGGATATGGATAATGTTGAGAAAAGCAATTTATCAAGGAGCGTGCTTTTCAGAAAGGAAGACGAGGGAAAAGCAAAAGCAGAAGTAATCAGCAGACGGGCAAAGGAAGTAAATGATGAGATCAGCATAAAATATTTCAACGGTAATATTTATAATCTCGGTCTCGGAGTGTTCAGAAATTTTGATCTTATAATCGGAGGGCTTGATAACAGGGAAGCCCGGCTTTTTATCAATCAGTCCTGCTGGAAAGTAAACCGGCCTTGGATAGACGGAGCAATAGAAGTTCTGAGCGGTGTCGCAAGAATGTTCGTTCCGCCCGAAGGAGCGTGTTATGAATGCACAATGTCCGAAACGGATTACAAGCTCATTAACAAAAGAAAATCATGTATGCTTCTTGGCATAGATGAAATCGAGCAGGGGAAAATTCCCACAACACCAACAATCGCCTCCGTCATTGCCGGGGTGCAGGTACAGGAGGCCGTAAAATATCTTCATAACAGGGATGATCTTAAACTGCTGAGCGGCAAAGGTTTTATTTTCAACGGAAGCATTAATGATTCTTACAACATTGAATACCAGAGAAATGAAGACTGCCCGTCGCACTATACATTTGAGGATATCCATAAATCAGAAAAGAAATTTGATGAAGTGAAAATAAGCGATATTATCAGTTACGGTACGAAGCATTTCGGAAGTGATGATTTTATGATTGAATTCAATAACGAGATTGTTTATGAACTTACTGATGAAAACAATATTCCCGTTAAAGGATTTTTCGCTAATCTGAATCTTATGTCAGTAAAAGATGTGAAAAGGGAGGACGGAAGTCTTTTGAAATTCAGTTCATATCACAATTTCAATGCCTTATCGGATACAGCAATTAAATATTCCGATACTAAAATTACTGAAATGAAAATTCCCTTTAATGATATTTTAACATTAAGAAAAGATGAAAAAGAAATTCATCTTGAATTTGAAAGCATGGAAATTTTCAAATAAAATTTAAGATTGAATACTTCCGAACCGAAATATGACTTCCTCAAAAACAAAATCTGTCCTTATTGCCAGTCTAAAATAAAATCGGGAGCGGATTTCACGGTTTGCTCGCAATGCGGCACTCCTCATCATAAAGAATGCTGGGATGAAAATCACGGATGCACAACTTACGGCTGCAGAAATAATCCTGCGACTGAAAAGAAAATCAGTATCGGTGATACAGATGAAATCGATGTTGGAGACAAGACCCCTGAAGATATTAGAGATTTGCTTTCCGGAACAAAGAAAATAAAAACCAAAGAATGTCCTAACTGCGGAAATAAAACAGACATAAATTCGGATTACTGCAAATACTGCGGATACAATCTTAGGGAAAACAAATTTCCGGATTCTGATGCAAAAAAGGAATTTGACAGGGAATTCAAAAAAAGATACAAGGACAAAGTAGGACTGACCAGAAACAGGTTTTATATGACACTCGGCAGTTTTATTCTGATTGCAGCGGTGCTGGCGCTGCTTTTTTATATCAGTATAACAAAGCTTAATGCTTATTTCTCTTCAGATGAATATCTGATTAAGAATACTATTGAGAACTGGAAACAAAGCTGGGAAGATGAGGATATCAATAAATTCAAAAGTTTCCTTACGGATGATTACGAGTATTACGGAAAAGACGGCAGGAAGATTGAACTCAAAGAACGTCTGAAAAGGCTGGAACTTTCATTCAGGAATTACAGGAATATAAAAATTAAGTTTACTGATTATAAACTGATATCTGACTCCACGACTTCTGATAATGACAGAAAAGTTATTTTCAGTCAGTCTTACGAATCGGATAAATTTTCCGAAAAAGGCATTAAGACTTTAAGAATATACAAAGGTCCTGAAACAAACGGGGAATGGAAGATATACAGAGAGTTTTTTGATTAGGATCTGAAGTTACGCAAAGCTAAAA